>JALNVI010000004.1 GCA_023231425.1 Desulforhopalus sp. | reverse complement strand
GTCCACTGCCGCACAGGCAGCTTAGAAAATCTCAATATCAAGCGCCCCTTCTGGTGATGTTCTTGAAGCCAGAGCCCATGGGTGGCAAGAAAATATAGTCCTCTGTTCGTCAACTCCGTGGTTTGTTTTATTGACCTGGAAGGCCTCTTTAACGGCAAGCAGATTCAACGGGCGGGGCTGGAAGATCATTTTTGTGGTATACTGTCTGGTCTGCCCATGGGGGTGGATACCTGCTGCACCAGCCATGCGGATGCCGACCAGAATGATATAAGGGGACCTTGAATAATCAGTCTTTCGCCCATCTTCTTCGTTGCAGTCAGAACTTTATCCTCCGCCAAATCGAGGAACGAGACGTCGAGAGATCAGTCATGGCTCTAATAAATTTTCTCCTGTGCCCTGAATATGAACGAAATACAAGATTATTCAAGGTATCCTTATGCTGAACTATCAGCCCACCTCTTTTCACGATGTCGTGTATCTTCGCAAACTGCTCAACCGTGCACCTGCTCCGGAATTTGCAGCGTGGCAGGAGAAGATGTCTATTTATGATCGACAGAGAAATCTGTTTTGCATTCAATCCGGGAACACTCTGCTGCAAATTGGTCAGGAGTAATCACCATGACAACTAAAAAATATCGCAAATACACCTGTGCAGGTGACGGCTCTCTTATCAGTGCTGATCCCTGGACAAAACTCAGACAATTTACCGATGCCCGTGTTGCTCTCGGGAGAACGGAAGTCAGCCTGCCTCTGCAGGAATTCCTGCGGTTTAAACTTGCCCCTGTGAAGGCGCGGGCTGCGGTGTATCAGCGGGTCGATGTAAAGGATATCTCTTCGGCTTTTGACAGGCTGCAGCGTCCCCTTGTTTCCTTGAACAGCAGGGCTGGGTCCCGTGAAGAATATCTTTCCTGTCCGGATAAGGGGAGACATCTGGATACATGTTCACAAGAGCAGCTGCAGAATCAGGAGCAGGGTTTTGATCTCTGTATTGTTATCTGCGACGGATTTTCTGCACCGGCAATATATCAAAATGCCATTCCGTTTGCCGACGGATTGCTCAAGATTATTGAGCAGACGACATTGACGGCGGCACCGGTCTGCTTTGTCAGCAACGGCAGGGTTGCTGTTGGTGATGAGATTGGCCATCTGCTTCAGGCAAAGATGGTGGTCACTTTAATTGGAGAGAGACCGGGCCTGGGTTCTCCCAACCCCCTTGGCGCCTGTTTGACCTGGAATCCGCAACCAGGCCTGACGGACGAATCCCGTAACTGTATCTCCAATATAAGGCAGGGTGGTCTGCCGGTGGCTGAAGGGATCAGAAAAGCCGCCTATCTTATTGAGAGAGCATTTGAAATCAGGAAAACAGGTGTGGAGCTGGAGGATAAGATGGAGGATCAATATGTGCCGCTGGCGGGTATGCAGCAGAAGGACCGTGGGAACGTAAGGTAATATCGGGAACATTGACTCTTCTGTCCTGAGTCGTTTTCTTCATGGTTCCCCGGGGGTAAAGCAGCCGATCCGGATTTTCCTGTAACAGGGAAGTCCGGATCGGCTGCTTGTCGTTTGGATGCTTTACGTTACCCTCAAGATTGCTCAACGCATTGCTTTCCCTTCCCTGTAAAAGAAAGAAGAACCAGCATCAGAGCTCTCAGTGCCATGCCGTCGAGGCGGAATGACCAGTGCGGAAAGAAGTAGAGGATGTCAGCGGTGATTATCAGCAGGTGAAAGGTGAGGTTGAGATGTGTCTTAAAAAATCCGGCGAAAGCAATGGAGAGAAGATATCCTGCAAGGTTGCGGAGATAATTGCTCCAGGGAACCTTGAATATGAATGAAATACAAGATTATTCAAGGTACCCTTTAGTGGAAAAATAGTTAGAATAAGCTTGATCACGGGGCATTTCCTCATCCTGGAGTGAATCCTCCTGCTTTGGATCTGTCTCCATACTCTTTCTGGTTTTGTGCTCTATTTATCATTATCCCGACAGGAGGAAAACGGCATGAAAAAAAGTGAATTAAAGAAGACTGCCTGCGAGTTACTGGAATCTGCCAGTATCAAGGTGGGCGGCTCCAATCCATGGGACATTCAGGTCCATAATGAAGGCTTTTATGCAAGGGTCCTCGCCAAAGGCTCTCTGGGGCTCGGAGAGTCGTATATGGAGGGGTGGTGGGAGTGTGAGAAGCTTGATGAATTCTTTTTCAGGATTCTTTCACAGGGGCTGGACAGGGCTGTTATCCCGTTCAGCGATTCGCTGAAGATTTTCAAGGCTCGCATTATCAATATGGGAAGTCGCTCAAAGGCCTTTGACGTCGGCAGGAAGCATTACGATATTGGCAACAGGATCTATCGGCAAATGCTCGACAAATTGATGATTTACAGCTGTGGATACTGGAAAAATGCTGCGGATCTAAACGAGGCCCAGGAGAATAAACTTGACCTGATCTGCCGTAAACTCAAGCTGAAGCCGGGGATGAAGCTCCTCGATATTGGCTGCGGCTGGGGGGGGACTGCCCGCTATGCGGCGGAAAAATATGGGGTCAGCGTTGAGGGGGTAACGGTTTCCGAGCAGCAGGCAAAGCTGGCGAAGGAGTTGTGTGAAGGTCTTCCTGTAAATATCCACCTGCAGGATTATCGCAGTATCACAGGGGTGTATGACCGTATCGTCTCGGTGGGAATGATGGAGCATGTGGGGGTAAAAAACTATGCCACCTATTTTAAGGTCGCCCGTGAACATCTGACGAGAGATGGTCTTTTTCTACTGCATACCATCGGCTCGAATACCTCGAAGATTAGTCTGGATCCGTGGATAGAACGTTATATCTTTACGAATTCAATGCTGCCTTCAGGAAAACAAATCCTTAATGCCAGTGAAGATCGTTTTATCGTTGAAAACTGGCACAATTTTGGTGCCGATTATGACAGAACACTGCTGTGCTGGTACGGGAATTTCAAGGCGGGCTGGGGCGATTTGAAAGAGTATTACGATGACACCTTTTACCGCATGTGGGAGTATTACCTGCTTGCCTGCGCCGGGTGTTTTCGCGCCAGAAAGATTCAACTCTGGCAAATTGTCTTCTCTCCCCATGGTGTTCCCGGCGGGTATGTGGTGCCTTATTGAAATAAAGGGACCTCAAATATGAACGAAATACAAGATTATTCAAGGTCCCCATAAGGAACGGAGTCTGAGGCAATTGCTGAGGAGATACGCTGCCTGCCTTAATTGCTCCAGGTTGGCAGGCAGACCGAATTTTCTCCCCCTTACCGGAACCACCTTTACAGTAACGGCATAGAGCTCCTGGATGGTTCTTGAGGTGATTGTCTGCCGTGGGGTGCCGTCTGCATTGGGAAAACGGAGATGGGAAGGCCGCGTTACAGCGACAGGCGGTCGGTCTCTTTGCGGAGAAATTCGGTGAGGCGCTTGTGCATGTCGTAGAATTCCTGAATCCTCTTTGCCCCGGCTTCAGTGACGACCGCGCCGCCGCCACCTTTTCCCCCCGTGCTTTTCTCCACCAGTGGACTTCGCGCGTTACGATTCATGGAGTCAACAAGATCCCAGGCATGTTTATAGGACATCTTCAAGGCTTTGGCGGCTGCAGAGATGGAGCCGTGTTCCGCTATTTTTTCCAGCAGTACGATGCGGCCGAAACCGACAAAAGTTTCACCATCTTTCTCAATCCAGATTCGCGCCCGGCAGTGGTAACCGGGGGAGATTTCCTCTGGCTTGTCTGTTTTTCTGTGTTTTTTCATTGAGAGAACTGTGGGGTAGAGTGTGAAGTGGTGATTGATGCGGATGCAACGATGGGGTTGCATCCCTGTTTGGGGACATTGGCACGACCGCTGGTTACGGCGATGTTATAAATACAACAGGCCCGTCTTCCTTATGGGGGAGACGGGCCTGTATCGCTTCAGTGCCTGAAAGAGAATTTTAAACTGTTTTTATTTGAGGATGTTTTTCACGTCCCTCAACTCTGCAACAGTTCTCTTTAACTCCGCAGTCTCTTTTACGCCGGGGATATCTTCTACCAGCCCGCGGCCGGTATCTTCCACATCTTTCACCCCTTTCTTAAAAGAGCTGATTGCCCGGCCGAGACTGGAACCCAGTTCGGGCAGACGTTTTCCGCCGAATATTACGGCGACAATGGCGAGGATAACACAAAGTTCGGGGGTTCCCATTCCAAACATGATTAAAGGCTCCTGTTATTCAGATTTTTCGTTTTTTTCGTCATCGATTGTTTTCTGTTCTTCTTTTTTTGTGGCATCTTTGAAATTCTTGATGCCTTTCCCGAGACCGGCACCCAGCTCAGGAAGTTTGCCAGCGCCGAAGATAACAACCACAATGGCGAGAATAACGAGCAGTTCCCAGATTCCCATTCCAAACATAGTGCATACCTCTTTTAAAGTTCATGGGCCTTGCGGCCTTTTTGTGCAAGTTTTTTCTCGAATGAATCAGCTTTTACGTGCATGTTCAGCAATATATCGCTGGATCTCATCCTTATCAGCCGGCATGGTGACGCATTTACTTTCATGCTCCATCAGGCCCTCAATCTGGGGTGGCTGAGGTGGTACTTTACCACATGCTTCTTCAACAACGGCGGGGAATTTTGCCGGATGCGCGGTGGCGAGACAGACAATCGGCACGCCCGCAGCCCGGTTTCCAGCCGCAGCGCAGACGCCGACGGCGGTGTGCGGGTCGAGCAGGTAGCCGTTCTCTTCGGAAAACTTCCTGATGGTCTCTTTCACCCCTTCCTCGCTTACGCTGGTGGTGGTAAAGTCGCGTTTGATCTGATCCATATAGGCGGAGAGATCAATCCTACCTTTGGCGGCAAAGGTCTCCATGAGATTTTTCGTTTTGACGGCATCGCTGTCCATGAGATAAAAAAGGTAGCGCTCGAAGTTGGAGGCAGCCTGGATATCCATGGAAGGGCTGGAGGTGAGTTTTACCTCGCCGAGAGAGTAGTCGCCGGATTGAACCATGCGGCTGAGGATGTCGTTGCTGTTGGTTGCCAGCACAAGGTTGCGCAGGGTTCCCTGGGGCAGCATTTTACGGGCGATATAGCCAGCAAAAATATCGCCAAAGTTCCCGGTGGGGATGGAGAAATCCACCGCGAAATCCTTCTCTTTCTTCATCAACTGCAGAGCGCTGTAGACGTAGTAGACAACCTGCGCGAGCACCCGGGCCCAGTTGATCGAATTGATGGCACCCAGGCGATACTTGTGTTTAAACTCGGTGTCATTGAAGATGCTTTTCACAATCGCCTGGCCGTCGTCAAACGAGCCTTCAATGGCGATATTGAAAATGTTGTCATCCATCACGGTGGTCATCTGCTTCTCCTGCACCGGGCTGACGCGGCCCCTGGGGTGAAGGATGAAGATATTGATACGGTCTTTGCCGCGCACACCGGCGATGGCTGCGGAGCCGGTGTCACCAGAGGTTGCACCGATGATATTGAGCACCGAGTCGTCCTTCTTCAACATATACTCAAAGAGGTTGCCAAGGAACTGCAGTGCAATATCTTTGAAAGCGAGGGTCGGCCCGTGCCACAGCTCAAGAATATAGACATCCCCCTTTTTCACCAGCGGGGTAACTGCTTTATCGTCAAAAGTGGCATAAGAGCGGGCGATCAGTTCCTGGAGCTCTTTCCTGGGGATATCGTCAATGAAGCGGGACATTACCTCCAGCGCGAGTTCCTGATACCCCAGTTCCTGCCATGCGGTAAGGGTTTCGCTGCCGATTCTGGGAATGGTGCGGGGGAGAAGAAGGCCGCCGTCTTCGGCGAGTCCCATCATCACGGCTTCTGAAAAAGAAACGGGGGCGATACCGCCCCGAGTACTCAGATATTGCATATTTAAGCCTGTTTTGTTCAGACTCTGACGGCGATCTTTTTGGCGTCGCCCCAGAGCCCTTCAAGATCGTAAAATGAGCGCTGGTCATGGTAGAAGATGTGAACAATCACATCGTCAAAGTCCAGCAATACCCACATTCCTTCCTTTAGCCCTTCTGCCCTTGCGGTCCTGACCCGCTTGGAGCGCAATTCACCTTCAACGGATTCGGCAAGTGCCTGAACATGGCGGCTCGAGGTGCCGCTCATGATGACAAAATAGTCTGTGAAGGTGGTGAGCCCCCGAACATCAAGGATAACCAGCTCCTGAGCCTTGATGTCAAGCGCTGCTTTTGCACAGATCTGTGCCAGTTCTTCACCGGGGAGCTCACGGTACTCTTCTTTAATTTTTTTCATTCTTTATTTGTGTCCTCTGCTTTATCTGCCTTTTTGACTTTGCTCTTATACTTACGCGGTGGAAAATCGAAACTCATCTTACCATTTTTCTCTAAAATCAGATAGGCATCAAAAGGTTTCTTTCGTTTTGAAATAAATCCGGGGATCAGTTCGGTTTTACCATCGGTGAGAAGCTGGCGGATATGTTTCTCCTCCAGCTCCTTCTCAAGGATAATTTTACCGATACGCAATCCCTTTTCCTTGTCTCCGTTGAGCGCGGATTCACTAAGCCAGGCGGTGGGGGTGGCGAATACGGAGGTGCCGTCGACCGGAGAAGCGCCGAGAGGTTCCGTCTTCAGAATTTCCTCAATGTCGAGGTTGTCGGTAGAGTCGGCAAACATGAATTCAATCTTGTTATTCTTCAGTTGCACCGAAGCTGTGAATGGTTTGCCGCGTTTGGAGCGGAAGTTGCTGTAGGGACCGATTATTTTACCGGCGAGCAGGTCAAGGACGTCCTGCTGTTCGAGCATGCGGCCGCCGAGAATTTTACGAATGGAGATCTTGCCGTCTTTAGAGATCCATGCGGTGGGACTGGAGAGGAACGTCATTCCGTTTACAGGACTGAAGGGGGCCTCTTCCTGTATCTCCTTACTTTCAAAGTTGCGGACCTGGTCGATGATGCGCCGGGTCATGTCACAAATCTCGGCCATGAACTTCTCGCGGGTAAACTCGCCTTTCAATATCTGGTTGAGTTTATACTCCCACTCTCCGGTCATTTCCGGGGAGGCGAGGACCTCGATCTTCATTGCCTCAAGCAGAGCGAGCAGTTCAAAGGCCTTGCCGGTGGGGGTGAGATCCCTGCTTTCCCGCACCACATATTTTTCCTTGATGAGCTTTTCAATGATTGCCGCCCGGGTGGCCGGAGTCCCCAGCCCACGCTCTTTCATCGCCTCGGAAAGTTCGTCGTCCTCAATCAGCTTGTCGGAGTTCTCCATGGCTGAGAGCAGGGTTGCCTCATTGAAACGTGCGGGTGGCCGGGTCTGCTGTTCCTCTGCGTTGATTTTGGTGCAGGTGATCTCGGCCCTGTCGGGCAGTGGAGTAAGCGTTTTATCCTTGTCAGAATCCAGCTCAGCCCCGTAGATTGCTTTCCAGCCCGGGCTTTTGAGAATCTTGCCCTCGGTGAGGAAGGTCTCTTCAGTGACCAGTGACAGGCGTTTGGTGTTGAGGTAGACCGCCGGCGGAAAGAACACAGCGATGTAGCGCTGTACTACCATGGTGTAGATTTTCATCTCCGGCTCGCTCAGATTCCCTCCGGGCAGCAGATTGGTGGGGATTATGGCGTGGTGATCAGAGATCTTGGTGTTATCGAATATCCGTTTGTCTTTTTTGACATACTTCTTCGCCACCGCCTCTGCTGCATAAGGTCCGTAGTTCCATCCACCCTGGATTGAGAGGGTTTTTTTCGTCGGGTCAACGTAGTCTTCCGGCAGAAATTTACTGTCGGTCCGCGGGTAGGTGAGCAGCTTATGTTTCTCGTAGAGTGCCTGGGCCATATTGAGCGTGTTTTTCGCCGAGAAACCGAAACGGGAGTTGGCCTCGCGCTGGAGCAGGGTGAGGTCGTAGAGTTGCGGAGCGCTTTGACGGCTCTCTTTGCTCTCCTCAGTAACGGCTGCGGGCTGGTTGCCGCATTTTTCGATGATTGCTTTCCAATCCTCCCCGGCCCACAATCGATCGGCGCGTTTGAAGGGATCAGCGGGGTCTTTTTGGAAGGCTGGATCAATCCATTTTCCCGTGTAGTTTCCACCGTCAAAGGTGAATTCGGCAAAGATATTGCAAAACGTGCGGGGGATGAACACCATCCGTTCTCTTTCCCGTTTGACCATCAGGGAGAGGGTGGGAGTCTGAACACGGCCGCAGGGTGTGAGGAAGAACCCGCCTCGCCGGGAGTTGTAGCCGGTGAGGGCCCGGGTGGCGTTGATGCCAATGAGCCAGTCGGACTCAGAGCGACAGAGAGCTGTCTCCTCAAGGGGAATCATTTCCTCGCTCTCGCGCAGGTTGTTGAAGGCGTTCTTGATAGAGTCAGCGGTCATTGACTGCAGCCAGAGCCGTTTAAAGCTCTTTTTCGCCACTGATTTGTTCCATACATACTTTATAATGTAGTTGAAAATCAGTTCTCCCTCGCGTCCGGCATCACAGGCATTGATTATCTCGTGACATCGGAACGGCGGATCAATTTTTGCAGGGCGTTGAGCTGGGATTTGGTGCCGTCGAGAGCCTTGAGCTTGAACTCCTCCGGCAGGATGGGCAGGTTGGCCATGTCCCATTTCTGCCAGTCGGGGTTGATCTCTTCCGGATAGCAGATGGAGACGAGATGGCCGATGGCGTAGGAGACGATGTAGTTGTCACTCTCAAAATGGGTCTTGGTCCGGGAAAATTTTCCCGGGAGGACTTTGGCGAGGTCTCCAGCAACGCTGGGCTTTTCTGCAATAACGAGGATTTTGCTCATATCATAAACTTCCCTGCCGGATGGGGCGGGCTCAACTCTCTGGTTTGTCGTGTGATTTGTGGTTTTGCTGCGGGAATCGGTGACAGAATACAGCACTAGTGTACGAGCTGATTACATAAAGGGCGTATAACTCTTTGTCAACCTCTTTTCCCTGTGGTCAGCCCTGCGGAGGGAGACTGACCAGTAGAGAAAAAGGTCCTGGATACGGAGGGTAACAGGGGAATAAGAAATTATTTTACAGGGCGGTTGCCGAAGATGGCAGTTCCCACGCGGACAATGGTAGCTCCTTCGGCGATGGCCACGGGAAAGTCTGCAGACATTCCCATGGAGAGAGCGGGGGCGTGTTCTTTAAAATACCCTTTGGCGACCAGTTCCTCAGAAAGTTTGCGCAGACCGGAAAACCAGGGGCGGGATTCCTCCGGGGTGTTTTCAAATGGCGGGATGGTCATCAGGCCCTTCACGTGGAGGCGGGGCAGGGTGAGCACCTCTTCGAGCAGTTGCTCCGCTTCTGCTGCGTCCACACCTGACTTCGCCGGGTCTTCGCCAATGTTGACCTGAATCAGAATCTCCAGCTCACGGCCAAGCAGGTCAAGATGATGATTGAGTTTACGGGCGAGTTTTATGTTATCTACTGTCTCTACCATGTCGCAGAACTCGGCGGCGATTTTCGCCTTATTGGACTGGAGATGACCGATGAAATGAATTTTCCCTTCGGCGGGCAGAGCCGGGCGTTTCTCCTGCACCTCCTGAACGTAGTTTTCACCAAAGACCTTCTGGCCACAGTTCAGGGCCTCGATCATCAGCTCCACCGGCTTGATTTTTGAGACAGCAACAAGCTGGATATCTTCGACCTTTCTTCCTGCCTGGCCTGCTGCAGCAGCTATCTGTGCATTAATTCGTGCAAGGTTTTCTTTAATCATGGTTCCTCGATATGGAAATATTGACGTGCGTTGCGGGAGGTCGCCTCTGCCACCTCTTCAATGGAGATTCCCCGCAATTCGGCGATTCGTGCGGCGGTGTAGCGAACATGTGCGGGTTCATTGCGTTTCCCGCGGTACGGGACGGGGGTCAGATAGGGGCCATCGGTCTCAATCATCATCCTGTCCAGTGGAATTTTTGTGGCAACCTCATGCAGCTCGGGTGCATTTTTGAAGGTAACAACCCCGGAGATGGAGATCATCATCCCCCGGTCAAGCACTTTGCGGGCAAATGGGTAGTCGCTGCCAAAGCAGTGCATAAGACATCCTTCTTTGAGTTGAAAAGAAGAAAGAATGTCAAAACAATCATTATCAGCATCACGATCATGAATGATTACAGGGAGTTGAAGGTCTGCTGCAATTTCAAGTTGACGGGCAAATTCACGTTTTTGGACCTCTTTTGAACAATAATTCTTGTAGTAATCCAGACCTATTTCACCAAAACCCTTGACCTGAGAGGAATTTTTCTTATATAAGTTTATTAACGCATCATAGGTGGAGTCCCTAATATTATCAACGTCATGCGGGTGAATTCCGACAGCGGCAAAGATGTAATCATGCTGTAATGCTATATTTACAGCGGCTTCGGAGCTTTTCAGGTCGGTGCCGATGGTCATGACATTGGTAATGCCAGCGGTTTTGGCTCGGGCAATAAGCTCGTTGCGATCTTCGTCATAAGTATTCATGTCGAGATGGCAATGGCTGTCAAAATAGGCGATTCCCGGGGGAAGAATAAGTGTATCTGTGTTCTTTCTGTTCATTGAAATTCAAGTTTTAGTAATGAAATCTTGTTTTAACACTGCGGAAGCAGAAGACTTTTTTGTCTGATAACCATCGGATAAAGAAAGGAAATCAGGTAAAAAAAATGTAAAAATAAATCTTCATATTGGAGAACAACTGGCGTATATTGAACAGACTTGTATCTTATCGCAGAAAAGAAACTACTTCTGCAGAGAAGAATCCTCTCGCATCGGCGTGCGGTGCTTGATCCCATCAACAATAATCAGAATGAGCTGTTTGGAAACATTTTTTATACTTTATTGACCGTAATGGCTGAAGTGGTGACCAATTTTACAATGAGGTTTGTAGTATGAATTACGGAATAGTCAGTCAAGATCAACTGGAAAAGATCGATGCAATTCTGGAAGAAAAGCTCGTGAAGCTGGGCGTAGATTGCGCGATCGTCATCGATATGGCGGGGAATACAATCACTGCCAAAGATAATGGGACAAGTAACTACGATGTCTACTCTTTTGCTGCGCTGGCTGCAGGTAACTTTGCCACTGTTGATGCTATGGCAAAGCTTATTGGCGAGCAGGAATTCTCTCTGCTTTTCAATAAAGGCCAGGATTCGAGCATTCATTTCAGTAGAATTAATGATGAACTGCTTTTGATCTCTCTGTTCGGTCGTGATATCTCCCTCGGCTTTTTACGTCTCAATGTTGTCGACGCAATTGATCAGATTAGAGCCCTCCTTGTTTGATTTATGGGTACCTTGGAACAACTTGTATTTCGGTCATATTCAAAGGACAGAAGGACACTTGCCACAGGCATAACTTTTTTGACATGGTGAGGATAAATTTTTGACTGTAACGAAGAAGATGTGCGCTTATTCGATGTCCCCGGAAAGGCGGTGCAGCCCCGTCTGCAGGGTGAAGGAAAAAATATTATCTGAGCAGAAGCGCAGGGAGGAAAGACATTGAGTTTTATAAATTTGAGGGACAAAATCGTACAAATAAAGATTGTCTATTATGGGCCGGGACGTTGCGGTAAGACCACCAACCTTGAATATGTCAATCGCACCTACAAAAAGCAGATCGCTTCTGAGATGGTCAGCCTGAAGACCCATGGGGATCGAACTCTCTTTTTTGACTTCCTTCCTTTTGACATAGGGAAAATCAAGGGCTACGATATAAAAATTCAGCTTTACACTGTTCCCGGTCAGGTGAAATATAATGCAACCCGGAAGCTGGTGCTCCGCGGGGTTGACGGTATTGTTTTTGTTGCCGATGTCATGGAGAAGCAGCGGGAGAAAAACATTCGCTCTCTCAACCAGTTGCATGAAAACCTGCAGTTATACAAAGAAAGTATTTTTAAGATTCCTCTTGTTATGCAATATAATAAAATTGACCTTAAAGAGTACGGGATCCCGATACTCCCCACAGCTGTGCTGCAGAAGGATCTCAATAGTCGTCTCAAAGTTCCGTTCTTTGAAGCGAGTGCCCTTGCAGGTTATAATGTTGCTGCAACCCTGAAAAAAATTATCTTTTCTTCTGTGATTTCCATTCAGAAAAAACTTCTTTAAGAGAGAATTTACGTGGACCGTTATAGCGAAAATCAGTACGACGATCTGACACTCGGAGGAGACGACGATTCCTATTTCTCTGACTCAGACGATCTGTTTGCTCTCAACCCTGCAAAGGATTCGCCTGTCAGTCGATTGAAAAGCATCGTGCTTTCAATTGACTGGGAGATTACTGATGAAGTGCTGGTCATGTTTAATGAGGAGTTGCTCGCCCTGCGGGATGTCTGGGCCGGAGAAAAGATCAATCTGGTGTACGTTCAGGCGCTGGAAAAGGTTTCTAAATATATCTATGCCTGCAAGGCTGATGCGCATCCCAGCGCCATCAAGCTGCTGCTTACCCTGTATCATAATCTGGAGGAGATTGTTTCTTCCGAGAATATGACAAATGAACAGAAGATGGCTATTTTGCGCGAAGATGTGAAGGCGTTTGAGCATCTTAAAGTCCAGGTCAAACGTAACATGGCTGCCGTCCGGCCTGTGCCGACTCCTGCCGGGGAGAAGCCTTTGAAAGAGGCTTTTGTCCCGCCGATTAAAGAGGAATCTGCCACTCCCGTGCCTGTGTTGTCACTGGATGAAAAAGAGAGAGAAACGCTCCCTCTCAATTCTTTCGGTGTCGAGCGCGATACCGCTGGCGCTCTTATGCGTCTGAAGGCAATCCTCCCTGGTCTCGAAGGGAAGATCACCGACGAATATCTGACAAACCTGAAGATTGAGGTTGCTGATCTCAAAGAGCAGTTTTATGAGAACGCGAGCTGTCTTGATCTGCTTCGTGGAATCGGTGAACTTGGTGAGTATATTCAAGAGAAAAAAGATGAAGCACACTCCGAAGTGTTCAAGGTGCTTCATCTTCTCTTTGAAGGGCTGGAACACATTGTCTCAGTGCCGGGGAGTCCGGAAGAGGAGCGTACAGCTGTTTCCCCGCTGCTCGAAAAGCTGCAGGCATTTCGCACGATCGGGGAAAATAATATTCAGGTGTCCGATGATCTGACTGCAGATGGCCCGGTGGCTTTCCTGTCCGGCAGAGAAGAGGACATCGGTAATATTGCAGAAATTACTCCAGCCTTTGGCCCCCGTGGTGAAGAAGAGGTGCACGGTTTTTGGGCTGAGGAGGAGATGGCTGGTCTTGATGATGACGACAGTGATGCTTTCAACCTTAAAATCGGTGAGATTTTCGGGGGAGAATTTGCAGATGCTCCCCCTTCTGAGAGTATTCTGAATATCTCCAAAGAACTCGCTCTGCAGGGGGGGGATGTGGAGCCCTCTGCCGATGATGATTCCGGGGAGGATGCACTTCGCCTTGATGGGGCTCAGCTCGTCCCGGCTCTGGCGGCTTTTGACACGCCTGAAGATGAAGAGACTGCTTCTGCTCTGATTGATGATGTCGGTGTGGAAGATGCCGTCGCCAGCTTCTTCAATGAAGAGGAACCCGCCGGGTTTGGATTTACTGAAGAGCTTGCCGCAGCGCCTGCTTCTCCGGCCGGGAAAACAGAAAAAATTCCGGGGCTTGATGTTGAGGAGGACGATGATGAAGAGTTTGTCTTCCCCTCTGAAGCATATCCTGGGCCAGCACTGAGTTTTGAGGCTGAAGAGGATGAGCTGTCCGAGCCTCCCCGCTTTGGGGGGGATACTGAGGGGGAGATCGATGGGGACCCTGGTCTGGATTATGGCAAAGAAGAAGGGATACCTGATTTCAGTGTGATAAATGAGAAGCAGATTGCTGCAGCTCTGGAAGGTGTCAATATCGAAGATGATGATGATGACGATATTATGCCGCCTGCAGATGACTTTGCAGGTGAGGAGGATGGCAGCGCTTCTCCTGCCTTTGAGGTTCTGGATGAAACGGAGGCTGATAAGCCACCTGTCGTAGAGACAGGTCCTGCCTCTGATACTGCTATTGTCTTCCTGCTTGCAGAAAACGATGAGGAACAGGATTCCGTACAAAATCTGCGCATGTACAGTGAAGAGTATGTGCACGGAGGAACCAGATCCAGCCTCGAGGGGATGCTCTCTGAACGCGACCACCTGCTGGACATGATGCAGGGACGCTCCATGGAACTGAATCTCTTGCAGCTCTTTTCTATAGTTGCCGATTCTTTCGCCAGGAGCGATGAGCCGGCTGGCGAAGAGTCCATGGCGCTGTTGCGGTCTACCAGTCAAGCTCTGGCGGAGGTCCTTGCCGATGGCAATATTGTTCGAGACCTGGAAGTCCTCCGGGTGGAAACGGGCAAAGTTCTTAAGTGGCTCAGCTCGGAGAGAGCATGATGTGAAGCCGTAACCAGAGTAAAGGGAAAAAATAAGGGTGATGGTCAAAATGACCATCACCCTTATTTTTTTGTTTTGTTTTGAAGGTGTTGGCCTTTAGTCTTTTCTTTCAGAAAAGCAGAGAGTTGTGTTCCCTGAATTATTGCCGCAGAGGAATAAAAAAATGGCAAGGGGAGCGAGTCCCTTCAGCCGTTGTCGATGTTTTCGTATTTTCGTTTCATTGCGGTATTCACATTGACTGGCACCAGTTCACTCACATCCCCGCCGTTCCGGGCAATGTCCTTGAGCATGGAGGAGCTGATGTAAATCCAGCGAAATCCAGGCATGAGAAAAACAGACTCCACCTCCCGATTGAGCTTGCGGTTGGCCAGAGCCAGCTGAAATTCATAGTCAAAGTCCGAGACTGCACGAATTCCCCGCACCAAAGCAATGGCCCCATTGCGGAAGGCATAATCCACCACCAGTCCCTTCACCCCTTCTACCCTGATGCGTGGTTCGTGTGCAAAATTCTCTTTAATCAGTGCGACCCGTTCTTCCGCGGAAAAGAGGGGGGACTTGGATGCGTTGACTGCAACTGCGATAGTCAGCGTATCAAAAAGATTGAGTGCACGGTAGATGATATCCACGTGTCCCATGGTGATCGGATCAAAGGTGCCGGGATAAACCGCGAGGGTCTTGTGTGAAGGAAGAGCATTCATTGGGGTATTGTCCGGTAAAAGTGAAAGGCGGCCTCACCATACTTCCGCATTTCAGTGCGGGTCAGTTGCATGACTGCAGCTGGAAGCGGAGTATCGTGACGTTCTTCAAGAACCAGAATCCCGCGTCTGGTGAGAATGTCCCGGGCGGCGATTTCGCCGAGGATGTGGCTGGAAAGCCCGGTATCGTATGGAGGATCGGCAAGGATAATATCAAAACGGCGCATCTCTTCTGACAGCTCCTCAAACTGCAGCGGCTGGCGCAGGTCCTGCTGCAGCAGACGGACTTCTCCAGCCTGCTGTTTTCTTGAAATACTGTTAAGAACATTCAGCACATTCTGTTTGATCAACCTCAGTGCCGGAGTGTTCTTCTCGACAAAAACCACTGTCTTTGCCCCTCGGCTCAGGGCCTCAAGACCGAGTGCGCCGCACCCGGCAAAAAGATCAAGCACCACTGCTCCGGCTACCGCATCTCCGAGGATGCTGAAGAGTGCCTCGCGGGCGCGGTCACTGGTCGGTCGAATCTCAAATTGTTTCTGCTGCTGCAGGGGCGGAGTCTGCAATCGCCGGCCCTTTGCCAGACCGCTGATGATGCGCACGGGGCCTCCTCAGGAGAGACGGGCAAGCAGCGATTCTCCGCCACGCACCATATCACCAACCTCTACCTCCAGGTCTGCATCGAGCGGCAGGTAGATATCAACCCGTGAACCAAAGCGAATCAGGCCGATACGTTCACCGGTGCGAAGTTTGTCGCCAGGTTCGAGCCAGCAGACAATGCGCCGGGCAATGAGACCGGAGATTTGCACCACGGCAAGCTTTTTTCCTGAGTTGGTGGTGAGCAGGGTTGCGCAGTACTCGTTTTCCAGCTCTGCCTTTGTACTGCTGGCATTGTAGAAGGTGCCGGGTTTGTAGAGAACCTTCTCTACCTTTCCAGCAATCGGTATGCGGTTGACATGAACGTTGAAAACGTTCATGAAAATCGATATCTTTTGCGCCCTCAGGCCGGTGAACCGTTTATCTTCCACCTCTTTAATGATAATGACTTTGCCGTCCGCGGGAGAGACAACGGCATCTTCTTCAAAGGGTACAAAGCGTTCTGGATCACGAAAGAACCAGAGGACAAAGCAGGTGATAACCAGGAAAACGTACGCTCCCGGCATGTTTCCCAGTATGGCTGTGACGAGGGTGAGAAAAGCAAAGAAGGCGATAAACGGCCAACCTTCCAGGGCTATCGGGACTTTAGGCTGAATCATATCTCCTCCAGGGGGAGAGCATGAAAAATCGTTTATTGGGAAGAGTGAATACTCGCCCATCTTCTTCGTTGCAGTCAGAAATTTACCCTCGGAGGGAAGCGCCAGGCTCTGATAGCAAATCTGGCGCTTATATCCTGTGCCTCGAAGATGAACGAAATACAAGGTTCTTCAATGTTCCCTGTTTATTTTTTGGGGGCGCGGGCCATGGCTACCGTGCCTGTACGGACGATCTCCTTGATCCCCAGCGGGCGCAACAACTCAATACAGGCATTAACCTTAGAGCTGGAACCGGTGACTTCGATGGTAAAGGTCTTCGAGCTGACGTCTATTACCTTGGCGCGAAAGATGTCTGCAATGCGCAGGACTTCTGCGCGGGTGGTTTCCACCGCCTTCATGCGCAGGAGAACCATCTCGCGTTCCACATAGGGAAGTTCGGCCATATCTGTGACTTTAATCACATCAATGAGTTTGTGCAGTTGTTTGGTTATCTGCTCAATAATCGCCGCATCGCCCCGGGAGACAATGGTGAGAACGGAGAGTTCGCTGTCCATGGTCTCTGCCACGCAGAGGCTCTCTATATTAAAGCCCCGGCCACTGAAGAGACCGGTCACCCGGGAGAGAACCCCGGGTTTATTTCTCAACTGCACGGAAATTGTATGTTTCATGGGGGTATTCCTCTCAATATTAAACCAGCAACATTTCGGTGGTGGCCTTCCCGGCGGGAACCATCGGATAGACATTCTCTTCACGGGCGATGCGGAAGTCCATCAGCACCACATTCCTGGTGGAGAGTGCTTCTTTGATTACCGGTTCGACTTCAGATTTCTTTGTCGCCCGCAGTCCGACTGCCCCGTAGGCTTTTGCGAGGTCGATGAAATCGGGAAGGACCTCCATGGGGGTGGCGAAGTAGCGGCGATTATAGAAAAGCTCCTGCCACTGACGCACCATTCCAAGGTAATTATTGTTGAGGATGGCAACTTTGATTGGCAGGTTATATTGCCGGGCGGTGGCCAGCTCCTGGATATTCATCTGGATGGAACCGTCGCCAGCTATATCAATAACGGTTTTTTCCGGGAAGGCACACTGTGCTCCGATGGCTGCAGGCAGACCGAAGCCCATGGTTCCGAGACCTCCGGAGGTGACAAGATGACGTGCCTTGTTAAACTTGAAAAATTGAGCGGTCCACATCTGGTTCTGACCGACCTCGGTGGTGATAATCGCATCTCCGCCGGTGAGTTCGTTAAGTTTTTCAATTACATACTGAGGTTTGATAATGCCGGACTCATCGTCATGCCAGGTCATGGGGTGCTGCTCTGTCCACTTCTGGATTGTCTCAAACCACGGCTGATGGCAGGCCTTCTCCTCTTCAATGTTAATTCCGGGCTGTGTGTCGAACCAGATATTGATTGCCTTGAGAGCGTTGCGGCAGTCGGCGACAATGGGGATATCCACCCGAACGTTTTTACTGATAGAGGTGGGGTCTACATCAATGTGAATCACCTTCGCTTTGGTGGCAAAATCAGAGAGTTTACCGGTGACGCGGTCATCAAAACGTGCCCCGACAGCAATGAGAAGGTCGCATTCGGCGACTGCCATGTTGGCACAAAAAGAGCCGTGCATGCCGAGCATTCCCATGGAAAGGGGATCGGTTCCTGGAAAGGCACCCAGTCCCATGAGGGTCATGGTAACAGGAATTCCCAGTTTCCTTGTCAGTTCAATCAGGTCATCCTGTGCATTGGCAAGGATAACACCGCCACCAACATAGAGCACGGGACATTTAGCCCGCATGATTGCCTTGCAGGCTTTCTCCACCTGGCGCGGATGAGGATCGGTGTTCGGCTGATAACTCGGCATGGTCATCGCTTTTTTCGCCGGGTAATCAAACTTTGCGGTAATAATATCCTTGGGCAGATCGACCAGTACAGGTCCGGGACGGCCTGAACGGGCAATGTGAAAGGCCTCACGCAGGGTTGGTACCAGTTCCTCGGCCGAGCCAACAAGATAGTTGTGTTTGGTGCAGGGGCGTGTGATTCCGACAATATCCACTTCCTGGAAGGCATCGTTGCCGATAAGGGCACGGGGTACCTGTCCGGTAAGGACGACAATGGGGATTGAGTCGCAGTAGGCGGTGGCGATACCAGTGACACCGTTGGTGGCTCCGGGGCCAGAGGTGAGCAGCGCGACACCCACATCTCCGGTTACCCTGGCGTAGCCGTCGGCGGCGTGGACCGCACCCTGCTCGTGGCGGACAATGATATTCTTGAGATCCGCGTCCATGAGGGCGTCGTAGAGATCTGTAATCGCCCCGCCGGGATAACCGAAAATTGTTGAAACCCCTTCCTCCTTGAGACATTTTATAATTGCCTCAGCTCCTGTGACTTTTTTCATCTATGGGACCTCGTGCTGTTGTAAGAGCGGAATGAAGCGCAAAACATTCGGCTTCATCTTTGGATAATTTTATTGCCAATTCTACCATGAGAACAGGCTTCAGAATATATATGGGGCAGTTGTCTCTGTCAACCGGAAGGGCGTGAAAGGTTTGAAAACAGGGAAAATTCTCCAATGACGGTGGAAGAGAAAAGGGCTTGACATGAATTGCTGTGCGTGTATTTTTATTCCTGTTCAGGAAGTTAAATTCAGCATTATATTTTACAGGAATAAAAACAATGTCCGGTGCAGACTCGCTTCTACTTCTCCCCCTTAATTTGACGACAACTGTGGTTGTCGCGGGGAAGGATTGCGGCTGAGTCATACGTCACAACATTTCCATGGAGAGGCCACAGTTTACACACTGTGGCCTCTTTTTTTTTGATCTCATTCACCCTGAAGAGGAAACAATGAACCAGCAAAATACTGAAAAATACAAGGCATATCCCATTGTTGAAGGGTTACAGCGCACCTGGCCGGACAAGCGCATTGAAAAGGCCCCGGCATGGTGTTCCGTTGACCTGCGCGATGGCAACCAGGCTCTCATCCAGCCGATGGATCTGGAAAAGAAAATGGAAATGTTTCAACTGCTCTGTGACGTTGGCTTTAAGGAGATCGAGGTCGGTTTTCCCTCTGCCGCAGCAGTGGAGTATGATTTTATCCGGACTCTCGTCGAGCAAAATCTCGTTCCAGCTGATGTGGTTTTGCAGGTACTTACTCAGGCGCGGCCGCATCTCATCGAAAAGACCTATGAATCCCTCAGAGGGGTGAAGGAGGCGATTGTCCACCTTTACAACTCTACCTCCATTCTCCAGCGGAAGGTGGTTTTCCGTATGAAGAAACAGGAAATTATTGAACTTGCTGTAAAGGGGGCGAAGCTTCTTCTCGAAGAGGAAAAAAAGTATCCGCAGACGAAGTTCCACTATGAATACTCCCCCGAGAGTTTCACCGGCACCGAACTGGAGTTTGCACTTGAGATTTGTGAACGGGTGATGGACGTGATGCAGCCGACGAAAGAAAATCGGATCATTCTCAATTTGCCGGCAACGGTGGAGATGTCCACTCCGAATATCTACGCGGATATGATTGAGTGGTTCTCCCGTAAAATGAACAATCGTGAGGCTGCAATTATCAGCCTGCATGCCCATAATGACCGCGGCAGCGCTGTAGCTGCTACCGAACTGGCACTGATGGCCGGGGCAGACCGGGTGGAGGGTACGCTTTTCGGTAACGGTGAACGGACGGGCAACGTTGATATCGTCACTCTCGCACTTAACATGTTCAGCCAGGGGGTTGATCCGCAGCTCGACATGAGCCACATCGACCACCTCATCAAGGTTTATGAGAAGGTGACTCAGCTGCCGGTGCATCCGCGTCATCCCTATGCTGGAGAGTTGGTCTATACAGCTTTTTCCGGATCACATCAGGACGCCATCAACAAGGGAATGAAGGCCTGCGCCGAGAGCTCCAGTCACTGCTGGGCTGTGCCTTATCTGCCGATTGATCCCACGGACGTGGGGCGGACATACGAGTCGATCATCAGAATCAACAGCCAGTCAGGAAAAGGTGGTGTTGCCTACGTCATGGAACGGGATTTTGGCTTCAAACTTCCCAAGCCCATGCACCCCGAATTCGGGCGGCTGGTGCAGGCTGTTACTGAACGTGAAGGACGCGAGCTGGGGCATAAAGAAATTTATGAGGTCTTTAATCAATCCTATCTTCAGATTAATAAACCGCTGGTTTACGATGATTTCAATGTGACGAAGCGGCACAGCCGCAGTGAAAACACAGTGGAACCACTGGTTGAAGTGCAGGCGACAGTAGTGATGAACGGGGAAAAAAAGGTCTTCCGGGGGAAGGGAAATGGTCCGCTTAATGCTTTCTGCAACGGATTGAAGGAAAATGGGGTGGGAGATTTTACCCTGAAGGATTATCACCAACATGCACTGACCTGCAACTCCAGTGCGACAGCGGCGGCGTATATTGAAATGTCCCGTCCCGATGGACGCTCTGCCTGGGGGGTTGGAGTGAATACAGATATCACTATTGCATCTATTGAGGCAATTATTAACGGTATCAACCGTTTGCAGGATTAAGGAAAAGGTCGGGAAAATCCGTTCTTTTTACAGTGACTCTGGATGATAACTGTTGTGTAAAGAGAGACTGTATGAAGGAAACTCAAAAGGGGAAAGCGTGCCAGGCACGCTTTCCCCTTTTGAGTACCTTGAAACAGCTTCTCTTTCGTTCATATTCGATGTTCTTTTTGGTTCACTTCCCTCCTCCTGTGGTCTATGCTGGATTTTCTGAGAGGTTTCCTTTTTCCCGGGACAGCAAAAAAAAACAGGGTCTTCGGGAGTTTTTACAGACGCCCCGTCACATAGATAACCAGCCCGGCGGCGGCGAGCCAGATGTTGGTGATGTTGGAGACGGTGATGTTGAGAATCGCTGCAAGCGGGTTGTTACGGTGGAGCAGGGCAATGCAGGATTTGAACTCCGGCCAGCTCGTCAGCAGGGAGAGGACGAGAAAGCCAATCACTCCCTTGGGGGCCTTTGAAGCGGTCGCCGCGTAGCTGACCACCGGGTCGAGGAGGTAGCCTGCAGAGACCAGCAGGGCAATGGCGGGAACAAGCCATATCTTTGGGTTCAATATCATTTGTGAGCTGTGCTCCTCTACTTCCTCTTTGGGACGGATGAAAAAGAGAATCAGTGTGAGAGTCAAAGCAGTCCCCAGCCAATAGATGTAGTCGCTCTTATCGAGGAAAAAAAAGCTGCCGGCAAGAAAGGCGGTGAAAAAATACGTGGTGAAGCTGTAGGTCGACCGCGTGTTTACTACTCCGATGAGGTTGTGGCAGATGAGAGCTGCGGTGAACAGCAGCGGCGGGTTTATGAAGTTGGAGCCGAGCGGGGTTGAGGCGGCGAAGATAATATCGCCGTTGATGAGCCCGACGACCAGCACTACGGCCTCCGGGCCGTTGGTTATGAAGCCGGTTATGGTGCCAATACCCTTTGTATTTTTCAGGCACTCAATACAGATCTCAATGGCAAGAGTGATGATAAACATTACAACAATAATCGACACTGCACCGATGGTTGACTGGGCGAGATTGCCATTATTAAAAAGGGCTGAGCCGCAGAAAAAGAGCAGGACAAGACTCCACGAGATGATGTCGAGGAGTCCGAGACTGTTTTTGAGAAATCTATTCACGGTATTCTCCGTTGTTATTTATAAAACCAGTGGGAGTGGAGCTCGGGATTAAAGGGTACCTTGAATAATAGCCTATATTCTTTGTTACGGCCAAAAAAATTTCCTCCGACAAAGCGAGGAACGAGACGTCGAGGTAAGCGATAGACTCCAGGTAAGCGATAGACTCCGTGATCAAAGTTCTGTCTGAGGTAAATCCCCTTCCGGGCCTCGAATATGAACGAAATAGAAGCTGTTTCAAGGTCCCTTAAAGGCCATTTTTCTGTAGAAAGAGGCGCAATTTTTCCCGGGTGGGCATGATCATGGAGAGACGGGCCTTACCTGCGTCCAGAGTTGGAATCATGTGCACGCCGGCGCGCAGCGCACGCAGGGGGGAGGTGAGAATATCTACCTGCTCCACCTGCAGATCGGGGTGTTCCGTTGTTATCTCATCCAGCATGGTTTGTACCGCGTGACAGCGGGGACAAAGAGCTGATTTATAGAAAATTATTTTCATGGTTTCCTCTTGAAGAAGTTTTACTCTTAGAATCTATCTGAGGAGACGTAAAATGCAAGGCCTGTCGGAGCGAAGATGAAAGAAACGAGGAAAGAGATACAGACTGCCTGTCATCGTTGTGGCGACTGCTGTCGCGCGGGGGGGCCAGCCCTGCACAGCGCCGACCTGCCGCTGTTACAGGAGGGGCGCATCCCGCTGGAACATCTGCTCACCGTGCGCCGCGGCGAGCCGGTCAAAAAGCCTGGTGGCGTGGAACCGGTGTCTGTGGAGCTGGTGAAAATTTCTGGAGAGGGGCGGAGCTGGAGTTGTCGCTATTTCTCAGAAGAAAAGGGCTGCACGATCTATTCCTTTCGACCGCAGGCCTGTCGGGTGCTGAAGTGCTGGGATCCCGCAGAAATTCTTGCTCTGATGGAGCAGGATACCCTCGACCGGCGTGCCATTCTTGGTGGCGGACACGAGATGCTGCCTTTCATCGAAGAACATGAAAAAGCCTGCTCCTGCGACTTCTTCTCTGCACTTGGAAGTCTTTCAGCAAAAGAAAAAGCGGAGGTTGAGGAGCGGGTGCACCTTGATCTCCGCTTTCGCGACAGGCTGGCAGGAGGACGGGGAATGAGCCTCGGCCTCGAACTGTTTTTCTTCGGTCGGCCGCTTTTTCAGCTTCTGCAGACCGGTGGTATCGGCATCGTCCAGCAGGGCCGGACGGTGAGCCTGCGCTGGTAAAACATCCTGCCATCTCAGAGAAAGGGAGGCAGGAGACAGGAAAAAGAAAAAGGCAAAAAGCGGAAAGGCAAAAAACGGGCAGCCAGTGAAACACACGAAAACACGATAAATTATATAGATAAAATGCCTTTTTTCGCATGTTTAGTGCGTTTGGTTGGCAAAAAAATCTTTTGTCGTTTCGTCTTTTACAAGAACATCTTGAAACAGTCTCATTCCACAACGGACGTCATCGGGTTGTGTTGTCCTGCTTTTCCCTTTCTCCCCTTTTCCGCCCTTCCCGCTTTAAATTTTAAAAATCTTTATTCTCAAATGCTTTTGCCTTCCTTCGCGTCCCTTAGCGTTCTTCGCGGTAAAAAATGTCTTTTGCCTTTCCCTTGTTCAGCCCATATTCACCACAGGCAATACCGCTTCTTTTCTCCACTTCTCGCGTGACAACTCTTTTCCCTGCAGCGAGATGATGACCTGTTCCACAGGGATTTCCACGCCAGAACGTTCCAGAGCCGTTTTGATAAGGCGGTTCATTGAAGAGCAGCAAGGCACCTCCATTAAGAGGATGGTGATACTGTGAAGCTTTGCTTCTCTGAATATCTGAGTAAATTTTTCTACCTGGAGATTCTGGTCATCGAATTTTGGACAGCTCATGACAACTGCTTTCCCTGCAAGATATCTCTGCTGAAAATTGCCAGCTGAAACGGTGGTGCAGTCGGCGGCGACAAGCAGATCAGCTCCCTGCAGAAAGGGAGCCGAGGGTGGTATCAGGCGAAGCTGGATCGGCCAGTGGGAGAGCAGAGAATCGCTGTCATCACCCGTAAAAGAGACACCTTCTTTCATAGCCTTCTGCATTGCCGACCGATTCTCTGGGACACTGGTCTGTTGAGAGCTCTGCACCGGCGCAAAAGAGTGCAGCCTGGCGGAGGGGCAGCTGCCTTTTTTTTCAGCGGAAAGAAATTCTTCTACGGCTTCCTCGTCAAAGTGGTCGGCTTCGCGTTCCTCAATGGTCAGTGCACCGGTGGGACAGGAGCCGAGGCAGGCACCAAGTCCATCGCAGAGTTTGTCGGCCATTAACTTTGCCTTGCCGTTGATAATGCGCAGTGAGCCTTCGGCACAGTCTGGTACGCAGAGGCCGCAGCCGTCGCAAAGTTCTTCGTCGATTTTGATGATTTTTCTTGTTTGTTTCATGTTCTCTTCTCTTTTTGTGGATTCGTTCTTTTACAAGAACATCTCGAAGCAGTCTTATACCAATCACATTTTTTACTGACCAGAGAACGCGACTGCGTGGACATCTTTTTCAGCGATTACGAATGAGTAATAATTCGTGTTTATTCGTGTCCATTCGTGGTTCCTTTTGCTTTTTCCCCTTTTTTCCGCAGGGAGAGTCTATAGACAAAGCGGGCAGGTTTCAAGGAAGCCTGCCCGCTTTTACTCATTTATTCTTTCGTCAGGTTAACGTTTTCAACCGAGGATAGTCTTCAAATCTTCATCGGCGGTGCTGATCGGTTTGCAGGCGAAATTCTCTACCAGCACATTGAGTACGTTGGGAGAAATAAATGCCGGCAACGTGGGTCCAAGGCGAATTTCCTTGATCCCAAGGCTGAAGAGGGAGAGAAGAATAACCACTGCCTTCTGCTCATACCAGGAGAGGATGAAGGAGAGAGGCAGATCGTTGACGCCGCAGTCAAATGCTTTGGAAAGTGCGAGAGCGATCTGAATGGCGGAGTAGGCATCGTTGCACTGTCCAACGTCGAGCAGGCGCGGGATGCCGTTGATGTTGCCCAGTTTCTTGTCGAAGAAACGGAACTTGCCACAGGCCAGGGTGAGAATCATGCAGTCCTGAGGAATTTTTTCCACCAGTTCAGTGTAATAATTACGACCCGGTCTGGCGCCATCACAGCCGCCGACGAGGAAGAAGTGGCGGATGTCACCGGCCTTTACCCCTGCAATTACTTTGTCCGCTACGCCGAGTACGGCGTTGTGAGCGAAGCCACTCATTACACTGCCTTTGTCCTCATCTTCGGGGAAACCGGGCATGGAGAGTGCTTTCTCGATAACAGGGGTGAAATCTTTGTCGTCCTCGATATGGACCTGATCGGGCCAGCCGACAAGTCCAGTGGTGAAGACCCGGTCTTTGTATTCAGGCTTCGGTTTCTGGATGCAGTTGGTGGTGAAGAGAATCGCCCCCGGGAAGGTGGGGAATTCTTTTTGTTGACTCTGCCATGCAGTGCCGAAATGGCCATAGAAATGCGGGTATTTTTTCAGCTCGGGGTAGCCGTGACAGGGCAGCATTTCACCATGGGTGTAGACAGTGATGCCTTTACCTTCAGTCTGCTTGAGGAGTAACTCGAGGTCACGCAGGTCGTGTCCGGTGATGAGAATGGCCTTGCCGGCCTTATGCCCCAGCGGGACTTCTGTGGGGACGGGATGTCCGTAGGCCCCGGTGTTGCCTGCATCAAGCAGTTCCATGGCCTTGACGTTGACCTCGCCGCATTTCAGGGCTGTACCGACGAGTGTCTCAAGGCTCTGGCCCTTGCGGGTGAAGTCTGCCATGGTTTCATAGATGAAAGCATAGACTGATTCGTCTTCTTTTCCAAGAATGGCGGCGTGGTCGGCGTAAGCTGCGAGACCGCGGAGACCATAGACGGTAATCTGTTTGAGGGAGCGGAGGTCCTCATTGTCGTCGAGGGACTGCATCAGGTCGAGGGCCTTGCCCTGGGCGTAGAGGTCCTTCAGTTCGAGGGCAGGTGCGAAGGTGAGGGCGTCGGCGTCGGATTCAACTTTGCCTCCTGCGGCCTCAACACGTTTTTTCAGTTCGTCGCGATAGTGTACGGTTTTGTTGATCCATTTCTGGAATCGTTTCGGGTCAAAGTCTACGTTGGTCAGGCAGGCGAAGATGGATTCTGCGACGAAGCGGTCGATTTTATTATCAATGATGCCTGCTTTACGTCCCTCTACGGCAACCAGAGAGAGACCCTGGATGGCAAAGGTGAGCAGGTCCTGCAGGGCGGCGACGTCTTCACTTTTGCCACATACGCCGACGACGGTGCAGCCGGTGCCTTTAGCGGTTTGTTCACATTGGTTACAGAACATTGTTTTCTCCTTTTGAGTATTGGCAGGTATGGTACCTGGAGGGGGAACCCTGGTACGTCTGATGAGGGAACCTTGTTGATGGGTAGACTCTACCCGGCAGGAGAAGACCTGACTTTGATCCAGGTCAAGAGAAGTGCTGAAAAGTGCTAAAGATTTAGAAAACCTGCAGGAGACGGGAGACAGGAGACAAGAGACAGGAGACGGGGAAAAGCAAAAGACGGTAAAGCATTTTTTTACCGCGAAGAACACGAAGGAAGGCAAAAGCATTTCGAATACGGAACACCGATAACCCGCGAAACATACCCGCCATATTGTCACCACGGGGTGATAACGGTGGCATCCATCATCATTGGTGAAAAATTGGTACAACAGTGATTCCGGCGATGATGTAGAGACAAGGCATGGCTTGTCTACACGCTGACGACAAACGTAACGATAACGGTGGAATGACTTGTAACGCATGGAATAAACTGGTAGCAATTCCCGGAATTATTAAGAGCAGATACAACCGGGATTGGGCCTCCTGAAACGGGGCATAACTTAATAGGAATGGTGTGAACTGCCATTTACATTTTGTATTGGCAGATTTAAAGACAATGGGACAGACGACTAATTTAGGCGTCTCCAGCACAACGGACCAACGGACGTTTCTACAATGAGATCAATTTTACATCCTGTTTATCCTTTCGGAATCGCTAAGAAAGATGTCCACGCAGTTACGTTTTCTGGTCAGTAAAAATGTAATTAGTATTAGTGAAAATTCGTGTCCATTCGTGGTTACAAACGACGTTTGTCAAATTTTCTTCGTCTTTCTTCGCGTTCCTTCGTGTTCTTCGCGGTAAAAAATGCCTTACCGTCTTTTGTTTTTTCCGTCCTTCCCAAGCAGGAGAACCCAGCCCTCTTCTTCTTTTTCTTCCCGTATTTGTAACCCGCACTCTGCAAAGAGCTCGCGCCATCGCGTATGCTCCCAGCCGCAGATGGTGTATTCTGTCGAAAAATCGCGATTTTCTTCTCCTTTCTTCATCGGCCGCAGTCGGTAGCGTTCTTCAATCTCTATTCGTTCTTCCAGTGGATTGAATTTGCGCAGTGTCTCTTTTATCAAACGACCGCCATTCTCCATGTCGAACATTTTAAATTGAAAAGTGTGACTGGTCCGGGCGCGGAAGCCGCCTCCCGGAATATGCAGGTGTAAACCGAGCAGGCCGTCTGTACGGAGCAGTTCGTGGCAGGAGGAGAGGCAGCGGCTGATGGTGTTACCGGGAAGCAGATTAAGGGTGTTCCAGGGGATAACAATGCCGTCGAAGCTGGCGGGTTTAAAGGCGGGCGCGGTCATATCCATGCGCAGTAGAGCAGGGCGCTGACGGGGGGGGATGTTTCTAAAAAAAAGCTGTGCCTGTGTCAACATGGAGATGCTGAGATCAATGGCAACGAGCTGGCGGCCGGGGCGGACAAGGCTGCGGGTGACACGTCCCGAGCCGCAGCCAAGCTCAAGAATGTTGCCGGAGGGCAGGGTGCGATCCCAGTGACGTGCATCTTCGCACGTCTCCGCCATCTCAAGATCATAGAATTGGCGGTAAAGGCCCTCCGGCAGTGCCTCGAAAACATCCTCCGGCTCCGCGTCGTAGCTGTCATAGATAGTGACAGCCATTCTCCTTAACTCTCTTCAGCGGTTTTTTGTGCCGCACTCGCACTGGCCGCACACTGATTCTTGCCGAGGTCGAGAATCTCCTCTTCTTCCGGCGATACACTCTTCAGCCCGGCATTGATTTGACGGATGGTGGCATACTCCTCCGGCTGCTGGCGCATATTCGCTTTGATAAAGGCGAGAAACTCCTTTTTGTTATCTATAGAGTAAATGGCGCGGTTGAACTCCAGCACCTGAGAAAGCGGGGCAACAAAGGCGAGATCACCATTTACGCTGGTTGCTTCTTCCCAGGACATGAAGTGACTGGGCAGGATGCGTAATTTGCCATCCATTTTACGGACGCGGGTGAGGGTATCAAAGAGCATGTCCGACCATGTTTCAACCTCTCCGCCGAGATCTGGACGTCCCACCGACTGGATGAAGACGCTGTCTCCTGAGATAAGCCAGCGGTTGTCCACAAGATAACTTGTGGAGCCAGGTGTGTGGCCGGGGGTGAAATGTATCTCCACCGGAACGCCTGCCGGTCCGTAGTCTGCCCCGTTCTGCAGGGGTGTGTATTGAAATTGTGCTCCGGCAAAGTCCGCTTCACTGGCGAGAAATTCCGCTCCCGCCTGCTCCATGAGGGCACGGCTGCCAGCGATATAGTCCGCCTGCAGATGGGTCTCAAAAGTACGGCTGATTTTCACGTTTTTTTCGGCGGCAAAATCGAGATAGAATTTTGTATTGTGGCTTGGATCAAAGAGCTGCATTTCCCCGTCTTTCACCAGGGCATAAGAACACGACGCCTTGCCAGGGCGAATAAACTGATAGAGTTCATACTCTTTGCCTGGATTGAGCAGCACAGGGATGAGAAATGTACCCCATGCGTTTATTCCGCCATCAAGGTATGCGATGTCAGTGAATCCGTTTTTCTCTAGAATTTCGGATACATATCTGGCTGCCCGGCCAAGGACGCAGAGTATGCGGATCGGTCGGCTCCCGGCAAACTCCTGTACCCGTCGCACACAGGCGTCCTCAATCTCCAAAAAATCATAATAGGAGATGTTTTCCTGCAGGAAGGGGCGTGGTGCCTCCACTTTCTGGCGGGCGAAGTCCTCGCTGCTGCGAACGTCAAGGATTGCAATATCTTCTCCGTCTTTCAACCAGTTAAAGAGTTCGAGTGCGCTGTATGTTACGATGCTCATATCCCGTGCCTCCGAGAGGTGAAAAAATGATAGTCTGGGAGCAAAAGCTTCCAGCGCTTTTGCGGTATTTGCCTTTACCTGTGTTTCAAAATTCAGGGTCCCCTGATGTCTCAGGGGGTGCTGCCAAAAAGCCGCGACCCTTTGGTGCCGCGAGAGGCCATGCCTGAAAAGAAGCCTCTCCTTTAAAGGATACCTTGAATACTCAGTCTTTCGCCCATCTTCTTCGTTACAGTCAAAAAATTTTCCTCGGAGGTAAGCGCCAGACTCCGATATCAAACTATGGCTGTGGTAAATTTTCTCCTGTGCCTCGAATATGAACGAAATACAAGCTGTTTCAAGGTACCCGTATGTCACCGATTTTTGTGAGTGACGCCCGCAGCAGCAGGTGCCACTCATCCTGCTCAGGCAGTGAACTCACCCGCGACTTTTGCACCGACGCGACGTCCCATCTCTGTGCAGGCCTCAAGGGCTTCTTCGGTTGGCACATATTTGTGCTTGATACCGCTGTCAACGAGTTCCAGTTTGAGACCTTCGAGGATTTCATTCATTAATCCCACAGCCTCGCCGCTCCAGCCGAAGGAACCAAAACTGGCAGTAAGTTTATTAAACGGCTTCAGTCCTTTCATATAGTAGATGAAAGTGTTCATTGCCGGCAGCATGCCGTTGTTGAGGGTAGAGGAGCCGAGGAGGATAGCCCGTGCATCAAGCACTTCAGCAATAACGTCGCTGTAGTGCATGGTTTTCAGGTTGATCATCTTCACCGAGACATCATTTTCAAGCAGCCCTTTTTCCACTGCAAATGCCATCTTGCGGGTGGATTCCCACATCGTTTCGTAGATGACCAGAACCTTTTTGCTGGCGGTACCGCGACTCCACTGCCGGTAGGCCTCGAAGATCGTGTCGATATGTTTTCTCCAGATGACACCGTGGTCCGGAGCGATCATCTTGATATCAAGATTCATTTCGTCCACGGTGTCTATTACTTTTTTCACCAGCCCGGAGTAGGGGTAGAGAATATTTGCGTAGTATTTGGCGCACTCCTGCATGAGGATGCTCATGTCTATCTCGTCATCATAGCGTTCGCTGGTGCAGAGATGTTCTGCAAAGGCGTCGTTGGAGAAGAGGATGCCTTCTTCTTTAAGATAGCTGAACATGGAATCGGGCCAGTGAAGCATGCGGGTTTCAAGGAATTGCAGGGTCCGTTTTCCGAGAGAAATTTCGCTGCCGGATTTTACTACCTCATAGGGCCAGTCTTCCTGGTGAAAGTGGTCGAGCAGTGCTTTTTTGCCCATGGGGGAACAGATCAGTTTTTCCGGTTTGCAGAGTTCCATCATCTGCACCAGTCCGCCACTGTGGTCCATTTCCACATGGTTGGCGACAATATAGTCGATCTTCGCCGGATCAATGATTTGACGAATATTTTCGAGGAGCTGGTCCATGCAATAGTGCTTTACGGTATCGAGAAGAGTGATCTTTTTATCGATGATAAGGTAGGCGTTGTAAGTGGTCCCGCGATTGGTGGAATAACCGTGCATGTCGCGTATGTCCCAGTCGAGCGCACCGACAGAGTAGATTCCTTTTGCAATTTCTTGAACAGCCATGAAGTCACCTTCGTTTATGGGAATATTTTATGGTTTTTATCCGTAATTCTACGGACAAAAACCTTTCATTATTTTAACTGGTTGCACCTTTTATTTTTTAATAGGTTGTGCCTTTTTTGGCAACCGGTTTGCGGTTCGTTCGAGCTGTCAGGCTGCTTTATTCCAGGGCAGCAGACGAAGATCATTTTAACTGGCTGTCCTTGCTGCCGCGACGGTTGTAAAGAGAAGTGGATGCACGCTCTTTCTCCGCTTCCTGCTGGCAGGCGATGCAAAGACGAACCCCCGATATTGCTTTGCGGCGTGCCTCGGGAATTGGCTCATCGCATTCCTCGCAATGGGTGAGACTCTTACCACCTGGCATCTGTTCACGCACACGTTTCACCGCGTCTGCTACGCTGGCGTCAATCTGTTCCTGAACGGCACCATCCTGCGCCCACCCAACTGCCATACCTTGTCCCCCCCTCGAGATAGCGGTGGTTCCGGATGCCCGGAGACCTCAATTACGACGAATATACATTTTATCAGCAGGAATATTACCATAACCATACTGACAAAGCACGGCAACGGCGGGAGACTGCTGGCGAGAAAAAGACTGTGAATTCCGGCGGAAGTGATTACCCTTATCTGACTGTTGCGAGAAGTAAAAATGCTTTATGACAGGGAGAAAATAATGGAAAAAACAGTGAAACGATTTCCAGTAATTGACAGCGCTGACTGCAGCCTTTGCCAGGGATGTGTGGCAGTAGAGCCGGATGTCTTTTATTTTGACGAGAACAGTGGTCGAATAGTGGTGCGCGAACTGGCGGAATATCCGCTGGTGCAGGTGGATGAAGCGATCAAGAATTGCCCCCGGGACTGTATCTCATGGGATATCCCGGAAAAAATGCATCTGAGCGGGGAGTGTACAGAAGAGGAAATTCTCGGAATAGGTTGAGACGTATGGATATCCCATTTGAACTTGTGTCGACATTCACCCCTGCCGGAGATCAGCCTCAGGCGATAAAATTGCTCTCCGATGGTATTAAAAGCAATATTCGCAGTCAGGTGTTGCTAGGGGTTACGGGGTCGGGCAAAACTTTCACCATGGCCAGCGTGGTGCAGGAGATGCAGCGCCCGACTCTGGTGATTGCTCCCAACAAGACACTTGCAGCTCAGCTTTACAGCGAGTTTCGTGAGCTTTTTCCTCACAATGCTGTGGAGTATTTTGTTTCCTATTACGACTATTTTCAGCCCGAGGCTTATGTGCCCGCTTCGGACAGTTATATCGAAAAGGATTCGGCTATTAACGATGCCATCGACAAGATGCGTCACTCCGCCACCCGTTCACTGCTTACCCGGCGCGATGTGCTGATTGTCGCCTCGGTGTCCTGTATCTACGGCCTCGGTTCCCCGGACGAGTATAAAAATATGCACCTCCTGCTGCGCAGTGGCGCGGAGTATCCGCTTGAAGAGGTGGAGCGGCAGCTTGTTCGGCTGCAGTATGAGCGCAATGATTTTTCTTTCCACCGCGGGACCTTCCGGGTCCGCGGTGACGTGGTGGACATCTTCCCGGTTCATGAAGAGGATCGTGCCATCCGCCTGGAGTTCTTTGGCGATACGGTGGAGGAGATCTCTGTCATTGACCCGTTGCGGGGCAAGGTTCTGGAACGTCTCCCGGGGTATACGCTCTTCCCCGGCAGTCACTTTGTAACCTCGAAGGATTCACTGCAGCGGGCCACCGGAACGATCAAGGAGGAGCTGGCCTCGCGACTGACCTTTTTTCATGAGAATAACCGCCTTGTGGAGGAGCAGCGGCTTGAACAGCGCACCATGTTTGATCTGGAGATGATTCAGGAGTTGGGCTATTGTAATGGTATTGAGAACTACAGCCGTCATCTCACTGGCAAACCGGAAGGGGCGCCACCCCCAAACCTGCTCGATTATTTTCCCGAGGACTATCTGATTTTCATCGATGAGAGCCATATCGGTATCGGTCAGCTCAATGGCATGTATAACGGTGACCGCTCCCGTAAACAGACCCTCGTGGACTATGGATTCCGCCTGCCATCGGCGCTTGATAATCGACCGCTGCGTTTCGATGAATTTGTTGACCGAATCAACCAGATTGTCTACGTCTCAGCCACTCCGGGGAATTATGAGATGGAGCAGGCGGAAGGACGGGTGGTTGAGCAGCTTATCCGTCCCACTGGGCTTCTCGACCCGCGTATTGAAGTTCGTCCCGCCAAAAATCAGGTGGATGACCTCCTGGAAGAGGTGCGGCAGCGCGCCGGGCGTGGCGAGGCTGTGCTGGTCACAACCCTTACCAAGCGCATGGCGGAGGATCTGACGGATTATTATGACAATCTCGGGGTGCGGGTTCGTTATCTCCACTCCGATGTGAAGACGCTGGCGCGTATTGAGTTGATCCGAGACCTGCGTAACGGTGTATACGATGTTCTCGTCGGGATAAATTTGTTACGCGAGGGACTTGATATTCCGGAAGTATCTCTTGTTGCCATCCTTGATGCCGATAAGGAGGGCTTCCTCCGCTCGGAGCGTTCCCTGATTCAGACCTGTGGTCGTGCCTCACGGAATGTCGATGGCCTTGTCATCATGTATGCCGATGTGGTTACCGGCTCCATGAAATATACCATTGAGGAGACAGATCGGCGGCGGGTTCTGCAGATGGACTTTAATAGAGCGCATGGTATTGTACCGAAGACGGTGGTCTCTTCCGTGAAGAATACCGTGCGCGAGCTGCTGGAGAGTTCGGGAGCTGAAGAAAAGGGTGAAACCTTTTACCAGCAGACAGACCACGACGGCGAGTTGCTCGCGGTGGCGGAAGAGATGCCCGAGTTTTCTTCGCTGCAAGAGTTGAATCAGGAGATTTCTAAACTCGAAGAGGAGATGCAGGCTGCGGCAAAAGAGCTTGCCTTCGAGCGGGCTGCTGAACTGCGGGACATTATAAAAAAAATGCGCATGCTGGAGATAGAACTGGGGTGAGTGAGCGAAAGGAAAAGATACTGTTGTGGCTGCTGCCGAAACTGGTGGCGATTTTGATGAGGGTATGGTTTGCCACCTGTCGGGTGCGGTTGCACAGACCGGAGAACTTCGTCCAGCCGGGGGAAGAGGAGAGCAGGCCGCAACTTGCCTCCTTCTGGCATTATTCCATACTCTTTGTCTTGTATCAGATGCGTCACTACCGGGCAACGGCCATGGTCAGTGCCAGTCGCGATGGAGAATACCTTGCCCGGCTGGCGAGCGAACTCGGCTATGATATTGCCCGCGGTTCCAGCCACCAAAAAGGCGTGGCTGCGCTGAAAGGGCTGCTGAAGGCGGTGAAAAAAGGGAGAAGCTGTGCCCTCGTGGCAGACGGTTCCCGGGGCCCGGCTCTGGAGGTACAGCCGGGAGTCCTGCTGCTGTCGGCACGTTCCGGTGACCCGATTGTCCCCATTGTGTGGTCGGCATCGCGATATTTTACCATCCATTCCTGGGACAGGATGGCTTTTCCCCTGCCGTTTTCGAGGGTGGAGTTCTTCTTTGGTGAACCGCTGGTGGTTCCCCCGGATGTCAAGGGGGATGATTTGGAGGTGTGGCGGCTGGAGCTCGAATCCCGACTCCTTTCACTCTATGCAGAGGCATGGAATATTTTCGATAAATCAAAACATTACGAATAATGACTGAAGCAAAATCAACGAAACGAGGAATTGTGGTTGCCGGTCTTGCCGGTGGTTCAGGCAAGAGTGTGGTTGCAGTTGGTTTGACGGCGGCCCTCATCAAGCGAGGTGGGGGGGTGGTGCCGTACAAAAAGGGGCCGGATTATATCGATGCTGGCTGGTTGCAGCTCGCGGCCGGACGCCGCTGCTATAACCTTGATCCTTTTCTTGTGGAAGAGAAATTGTTGCAGAACTGTTTCTTCAGCTGCTTCCGTGATGCGGAGTTTGCGATAATTGAAGGGAATCGCGGCCTGTACGATGGTGTAAATGTGAGGGGCGGGTTTTCAACGGCAGATCTGTCACTTACGCTGAACCTTCCGGTACTGCTGGTGGTTAACTGTTCCAAGGTTACCCGTACCGTGGCGGCGCAGGTGCTGGGTTGCCAGAAGTTTGATGAGCGGGTGAATATTGTCGGCGTGGTTCTGAATGAAATTGCCACGAAACGACAGGAAAATTTGATTACTGAGGCGGTGGAACTCTATACCGGTATCCCGGTGATAGGCGTTCTTCCGCGCATGAAAACCGATATCTTTCCCATGCGTCACCTCGGCATGCTGCCCCATCAGGAGTACCGTGACAGTTACGGGGCCGTGGAGCGGCTTGCTGCTTTCGTGGAAGAGAATTTGAACCTCGATCTCCTTGAACAGCTCATGGCTCCTGTCCCCCGGGCCGGAGAGGCTCCACTTCATTCTCCTGTTTCTGCCGGGCGCAGGGTGAAGATTGGTATCCTGCAGGATGCTGCTTTTCAGTTCTACTATTCTGCCAACCTTGAGGCCCTGGAGTCTGCCGGGGCGGATTTGGTAACCCTCTCCGCCATGTCGGATGCGCAGCTTCCGGATGATCTCGACGGTCTTTATATCGGTGGGGGCTTTCCAGAGACTGGGGCTGCCGAACTCGCGGCCAATCGGAGTTTTCGCGAATCAGTGCTTTCCGCTGCGGAACGGGGACTTCCCATCTACGCGGAATGCGGCGGCTTAATTTATCTCGGAGAGTCGATTGAACTGGGAGAAAAGAGGTTCCCTCTGGTAGGGGTTTTCCCGGCGCGTTTTTCCATGTCGAAGAAGCCACAGGCCCACGGTTACTCTATCTTTGTCGCCGATCGGGAAAACTCTTTTTATGCTCGGGGAAGCAGGGTCAAAGGGCATGAGTTCCGCTATTCGCGGGTTGAAGAGTGGCGGGGGGATGATGATATGCTGTCGGTGAAGATGGAACGCGGCAAGGGCTTCTGGAATGGCCGGGACGGCCTGGTGAAAAAGAATGTTTTTGCGCTCTATACACACATTCACGCTACTGGAACGCTGGAGTGGGCACCGAATTTTGTTGGTCTGTGTCGCACCTGGCGCGATGACGGGGATGTAAAGTAACATCCGCTGTGGAGTTGTTGGACCTCTTACTGTCTGGTCCCTGACAGGGGCCAGACAGTAAGTCAAGATTATTCAAGGTACCTTTAGTTCTTTGTCTCGTCGCCCAGCACTTTAAGACGGATGGCGCTCTGTTTCTCTTCATTGGGGGCTGGTTCCACCCAGTGGATGAAAGACTCCGTCACCCTCATGTAGTCGCCAGCGTCTTTCTTGCACTTGTCGCAAATGGCGTCGGCATTGTCGCGATACATGATGATTCCCGAGGCGGGATCACCTTTTTCATCTACTGCGGCCATTTTTCGGCAGCCACAGTCGAGGCGGATAACAACAACGCCTATAGCCTCAGGGCTCCCCTCAAGGATTCCTCCGATCATTGCCATTTCGTTCTTTTCTGCGGGAACCTTCTTTGCTGTCTTCTTTCCGGCTCTGGTTGTTTTCTTACCCATCAAATTCCTCTCTGTTGCGGATTGACTTCTCAATATGGTCTCAACAGGGAACTTACCGCTGAGATGGGCAACAGGTCAATATGTTTACAGAAATTTTTCGATTTATCCCTGAGTTGACTCCATTGCCAGCAGGGCGGCACCGAGTGCTCCGATTGCCTGCGGGTCCTCTGGAATCAGCACTCTGCGCTGCAGGTGCTCGGCGAGCAGGGTGGTCATGCAGCGGTTCTTTGCCACCCCTCCGGTGAAAATAATATCGCCGTTGTCGGAGATGCGGTTGATCATTCCTGCTGCACGGCGGATTACAGAGTAGTGCAGTCCGCGGGCAATCGCTTTGCGGTCGGCGCCGCGGGCAATGAGGGAGGTTACCTCTGATTCAGCGAAGACTGTACACATGCTGGAGATATTGATCTCTTCCTGTGCCTCGAGTGCTGCGTCGCCGAATGTCTCCAGCGGAAAACCGAGGTTTGTGGCCATGATTTCCAGAAACTTGCCGGTTCCCGCCGCACAGCGGTCATTCATCTCAAATTTCTTTACCTTGCCGCTGCCAGCATAGAGGGCGATGGCCTTGCTGTCCTGGCCGCCGATATCGAGGATGGCAGAGGCCCCTGAAATACTGGCGTGAGCCCCTTTTGCGTGGGCCTTGATCTCGGTGACGGTGGGGCAGTCGAATTCAACCTCGCAGAGACTGCGGCCATAGCCGGTGGCCATCAGCAGATCATGGGGGTGCTGTGCAACCAGCTCCCGGGCCTCACGGACCGGATCAAAGCCGGTGTCACGCTGCTCACTGCAGAGGACGACACCGTTCTCGTCCACCACCACAAACTCTATGCTGCGGGAACCGATGTCGATTCCCGCAAATCTTTCGCTGCTCATCGCAGTTGCTCGATAAATGCTTCAACCCGGGTCTTGAGCTGGCCCATATCCTCCATGCTGTAATCGGTTTCTACCCGCAGACAGGGAATTTCAGCATCCTCAAGCGCTCTCTCCACCGGAATGGATTCCATCAAGTAGGGCTGACAGAACTGCAATCCGTAGTGGATTACACCATCCGCGTTATAGGCTTTTACCATCTCTTTGATATGTTGCAGGCGGTCATTGTTGGGGGTGAAAACGGCACAGTCCACCTTGAAATAACGGTCGGTGATGGCGTCTATAAGTGCGTCGATGGTTGTTCCTGAATCATCAATCTGGTTGCGGGTGCTGCGTTCTCCGACGCAGCTCTCTTCCCCGACAATCACTGCTCCCGAGCTCTCTACTACTGCGGGCAGTTTCCAGTTCGGAACTGCCATTGGGCAGCCGGAGATAAGGATACGCGGGGTCTTCGCGGGGAAGGCACCCTCTTTGGCTTCAATTCGTTTCTCCAGCTCATCACAGAGTTTGTTTATGGAATCGGTGAAACGTGCTGGATTATCGGAAGGAAATACCTGATTGGCGAGCAGTGCGTCGAGACCGGAGATCGGTGCCGGATCGGCGGCGCGCAGTTTCAGCAGGCGGTGCATGGCTGCCCGCTTGGTATTGACGGTGCGGATTCCCTCCCGCAGGGATTCTACCGTAATGGTGACGCCGGTCAGTTTTTCAACTGCCTTCATGAAACGGAGATACTCCCCGCGCAGCAGAGCGCGTCCCTCAACGCTTTTCATCTGGGGAATGTCCATGACATAGAGATTTTTTTTCGGCAGAATAGTGCCAAGGGTCTCATAGGCCTTTTTCTTCCCGTCACAGGTGTTTTCACCTACGATCATGTCTGCGCTTTCCAGGTAGGGGCAGACCTCGCCGAGGCGAAAACCGAAGGTTGATTTAATCAGTGCACAGGTGTTGCGGGGCAGCAGCTTTTCCACCTCTTCCATGGCAAAGTCTGCACCGGAGCAGAGGCCGACAAGGCTGGCGTTGCCTGCCAGGCAGATCTCTTCCGGGACGAAAACGCAGTAGGAACCGATTATTTTCCGACCGGCAGCCTGTTCATCAAGAAGTTCCTGAATCCGCTGGCCGTGAATCTCGCTGAGAACAAAATCGAAATATTCCATCCCCTTCGGGCGATTTTTCTGGTTGAGATAAATGTCGTTGTAAGCTCCACCAAGAACTTGCAGCAGGGCATTGTGTGAATCGAGATTAAGGCCGAGTTTCTGCCACATGGCTTCATGGGGTGAGTTCATTTGTGCTCCTTGAAATTAGAAGAAAATACTTCAATATCGGTAAGGGAAACGAAAGGTTAAAATGGAGAGCCTCTATGATTCATCTCAGGGGTCTATATGTCAAATAGGAAATTCTAATAGAGCAAATGTCTGTCCATCGGCGAAGACGACAACAGACGGCAATGGCAGTAGAGGTCTTCGTAGCGTAAAATATCCGTAAATACAAATAGTTCGTGTGGAACAGCGCACTCTTTTTTCCGCCAATTTTCTTGACAAAGTCTCGGCCGTACATTATTTCAGAGCAAGTATTTTGACGCACACCGAAAAAGCTTCCCTGAAAAACGGCAGCGGGTAAAGCGTAAATTTACCGTGAAGAGAAATGATGTTTGACGAAGTCGCCAGACATGAGCAATATAAAGAAGTGAAAATTTTGGTTCTGTTTTTTGTTTCTGAAGGGAGTATGACAAGGGGCATTCTGTGCATTAAAGTGTGTCCCGCGGAAGCCCTCACTGTTACTGGTCCCCTGCAGGGTACCTTGAATAACCAGTCTTTTGCCCCTCTTCTTCCTTACAGGAAAAAAATATCCTCGGAGGCAAGCGCCAGACTCCGATACAACTCTATACCTGCGGTAAATTTCTTTCTGTGCCTCGAATATGAACGAAATACAAGATTATTCAGGATACCCTTTATTCAAGGGTCGGTTCTTTTGGCCTGTTGCCCCTCGCAGGGGTACGGGCTGTTTTCGTTTATTGATATCGTGAATACGTGAATACATATACCTGGAAACCTGGCGCAAGTCGCCGCATCCACCTTCTCCTTTCGGCAGCCATCTGGAGTGCCGTGGGCCTTATGCTTCTTGGCAAGGGACTTTACCGTGCTCGCGGGGGGACGACTTTTATTGTGCTCCTGGGCACCGCAGGTCTTGTCGCGGGGGCGTTGAAATCCCGCTATGTCCTTGACCGCGCGGCGGGGCGCACTATTGCCCGCATCCATACCCTTGAAGATGGAACCTGGCTTGGGGCTGTTTATTCCATGAAGACCTGGTTGATGGTTGCGGGGATGATCGTCACCGGTGTTCTGTTGAAATATTCACCACTTCCCACTATAATCCTCTGCTTTATCTACTTTACAGTTGGCTGGGCGCTGCTCTTTTCCAGTCGGTGCGCCTGGGGCGAATTTTTCCATTACAGAGAGAAAGAATGAAAGGAGAAAGCTTTAATCAAATTACCGTGGATGCCGCCGCTCTCGCAGCGAATTATCGTTATCTTGCAGAGCTTGCCGGTGACACCCCGTTGATGGCCATGGTGAAAGGTGACGGGTATGGCCACGGCATGGTCTATGCGGCCCGGGCATTCGCCGGTGCCGGCTGCCGCCGCTTTGGTGTGGCCGAGCTTTGTGAAGGAGTGGAGCTGCGCCGGGCTGGAATCGAAGGCATGATCCTCGTTACCACCTGTTTCGGCAATGAAGACGCCTCTTTCTTCTATGACTTTAGCCTCACGCCGGTTATTTCCACGTATGCCCAGGCTGCTTTGCTTGAGGCCGAGGGGGCTGCGCGGGAGAATGAGCTGGAGATTCACCTCAAGGTGAATACCGGCATGGGGCGTCTCGGGCTGTGGCCCGAAGAAGTGGAGTCCTTTGCTGCGGGGCTGGCAGAATTCCCTCATCTGAAGATTGCCGGAGTGATGAGCCATTTCCCTGAGGCTGATATTCCCGGGTCCCCCAGTACCGATGAGGCGTTGAAGAAATTCAAGAAAGTCGCGGCGGTGCTCAAGGAGCGTTACGGTGTCATCCGGCACATTGCCAACTCCGGGGCGCTGTTTTACCACCCGGAAGCATACTGTGACATGATTCGGGTGGGGATTGCCCTCTATGGCTGCCACCCTTCAGGATTACCTTGCGACGGGCTTGTCCCTGCCATGCGTTTCTCCAGTCGGATTATCCAGGTGAAGGATTTCCCCGCAGGCAGTTCTATCAGCTACGGGCGAACTTTCATCACCAAAAAACCGACCAGAATTGCCGTTATTCCGGTGGGCTATGAGGACGGATTGAACCGCCATCTTTCCAATGGCGGAGAGGTTCTGGCTGGTGGACAGCGGGTGCAGATCTGTGGCCGTATCTGCATGAATATCTGTATGCTTAATGTCAGCGACATGGAGGTTGAGGTGGGAGATGAAGTTGTCCTTCTCGGCAGCCAGGGTGAAGAGTGCATTACCGCCGACGAAGTGGCGAAGGTTCTTGATACCATCAGCTATGAAGTCATATGTCTTTATGGCCATGTCAACAAACACTTCAGCTCAACTGAATAACCGGCATCTGAAAAGTCAGCGTCTGCCGCCTCCGGGGAGCAGGCGCTTTTTCATGGCCCCTGCCAGGGACCTCAGGTGAAATCTGATTAACAAACTATCCAGGAAGAGTACCAATGATTCGTCAGCAGCTTAAAGATGTGTTGCAGAACTGTTTCACAGCGGGTGTGGAGGAAGGACTCTGGTCTGAAAGTGGATCCGGAAAATTTACCGTTGAACTGCCAAAACACGAGGGACAGGGAGACTTCTCCACCAACTTTGCGCTGGTACTCGCCGGTATTGAGAAGAAGAATCCCCGGGAGGTTGCTGCGCAGCTCGCCAGGAAACTGGAGGTTGAAACGACACTGGTGGCGAAGGTGGACGTGGCGGGGCCAGGTTTTGTTAATATCACCATTCAACCGAAGGTCTGGCAGGCGATGATTCCGCAGATCCTTGCTGCGGGTGAAGGCTTTGGGCACAGCAGGGTCGGCGAAGATCGCCGGGTGATGGTGGAATTTGTCTCCGCCAATCCCACCGGGCCACTCTCTATCGGGCACGGGCGGCAGGCGATTCTCGGAGATTCCATTGCCCGTCTGCTTGAGGCCACCGGCCATAATGTCTATCGCGAATACTATTACAACAATGCCGGTCGGCAGATGCGGGTGCTCGGCGAATCGACCCGTGCCCGCTACCTTGAGCTGCTCAATCGCGAGTTCACCTTTCCTGAAGATGGGTATCAAGGTGAATACATTATAGAAATTGCTCAGTCGCTGGTGGATGAAAAGGGCGACTCGCTTGTAGACTGCAAAGAGGTTGATCCTTTCAAAGAACAGGCGGAACACTACATCTTCAAAGATATCTCCGGAACCCTCGGGCGCATGGGAATTAAATTTGACAACTACTTTAACGAACGCTCTCTTTATGAAAACGGCCATATTGATGATGTGGTCAATAAACTGCGGGAGAAGGGGCTTGTCTACGAGAAGGATGGTGCCACCTGGTTCAAAACGACGGTTCTGGGGCAGCCACAGGATCGGGTTATCATCAAGAGTACTGGTGAGCCTACCTACCGCCTGCCGGATATAGCCTACCACCGGGAAAAATTTCGGAGGGATTTCGACTGGCTGATTGATATCTTTGGCTCCGACCATATCGCCACCGTGCCTGATGTTCTGTCCGGTGTGGAGGCGCTGGGTTATGATCCCAAAAAGGTGACCGTGGTCCTGCACCAGTTCGTCACTCTCACTCGTGACGGGAAACAGGTGAAGATGTCAACCCGCAAGGCGAACTTTGTTACCGTGGATGAACTGCTCGATGAGGTGGGGGTTGATCCTGTGCGTTTCTTCTTTATGCAGCGCAAGGCTGATTCACAGATGGAGTTTGACCTTGCCCTCGCCACAAAAGAGAGCCAGGAAAATCCTGTCTATTATGTTCAGTATGCCCACGCACGCCTTTGCTCCATCCTGCGCCAGGCCGAAGAGAAGGGAATGAGCGCTGTCGGGGCCGACAATTCTGCAGGACTTGATATGAGCCGTCTCATTGAGCCTGAAGAGATTAAACTGCTCAAGGCAATGTCTTCCTTTCCTGGAGAACTTGAAGCCTCAGCACTGGAACTGGCACCGCATAAAATTATTTTCTTCCTCATGGAGTTTGCCGGTCTGCTGCACAGTTACTACAACAAACACAAGGTCCTCACCGATGATGTCGAGCTGAGCAGAGCCCGCCTCGGTCTTGTTGTTGCTGTGCAGGTGGTCTTGAAGAATGGACTTGATATCTGTGGGCTGACAGCGCCGGAACGGATGTAATTCTCCGATGGCGACGCAGGGGAAAAAAAAGGTTAAGCTGAAATTTGAGGTGAGTCGGGGAGCCATCGGCGGTATTGGCGTTGTGCTCCTCTGTCTCTTCCTCTGGACCTTTATCTTCGGGGTGTGGACCGGGCAATCGTGGCTCGCCGGCCGGGGATTCACTGGCGAGGCAGGCGGGCGTCACTCGAGCATGACGCTGTCGAAGATGCAAATCATCGACGCGGTTTCAACGGTGAATGGAAAAGAGACACCGCCTTATATTCGAGTGGAAAAAAAAGTAATAAAAAAGGGCGAATAACCGCAGAACGTCTTATAGTAACGCTGTTATTTTGATCAACTCTGTAATGTTCTTGAAGGATTTCTACTCTTTTTTCTCTCTCAATTCGATGTGTTCACTGCCTTGAGAGGCAGACTCTTCGCGCACACTGAAATCAAATGAAATCCGCCATTTTTCAAGGAATATTTTATTTTAATCTATAGAACGGGAAGAAGATGATATCCAGTGCATTAACCAAAATTTTCGGCAGCAGCAATGATCGATATCTTAAAAGTCTTAGACCGATTATTGCAAAGATCAACTCTCTTGAGGAAAGTTTGCAGCCACTGGACGACGCGGCGATTGCCGCGAAAACTGTGGAGTTTCGTGAGCGGGTGGCTAAAGGTGAGAGTCTTGACGATCTCCTCCCCGAAGCTTTTGCGGTCGTCCGCGAGGCCGCGCGGCGGGCCATTGGCGAACGTCATTACGATGTGCAGCTTATCGGCGGTATCGTTCTCCATCAGGGGAAGATCGCCGAGATGAAAACCGGTGAGGGAAAGACCCTCACCTCGACCCTGCCTGTTTATCTCAATGGGCTTTCCGGCAAGGGAGTGCATGTGGTGACGGTGAACGACTACCTTGCTGCACGTGACTCTGAGTGGATGAGTCAGATCTATACTTTCCTCGGTATGAGGTGCGGCAAGATTGTCCATGACATGGGCGATGTCGCCCGGCAGGAGGCCTATGGCTCCGATATCACCTACGGTACAAACAACGAATTCGGTTTCGACTATTTACGTGATAACATGAAGTTCGACCGTGCCGAGTTCTGCCAGCGCGGGTTCAATTACGGCATTGTCGATGAGGTGGACTCTATTCTCATTGATGAAGCGCGTACTCCGCTGATTATCTCCGGTCCGGCTGACATCTCCACCGAGACTTATCAGGCGGTAGACTCTATCATGGGTAATTTCAAGAAGGAAGAGCACTATACAGTGGATGAAAAGTCACGCACTGTCTCTCTCACTGAGGAAGGAATTGCCCTTGGAGAGGAACTGCTCAAGGTGGATAATCTCTACGATCCGGTCAATATCGAGAAATTGCACCATCTTAATCAGTCGCTCAAGGCGCACATGCTTTTTCAGAAGGACGTTGATTATATTGTCAAGGATGGTCAGGTGGTGATCGTCGATGAATTCACTGGCCGTACCATGGAGGGCCGCCGTTTCAGTGACGGACTGCATCAGTCTCTTGAGGCCAAGGAACATGTGAAGATCGAGCAGGAGAATCAGACGCTTGCCTCCATCACCTTCCAGAACTACTTTCGTCTGTATGAGAAGCTGGCCGGGATGACCGGTACCGCCGATACAGAGGCAGCAGAGTTTAAGAAAATTTATAATCTTGATGTTACGGTCATGCCGACCAACCAACCGATGATTCGTCAGGATTATGCCGACGTCATCTACAAGAATCAAAAGGCGAAGTATCGAGCCATCGTTCGTGAGATTAAGGAGCTGCATGCCCAGGGACGCCCGGTTCTGGTTGGGACTATCTCCATTGATATCTCCGAACTCATCTCGAAGATGCTGCAGAAAGAGAAGATTGTCCATGAGGTTCTCAACGCCAAACACCATGAACGGGAGGCAGAGATCATCGCCGGCGCGGGAGAACTCGGCAAGGTGACTATCGCTACCAATATGGCGGGGCGTGGGACTGATATCAAGCTTGGCGAAGGCGTGCGCGAAGTGGGCGGCCTGCATATCCTCGGCACCTCACGCCATGAGTCGCGGCGGATTGACAACCAGCTCCGCGGTCGGGCTGGACGTCAGGGTGATCCCGGCTCCTCCCGTTTTTTCCTCTCCCTTGAGGATGATCTGCTGCGCATCTTTGGTTCTGGACGTATCTCTGGCCTGATGAACAAGCTGGGCATGGAGGAGGATGAGCCGATTGAACACAGTATGATCTCCCGTGCGATCGAGAATGCCCAGTGCAAGGTGGAAGGGCACAACTTCGATATTCGGAAGCATTTGCTGGAGTATGACGATGTAATGAACAAGCAGCGTGAAATTATCTATGAACAGCGCTGTGAGGTCCTCGACGGTGACAACGTGCATGTTACTGTGCAGGATATGATGGAATATATGGTCGATCTCACGGTAACCGAGTTTGGCCAGGAGAGGATTGAGTCGCAGGAGTGGGACTGGCCGGGATTCAGCCAGCGGATGCTGGAATATTTCAGCTTTGCCCCCGAGTGGAGCGAAGAGGAGCGCAGCGATCTCAAGAGAGAGGCGTTCCGGAAAAAGATTCTGGATACCGTGGCTGCCAAATATCATGAGCAGGAAGAGCATAACGGTGAGGAGACCCAGCGCCAGCTTGAGAAACTCATCCTGCTGCAGATGGTTGATTCCCATTGGAAAGAGCATCTCCTCTCCATGGACCACTTGAAAGAAGGGATTGGGCTGCGCGGCTACGGTCAGAAGAACCCGCTCAACGAATACAAGCGTGAAGGGCATGAACTTTTTGACACCATGATCGAGGAGATGAAGGTGCAGATTGTTTCTACGCTTATGCGGGTAAGGGTTATGGCGGAGGAAGAGGTCAAGCGGCTTGAGGAGGATCGGCGTCTCCAGCAGGAAGAGAAGGCGAAAATACTGCAGCATTCCGGCCCTGTTGACGAAGAAGACCCTGCTGGGATAACGGTGCGCCGAGATGGTGAAAAGATCGGACGCAACGCCCTTTGTCCCTGTGGTTCCGGGAAGAAGTATAAACATTGTCACGGTAAGGCTGTATAATAAAATCTTGAATTCGATCGAAATCTCGAAGTATTTAAGGTCCCCATAAGTAGGAACAGGCTTTGAGCATACACTCAGGGCCTGTTCCGTTTTTTGCCACAGACTGAGAACTTCTCCATTGAATTTCACAAAACAAAGGTGCTGCCCTTCACTTCGGGGCAACACCTTTGTGTGTTTCGAGATATGGCTGCCAGCGGCCCTTAGTTGAGGCTGTCCCTGTGCCACCAGTAGTTGCTTTTGATGACTCGGGAACGGAGTGCGACCACCGGGTCTTTCAGCCCTTCTACACTGAGAAATTTATTAATGAGATCAGTTGTGGCATCGTTGCTGGCGGTGTGAACTCCAAAGATGATCGCCGGTCGATTGATGATACTGGAGACCATGAAGACCTCTTCAAAGCTGCCAATCATTTTGCATATCGGTTGTACCTGTGATGTTTTCACCCATGCTCGAACCAGGGCACTTGAGGCATAGTCAAATTTAGTCGGATTCGGTTGGGGAAGAACGCGTATATAGTCCTGCGAGAGGAAGTCCTGTATCCGTCGTGAAACGGTGGAGACGTGAAGGCCCAGTTTCTCGGCGATATCTGAATTGCTCTGTCGGCCATCCAGGCAAAGCTGGTGAAGAAGCTGCCAGTCGGCTTCTTTGAGATCCGGAGGCCTCTCGAATTTTTTATTCTTGCCGAAGAGCTGAAAACGCTTGAAGGTTTTGTCGATAAAGTTCACCTCATAATCAAGAACCCCCGGGCAGGGTGCCAGTTTTCTGGAAATAAAGTCGTGCAGGTCTTCCCAGCTTCGGGTGCGTATGAGGCAGAAGATGTCAAATCGGCCAAGCGTGCTGAGTACAGTGGATACGAAGAGTTCTTTATTAAGAAAGGCGTGCAGGCTCTCTCTCTGCTCCTGGGAGGTGCGAATGGTGATAAAGGCTCCGGCAATTAAACCAAGTTTATATGGATTGAGCATGCCCCGGACGGTAATCGTGCGGTTCTCCAGCATATATTTGACCCGTTTCGCTGCCGTAGAGGGCGTAATCCCAAGATTTTGAGCGATATCGGAATAGCTCGCCCGTCCATCCTTCTGCAGGAGTTTGATTATTTTTTTGTCAGTGTATGTGATCATTGAATTTATTTTCTCATGTTTCATGCATTCGGCTGGCGCCGACGATTATGTCAATTCAGGGTTATTTTTACTGTCCTCAAAGAGGAAAAAGATAAAAAATACTGAACAATCTGGAAACAGGACGAAAACAGCCCCTGACTGACATAGAGATCCTTATTTCAAAAATATTTTAAATTATAAAGAGTAAAATCAAGCTATTATGTAGTCTTGGATAAATTTTTGAACAGTTTGCTGAAGGACCGGAGAGATTGGAAGATCTCTTGAAAAATTGATTTCGCGGGGAAAAAGGAGAAGTGATCCATGGAGGGCGGTCCATGTGTTGGCCTTTTCCTGGTGTAGAGATCTTCAGAGGTGGGGCAAAAAAAGTCTCTGAAGGGTACCTTGAATAATCACTCTTTCGCCCATCTTCTTCGTTACAGTCAAAAATTTATCCTCAGGATATCAGTCATATACTTCCGGTAAATTTTCTCCTGTGCCTTGAGTATGAACGAAATACAAGATTATTCAAGATACCCTGAAGAAGATCATGGCGAATTTCCTGGAAGAGGGCAAGCTGTTTTTGCCCGATGTCGGTGGGGAACGCCGGGGTTCACAAAGGGTAAGGACAAAGACTTTTGGCGCCTTTTTTTCCCGTCTTTTAAGATTTTATTTTACTTAACTCTTTGTTATTAGATGTTTTTATCTTTCTTCGCGGTGAAAAAAGCTGTTTAACCACAAAAGCCGCGAGAAAGAGGGGGCAGCCTGTGCGGGGTGCCCCCTCTTTTTTAAAAAGGGTGTGTCAGAAGGAAATCAGGGGGCTGTCCACAGGCCGTTGTTCCAACCGTAGCGGTAAGGAGTCTCCCAGTACCAGCGGGAACTGTAGCCATAAGAGGAGGGGTCAACATAGCCATTGAGTCTTTTCTTCCGGGCTTCTTCCGCCTTTTTCAACAGTGCTTCTGACTGTCTGTCTCCCTGGCCAGCTGCAAGGCGCAGCCATTTGGTGGCCTCCATTGGATCGGAGCCCATTTCTTCCAGTCCGGAGAGATAAATTTTACCGAGAGCAGACTGGGCCTGCAGGTCGCCGTGTTCTGCCGCTGCCCGCAAGCTTTCAACCCCCTTCCAGGAGTTTTGCGGGACTCCGTCTCCGCGCAGATAGCGCAGACCGAGGTCGCAGGCTGCCACCGGATCAGTGGCTGCAAGTTGACGCAGTGCAGTGATGGAATCGGTGCCGTCTGATTCTGCTTCTCCGTGGGTTATCACGCCGGTGGTTTCCATCTCAGGAGCACAGCCGATGGTAAGCAGAAGTAACGCTGCCAGCAGAATAAACAGAATTTTTCTCATGATATATCCTCTCAATTTACGTTAAGCAGGCCGCCGGTGCCCAGGCCGCCTTCCACGCTCTGAGCTTTGTAGCTGCGCAGGGAACGTATCATTGTATTGTAGGCATCAAGGAAGGCTGCAACAGTAGCTTTTCCTGCAGGGGTCGTCTGGTAGCCCGACAGAGCACCGCCGCCTTTGTGACCAAAGATGCCGAGGGCTGCACCATAATTGTTGGAGGTGGCACTGCCTTCAGCGGCTGCAATCTGTACTGCGGAGCGAATATCCATCAGAGAGAGGGTCACCACGGAGGATTTAACATCGAGGCCGCCGCCCACCGAGCCTAAGACACCGCGGGTGCCAAGAACTCCGTCAAGTACACCGCCCACGGTTCCGGAAACCCCGCCGATTGAGGAGTTGTCAATAACAATGGAAGGTTCAAGGTAATAGTCTGCGGCGACTCGCTGCCCTTTCTGCTGTTTGGATCCTGCGCGATATTCTCCGGAGTTTCGCTGTTTACCGGTAATTTTTGACAGGCGGTCGTCGGTACGGATATTCCCGGCAGAAGTTATTACGAAACAGTTGGACTGCTGCACGGCAAGACGGATCAGTGGTTCAATGGTGGTGACGTTGGTGGCACTGTAGAAACCTGCATACCAGCTCTGGTCACGGCCATCGTCGATGGCAATGGTCCCGAGAGACTGTGAACAGTGTTCAAGACTGGCGTTGGCGCCGGTACTGGTGGAACCTCCCGTTCCGCCAGAAATGGCTGTTCCGCCGGCTCCGGGAGTAATGGTATTGCAACCGAACAGCATGCAGGAGGTGATTCCGGTAATAAGCAGGGTGCGCAGAGATTTGTTGTTTTTGTAACTGGCTTGAATGTGTTTCATAATATCTCCCGGGGGGGTTGAAAAAGGGAGAAATGATAAAATCATTTCTCTGTGACTGAACAGGATGAAATCTCAAAAAAGAATGATAATAAAATTTTCTCTGCTTTTGCACTTTTTTTTACACTGCAACAACGGGAAAGACATGGCCGTAAAAAAAAGCAGCATCTACTGTGGGATGCTGGCTCAAAGCATTGTGGCTGCGGACACTTTTCTACATCTGCAATTGAATGTTGTGCTCAAGCAGTATTCTCATGGTTAGAGCATGCTCCGCAAATTTTATCATAAGGGACCGTGAATAATCAGTCTTTCGCCCATCTTCTTCGTTACCGTCAAAAATTTATCCTCCGACAAAGCGAGGGACGAGACGTCGAGATATTATCAGTCATGGCTCTCATAAATTTTCTCCTGCGCCTCGAATATGAACGAAATACAAGCTGTTTCAAGGGACCTTTAAAGAAAGAAACTGGAAAATTCGATTGAAAGGGGGAATGTAAAAAGAGCTCTTCCTCAGAGAGAAAGAGCTTTGGCACAACCTTTGATTTCTGGGAAGTCAGCCTTTTTTACAGCTCATCCAGCAGGGTTTTAGAGGGCATGAAGAAGTTGCAGCCGGTCTGCGCGGAGGCGAAGTCCAGCAGGCGGTCATACGTGCCGTCTTCGCTTGTGGTAATCATCTGATCGAGAGAGGCCTCAATTACCGCCGGGCTGGCGGCAAAGCCGATGAACATGGTGCCGTGTTCGGTAACATTCCCCCAGGGGCGGTTCTGGCGGAACATCTTGAGCTCTTCGCCCTCGTCTTCCACCTTGCTTTTGGCTGTGTGTGCCCAGGGCGGTTTGACGCTGTCCGGCATCTCTACGTTGTCCATGCGGCTGCGGCCAATTACCTGCTCCTGGTACTCCTGCGCCTCTTTTTCCCAAAGATCAAGATGGTCAATATAGCGCTGTACGGTCAGGTAACTGCCGCCGCGATGGATATCGGCATCGTCATTGACCAGTACTGCGATACTGCGATCAATCCCCTGTGGGTTTTCGGTGCCGTCAACAAAATTGATCAGGTCGCGGTTGTCGAGATAGCGAAAGCCCTGAATGTCTTCGGTGAGTTCAGAGACCGGTGCAAGGATGCCGTTGATGTAGCGCGCCGCCTGGAAGTTGAGATCCATGCGCTCCGATTTGATCATGAGAAAGATATCCCCCGGCGTTGCCGGAAACTCCCGTGGCCCGTCCGCCATCGCCTGGAAGGGGTGCAGCTCATCGGGACGCAAAATGTCGGGGAAGACAATGTCCCAGGCTGACGCCGATACGCCGATGGAGACGGTGAGGCGGGCGCTGAGATCCTTCTGGCGAATTGCCTTTTCAATGCCGAGGATGGCCGCGAGCTGGTCTCTGAGACCGTCGATGGTGTCAAGCGCTTCTTCACGCATGACGTAAGTGAGATAGTGGGCAAAAGTGCCCGGATCGCTGAGAACGCCCGGTTGGGCAAGATCTTGAAGGTTCATGATTATCCAGTGTTGGTAGTTGATTGTCTTCCGGGTTGCCTGCGCTCAGCCCGGCAGTTTGTCCATATGCATCATGTTATCCGCCATCAGGCGCAGTTCCACTGATCCCGGGATAATGATTTCAGGGTCGGGGGTAATTGAACCATCTGATGGCCTGCCCTTATAATCCAGAGAGGAGAGGATCTGTTTGATGCAGTTGATACGGGCTCTTTTTTTGTCATTGGAACGAATTATGGTCCACGGAGTGTCGACCCGTTCGGTGGCGGTGAGCATCTGAAATTTGCGCACTGAATACTGATCCCACAGCTCCTGTGCCCGTTCGTCTATCTCGGAGATCTTGAACTGTTTAAGAGGGGCTTTACGACGGGCTTCAAAGCGTTCTTTCTGCTCTTTTCTACTTACCGAGAGGTAAAATTTGAAGAGTTTGAGGCCGTCCTTGATCAGCATTTCTTCAAGCAGGGGAACGTTCTTGAGAAAGCGGTTGTACTGATCTTCACTGCAGAACCCCATCACTGGTTCCACCATTGCCCGGTTGTACCAGCTCCGGTCAAAGAGGATAAACTCACCAGCAGCGGGTAAATGATCAATGTATCGTTGAAAATACCACTGTTTCTCCTCTCTGCTACTGGGCCTTGGCAAGGCTGCCACCCGCACGTTGCGGGGATTGAGCTGCTCGGTGATTCGCTTGATGGTTCCCCCCTTGCCAGCGGCATCGCGTCCCTCGAAGATGGCCAGTACTTTCGTTCCGCTCTCCACCATCCAGTCCTGCATCTTCTGCAGCTCGAGCTGTAGTTTCTGCAGCTCAATTTCATAGTTGAGCTGTTCCTCTTTTATGTAACTGGCCGTTGTTTCTGGCCCTTTCTTGTTCATCAGTTCTGCCTTGTTAGAAATGATTCCGTAACAGTTCCACAATCTACATCGTGCACGGTCCGGTATTCTTGAATGTGAAGACCACATTATGGAAACGTTGAATAATCGCCCATCTTTTTTATGACAGTCAAAAAATTATCCTCCGACAAAGCGAGGAACGAGACGTCGAGGTAAGCGATAGACTCCAGGTAAGCGATAGACTCCAGGTAAGCGATAGACTCCGGGTAAGCGATAGACTCCGTGATCAAAGAGTACTGTAATAAATTTTCTTCTGTGTCTCGAATACGAAGGAAATACAAGCTGTTTCAAGGTCCCCTTGTTTCTTTTTCCGGGGGAAAAGAAACAAGGGGACCTCTGCAGGACAAAAAGTCAGTTCAGTTTACGCCCGAGCCGGTACATGTCGCTGTAAACAGGCGGATCTCCCTCTTGCTGCAGCTTCTTCACCACGGCCTCTACGTCATACTCAAGCCGGTACGGTGTGATTCTCACCTCTTCCTCTGTCAGTTGCAGTACGGCACAGGATGCCCTGGGGTTTCCATCAAACATGCGTCCCACCGATCCGGGGTTGATAAACCAGACTCCACCGAGTTTTTTCACGTAGGGTGTGTGTGAGTGGCCGGTGACTACTATGCTTATACCCTTGCGACGCATTTTCTCCGCGAGTTGCAGGAAACGTGCGTCCGGGGTGGTGTTAAAAAGGAACTCATCCGGGTCGTCCGGGCTGCCGTGATAGAGAGCGAGCTCTCTGCCGTTGATCTTCAGCTTCTCTTTTTTTTTCAACCCCAGCAGCCAGGCGCTATTCTCTTTGTTCAACGCTTCGGCAGCATGCAGATACATCATGCGCTTTTCCTTGTCGGAGGGCTTTTTGAAATCTTTGCCCTTCAGTAGTTTTATTACCTTGCGGTCGGTATTCCCGAGAATGGAGATGGCGTGGTGGTCGCGCAGCCATTCGGCAGTCTCATTGTAGAAGGGAGCATAGACGAGGCTGTCTCCGCAGTTGAGGATTGCCGTAAAGGTTGCGGGGGCAAAGGCCTGCTCCACAGCGGAGAGGGCTGGAAAGTTGCTGTGGATATCAGCGAGGAGCAGAATTTTCATGACGATTTCCTGGAGTGAGGACCTTGAAACAGCTTGTCTTTCGTTCATAGTAGAGGCACAGAAGGAAAAGTATTAGAGCCATGACTGATATCTCGACGTCTCGTTCCTCGCTTGGTCGGAGGATAATTTTTTAACTGTGATAAAAAAGATGGGCGATTATTCGACGTTCCCTGGTTTTTATAACAGTGGGGAGACCAGCAGGTAGATATTCTCTTTGAAACGCTCAAAGGTGCTGCGCTTCTGGAATGTCTCCCAGGTGAGCAGTTTCGATTGTTCAAGATATCCCTGCTGCAGCCTGATCAGTCGCTCGGTGAAGGCGCGGTTGTAGATGAAAAGGGTGGCCTCGAAGTTGAGCCAGAAACTGCGCATATCAAGATTGACCGAACCGAAGAGGGACAACTCACCGTCTACGGTGATGGTTTTAGAGTGGAGCAGACCGCCGGAGAAGAGATACATCTCCACCCCTGCGCGGAGCAATTCCGACCAGCGGGCCCGGCTGGCGTAGTGTACCATGGTGGAGTCATTGGTCTGTGGCAGGATAATGCGAACCTTCACGCCCTGCTCTGCCACCGATTTCAGTGAGGCCAGCAGCGGTTCGCCGGGGATGAAATAGGGTGTGGTGAGGGTTATGGATTCCCGTGCCGAATAGATGGCGGTGAGCAGAAGATTGCGGATGGTGTCGGCGTTCGGGTCCGGGCCGGGACCGGAGGGGACAAACTGAATCGGCACTGTGCCGGTCTCCCCCAGAGCCCGGATATCACCAGCCTTTTGTGCTTTGGTGATATCGTGCATGATGGCTGAGGATTGCAGGTTCTGGCGTTCACGTTCGAGGAACCAGTCGGAGAAAAAGGTGCCGGCGAGAGTCTCTACCACCGGGCCGGTGATTCGGGCCATGACGTCGATCCAGTTACCAACACCAGCATCTTTTTTGAAGCAGTCGGGATCGACCATGTTCTGGCTCCCGGTCCACGCAGTGTGGCCATCTATTACCACGATCTTACGATGGTTTCGAATGTCTGCTCTAGAAAAAAAGGCGGAAAAAATTCCGGTGGGCAGTGAGGCCTGAATGCGTATCCCCGCCGCCTCCATCTCTCGGGCCTTGCGGCTTTTGAGGAACTCACGGCTGCCTACGGAATCGAGCAGCATGCGGCAGACTACTCCGCGGTCGGCGGCGGTGAGAATGGCGTCGTTGACTGCATCTATGCGACCGCCAGCCTCCCAGATATAGAACTCAAGATGGCAGGTTGAAGTGGCGGACTCAATTCCGGAGAGGATGGAGCCGATAATCAGTTCTGGAGAGGGGAGCAGTTCGATGCAGTTGCCCCCCAGCGCGGGGATGCCGACGAGGGCTTCGGCCTGGCGCTGCATGGGCTGGAAGCGGGCAGAGATGTCGGTGAGATGCACCGGGGCACGGTTTTTCAGTCCCTGCAGCCAGAACATGTAGGTGTCGTAGGAAAGTTTGGCACGTTCGATGCGCTTGCCCGGCAGCCGGCTTTCGCCGAGAAGGAGATAGCAGATGCCGCCGGCAAAGGGAATAAAAAGGATAACTACCAGCCATGCGACCGTTACTGACCACGCCCGTTTGCGCATGATGACCCGCAGGGAGATCCCGATGCGGATGAGAAGGTCGACAACGAGAATCAACAGCGAATAGAAGGGGCCTTCAAAAGGAAGGAAATTGCTCATTATAATAATATCCTTGTGGGTCGGAAGAAAGAAACGTAATTCCGAAAATTAACACACAGCATGGGAGCCCGGCTACCAGAATTTTTTTGTGCTGGTTTTCGGTTCAATCCGGTGTGTAGAATTTCGAGCTGCTTCGGCCGTTACAGCTTCTTTCTACTGGCTGAAAACGGCTGTTCCTGCTATCTTACGTGATTCAATAAAAAGAGAGAACAGGGTCTCCCATATCTTTCAGGAGTGTGTAATGAAAATTAAAGGTTTTTCCTTTTCAGCAGTGGCTGCGGGAGTTCGCTATAAAGGTCGACTCGACGTGGCGATGATTCATTCTGAGATTCCCTGCGTGACGGCAGGAGTTTTTACCACCTCCATGGTGAAAGCTGCACCGGTGGTGCTTGATATGGATCGACTGCAGCGCTTTGGTGAGGCACAAACTATTCTTGCCAACAGCGGTTGTGCCAATGCCTGCACCGGTGAAGAGGGGATGGAAGCGGCGAAGACCACCGGCCGGTTTGCTGCAAAGCGACTGGGGATTGATGAACGTCTGGTGCTGCTCTCCTCTACTGGTGTTATCGGTGAAGCGCTCAACGTGGAGGCCTTTGAAAAGAATATGGATGCGCTGGTGGGAGGACTCTCCCCCGCAAAATTTGATGATGTCGCCCGTGCCATCATGACCACCGATACCGTGCCGAAGACTGCAGAGCGTACTCTGATCCTCGGCGGGAAGGAGGTGACCCTGATCGGGGTGGCCAAGGGGTCGGGGATGATCATGCCGAACATGGCGACCATGCTGGCCTATATCTGCACAGATGTGGCCATCGACTTTGGAGCACTGCAGAAAGCACTGCGGTCTGCCAACAGCCGGACCTTCAACCGTATCACCGTGGACGGAGACACCTCTACCAACGACATGGTGCTGGTCCTGGCCAATGGCTGTGCGGGCAATACCCCGATAACGATCCTCGACAGCCCTGCGGGGACGGCCTTCGCCGAAGCCCTCGAGGATATCCTCAAGGATCTCTCCCTGCAGATTGTCAGGGATGGTGAAGGGGCCACCAAGATGATCACGGTGCGGGTGGAGAGTGCCGGCAGTGAGCTTGAGGCGGAACAACTCGCCCGCACGGTCGCGAATTCGGCACTGGTGAAAACAGCCTTTTTCGGGGAAGATGCCAACTGGGGCCGTATTCTTGCCGCCCTTGGTCGTGCGGGTGTTTCCTTTGACCCGGACATGGTGGATATCTTCTTCAACGATGTGCAGCTGGTCTGCAATGGTCGTGCCGTCGGCGGTCAGGCAGATTCCAGGGCGGCCGAAGTCCTGAAGGAAAAAGAGATTCTCCTTACCATCAATATGAAGAGGGGTGTGGATGTTGCAGAAATTTACACCTGTGACTTTTCTTTTGATTATGTGAAGATTAACGCCGATTATCGATCATAAGGGGCCCTCGAAACAGCTTGTATTTCGTTCATATTCGAGGCATAGAAGGGAATTTACCACAGGCATAACTTTGATCACGGAGTCTATCGCTTACCCGGAGTCTATCGCTTACCCGGAGTCTATCGCTTGCCTGGAGTCTATCGCTTACCTGGAGTCTATTGCTTACCTGGAGTCTGGCGTTTACCTCGACGTTTCGTTCCTCGCTTTGTCGGAGGATAATTTTTTTCCTGTAACGAGAGATAGCGAAAAACTGGTTATTCAGGGTACCCATAAGAGGACTATGAAGAAAATATTTCTTGTTCGCCATGCGAAATCAAGTTGGAGCTTCCCGGAACTGGAAGATATCGAACGTCCCCTCAGTAAACGGGGCAAGCTTGACGCTCGGGAAATGTCCGGGCGTCTGGCTGCAAAAAAAGTGAAGGTGGACTGCATTCTCACTGGTCCCGCCCGGCGGGCGCGCAAGACGGCAAAACGGATGGCCGTGGCGCTGGGGATTGACAAAAAAAATATTATCGTGAAAAAAAAGCTCTACACTGGCGGGGTCAGGGAGCTGCGCGAGGTCCTCACAGAGCAGTTGAAAAAGCACGACAGAGTTATGCTCGTGGGCCACAATCCTGGGCTCAGTGACTTTGCCGGGGAGCTCGGCGGGAAATCTCTGTACGAGATGCCCACCTCTGCAGTAGCTGCACTTGAGGTGAAGAAGAAGGATGCGACGGCGTTGAAAAAAAGCTGTGCTCATATCGCCTTTTATGATTTTCCTCAGAACCGGAAACTCTGACCGGGTGTTCGGCTGCAAAAGGAGGTCTTTTTTTCTCAGGCGAAAGGCTGATTATTCAAGATCTCCACTACTATGTTCCCTGAGGCCAGGCTGTATGATTGTCGGCAATGAATTTTAAAAGTGCTTAAAATGCAGCGCTTGTTGTCCTGCGCAGCTCTGGCTCCTGTTCTCAGATGTTTGAAGAAAAGAAGGATGACGGTGGCAACTCCGGGATCTCACGTTCCAGCGGAATTGTCGCGTAGTCATTTTTTTGTTTTCTCTCTGTGGTTTCTTTTTCGTTGCTGTCTGCGGTTGTAACTCTCTCTCCCGATATGACTATGCCTGAAATATCCCCTTCCGGAGCAGCTTCATCCTTGCGCGGTTGTCTTGCTGCCCTTGCTGCAGAGACCTGGCAGACCAGCCGGGAACTGATCAGAATCATCATTCCGGTGGTAATTGTCACTAAAATTCTTGAAGAGCTGGGACTTATTTACACCCTTGCCTCGCTCTTTGCTCCGCTGATGGAATTGATCGGACTTCCTGGTGAGCTCGGGCTGGTGTGGGGGACGGCGATGATGACCAGCCTCTACGGCGGCATTGCTGTCTTTATGTCCCTGGCTCCTGACCTTCACCTCACTTCGGCACAGATTACCGTTCTCGCCTCGGTGCTGCTCTACTGTCACTCCCTGCCGGTTGAACTTATGGTCGCGAAGCGGGCGGGATCGAGTGCTCTCGTCGTCGGGCTGATGCGTTTTTTTGCTGCACTTGCATATGGAGCTTTCTTCTCCTTTTTCTGTCTGCGTTTTAACTTTTTGCAGAATCGGCCGCAGTTGCTCTTTAAAGCACCGCTTGCCGACAGCGGTCTGCTGTCCTGGACGGCGGATCAGGTACAGAATATTCTGTTTATTATTGTCATAATCTTTTGCATCCTTGTGGTTATGAAGATGCTGCGCCGTTTCGGTGTGCTTGATCTCCTTGAGCGGTTGCTCGCTCCCGTGCTGCCCAACTTTGGCATGACCTCCAGCGCCGCTCCGCTTACCGTGGTTGGCATGTTGATGGGGATCGGTTATGGCGGGGCGCTGATTATTCGGGAGGCACAGTCGGGTCGGCTGAGCCGGGAGGAGGTCTTTAATTCCATGCTGTTGCTCGGTTTGTGTCACAGCCTTATTGAAGATACTCTGTTGATGGCAGCCATTGGTGGAAAATTTATTGGAATTTTATGGGTGCGGATGGTTTTTTCCCTTATATTTCTATACCTTTGGGTTTACTTCAGGCGAAGAGTGTCGGTGAAATAGAACTGAGAGAGGATTACATTGAGAATATTAAAATATGGAAAGGCTGTCCTGCTGGCGGGTTGCGGGATATTGTTTGTATTGGATATTGCTTCTGTCAGTCTGGCCATGGCGGACTGTGTCGCGGGGAACTGTCTGAATGGTAATGGTGTTTTTGTTGCCCGGGACGGTCGCCGATATGAGGGGCATTTCAACAAAGGACTGATGGATGGCAAGGGGCTTCTCAGATTCTCCGACGGTTCCCTCTATACCGGTGAGTTGAAGGCCGGGCGATTCCACGGCGAAGGGACACTTACCCATCCAGACGGTCGCAAATACAATGGCCATTTCCTGAATGGGGTAATTCATGGGCGCGGAATAATGATTCTCAAGAACGGAACGAAGTATAACGGTGATTTCAACCTCGGTCGCTTTCACGGTTTCGGGGTTCTTAAGACTCTTGAAGGCAGCCATTATGAGGGCGAGTTCCGCAACAATCTGCTCGATGGGAAAGGCAAACTCGTTTATGCCGATAACAGCTGGTACCAGGGTAATTTCCGCAACGGGAAGCCGGCCGGCAGTGGAGAACGGCAGTATCCCGATGGCTCGCACTACAAGGGTGAATTTAAAGGCAAGGCACGCCACGGGTTCGGGATCTACGACAGTGCCGACGGCGAACACTACAAGGGGATGTTTGTCAATAATATCTACGAAGGTGCAGGAACCCTTATCTACACCGACGGGCACAAATATTCTGGAACGTTTGTCAAAGGTCTGGCCAGCGGCAGGGGGAAGATTATCTGGCCCGACGGCACCATTTATAATGGCGAGGTGAAAGGGGGCCTGCCGCTGGCTGCCGAGGAAAATGTCTCCCGTGATACCGATGGCCGGGTGGCAGTCGCAATAGGCGGTGTGGAAAACGACGGCGGTGTCGCCGGAGAGGGTCTCACCACAGATGGCATTCAGGGCTCCGGTTCCGGAAATTCTGCTGAGTCTGTTTTTGGGGAACCGGAGAGCGAACAACATGTGGTTGTCGATGGCAATCTGGTTGACGACGTGGAAGATGAGAACGTCACCGCACCTTATGTTGTGCGCTGGGGACGGATCTGTAACCGTATCGCCGGAACCATGGCGGATGGGATGGTCAGCGTGAAATTCAACGATGGTCGCAGCTATAAGGGAATGGTGAAAAAAGGGTTGATGGACGGTCGGGGAACCCTGCGTTTCCCCGGTGGCGATGTCTATACCGGTGATCTGGTAGAGGGGCATCTGCACGGCGAAGGTGCCTATAACCACGTCGACGGCCGCAGCTATAAGGGACGTTTCGCCGACAATCATAAAGAGGGACAGGGAATTTTCACGTATCCCGATGGCTCACGTTACGATGGTGGCTTCCATAATGATCTTTTCTCCGGCAACGGTACCTACAGCTTTGCCGACGGCAGTCGTTATTCGGGTCAGTTTGAAAATGGTGTCTTCGAGGGGAGGGGCGAACTGCATTACGCTGATGGTTCTTTTTATACGGGAGAGTTTGCGGATGATTTGCCCCACGGGGAGGGTGAACTCCGCTCTGCGAGCGGAGCGATCTACAATGGGGATTTTCGTTTTGGCCGCCGCAACGGGCAGGGGCATCTGGTACAGGGCAACGGCAAAGTTGTGGAAGGAACTTTTCGTAACGATCAATATATCGGGGAATAAGGAGAAAAATTATGCGCTGGAGTTATAAAACAGTTCACTACATGATGAAGAAAGAGGGGTTGCTCGGCAGTGCCTTTCTTGATGAGGATGAGATCGAAACCTCGCTGAACGAATATGGCAGGGTGGGGTGGGAACTTGTCTCGGTGGTAGAGACCCTTGAGGGATTGACTGCTATTTTAAAACAGCCACTCAGCAGGATTGATGATTTCGTGCCCGAGGCAGTGGAAAAGCCGGTGCTGGCGAAGGGACGCTGGACGTTGGTGGAAGACCTTGAGGAGGAAAAATTTCCCGAGATCGCGGAAGCCGTTATTGTTGACGAAGATGATTTAGAGGAGGTTTCAACGTCAAGGCCGATAGATCTCAGTATTGAGAGACCTGGTCTCAGGGGTAAAAAAAACAAGGCCGTCGTGCAGTCCGCGACTGTCGGTTCCATCCGTATTCGCTGAGCCGTGGAAGAGTTACTGCCATATATGCGACAAATTCGCCGGAGTCTGCATCGTCACCCGGAACTGGCCTTTGAGGAAATGCAGACCGCCGCGTTGATCTGCAGCGAGCTTGAACCCCCTGGGATCCCCGCACGGAGTGGTGTTGCTGGTACTGGAATTGTCGCTGTCCTGAAAAAAGGTGACGGACCGGTGGTGGCCCTGCGGGCGGGATATGGATGCCCTGCCGATACAGGAGTGTATCGGACTGGCGTTTGCCTCTGAGGTGGCAGGAAAGATGTACGCCTGCGGCCACGACGGTCATGTGGCGGCTCTGCCTGGTTGTGGTACGACTCCTGCAGAAACGGAATTTCTGTGGCGAGGTGCGGTTGTTCTTTCAACCCGCAGAGGAGAATGGTAACGGCGCGGATAAAATGGTGCGGGCAGGGGTTCTGGAGGGAGTTGACGCTGTGTTCGGCGGTTATCTTGACACCCATTTCCCTTCCGACTGTATCACCGTGGATGGGGGGCCGATCTGTTCCTTTGCCGACCCCTTTGATATTCGGGAACCTTGAATAGGAACGAAATACAAGATTATTCAAGGTACCCATCCATCTTCTCGGACACGGTGGCCATGCGGCACAACCGCAGGAGGCCCGGGACTGTGTTGTCGCCGGGCGACATTGATTCAGGCCCTGCAGACAGTCGTGTCGCGGGAGAGTGGTCCCAACACCGCGGTGGTGATTACCGTCGGTGAATTTTACGCCGGTACGGTGCGCAACGCAATCGCCGGAGAGGTTGTTCTGCGTGGTACTGTCCGTGCCATCTGGACGGAGGTCCGGGAACGGGTGCTGGCGGCGGTGAAACGTGTTGTCAAAGGGAGTGCAGAACTCTCTGGTGTGGATGCTCAGCTGGCTTGCCGAGGTTGCGGTGCAGGGTTTGAAGGAGTGCAGTAAAGGGAAAATTGCTTCCTGAAAGTTTCCCCTTTTACGGTGCGCTTTTTTTCCTGGGAGCCTGTCTCGGACAGACTGCTAATACATCTTTCTCTTACCGAAGCTGGAACCAATGACGTTAAAACTGTTCTCAGCGATAAACAGAGCATCAGGATCTTCGGCAAAGACTACATCCTCAAGTTTCTTCATCTGCAGATTATTGGTAATCGTCATTACCATCTGCTTGTCGTGACCAGAGTAGGCACCCCGGACGTTGATCAGGGTGGCACCCATTTTCATCTCAAGGGTGATTACTTTAACAATCCGCTCATAATGTTCACTGAGAATATAGACAATTTTCCGTGCGTTTGAGAGTGTCAACACCTGCTCAATCAGTATCGAAGAAGTGAAAGAGAGGATGATGGAGGAAATCAATATATCCGGTGTATAGCGGGCGGCAAGGAAGACAAACAGGGCTGTGTTGAAGATGAGATAGAATTTCCCAACCCCGAGATTCCATTTGCGCAGCAGGAAGAGTGCCACAACATCCAGTCCGCCTCCCGACCCCCGTGAACGCAGGATTACACCACACCCGACACCAGTGATAACCCCACTGGCAATAGCGGCGTAGAGCTGGTCCTGGATGGGATAGTTCAGCTTCAGTATTTCTAGAAAGAAGGTCTGTATGAGGATCCCATAGGTCGTATAGACAAAGAAACGGCGACTGAAAGTTTTCCAGCTGATATAGAGCAGCGGAATGTTGAAGATCAGATACCACAGCCCGGGGGTGAACGTGCCGGTGATACGGGCCGTGAGCAGTGCCGCACCGTAGAGACCACCGGTGATGAAGTCGTGATGTGCAAGGATCGCATTGGCCCCAATGGCGTATATGAAAGAGCCCAGGGTGATAAGTACGATGTCAGATATCACCGCTTTGAACTCTGGATTTTTTGTTTTTTTGGCCATTTTCGGGCACCACGGGAAAATTTTGTTTAAGGATGCTAACGTGCTGTTATTGCGTTGATATTTATATTTGAAAAAAGCGGGACAAACAAAATACATTACCCTTGCTGAAAATGCGAGAGTAAAGAGACCTGGAGATGATTTCCCGGTAATTTCCAAGTGGAGACCTCGGGTGACTCAGGTGTGAGAAAACTGCGCAGGTGCTTCAGTGTGTTTTGCTCAAGCTGGTAAATACTGCTGCGTGATACGCCATAATGTCCGCACTCTTTCCTGAGCGTTCCGTATTGGTAAATTTAAGGCGGTATCTGTGGCGTTCCTTCTGTTCGTCATTTTCCTTTGCGGGGGCAGACCCGTCTCCGATGACGTTGTCCTCAACTGACTGCAGGGCCTGGCGCTTCTCTTCTGTGGTGTGACTGTCTGACTGGAAAAAGATTCGCCGGTTGTGGCAGAGATGTTATGCTGAATGGCAGTGATCGTGCCCTGCCGGAACTTGTGGCTGGCAAAAAACTGTTCGGTAAATTGTTGATGGAGCATGAGGGGTTCGGTGGCGAGTTCGTTCTCCTCTTTCCGATTGAGCGGAAACATACCGGGCGGACGATGCAGTGACTGTTGTATCCTGCACGCGGTCTTGATCTTTTCGTGCGGCTGCGTGGAGAGAGTGAGGTTGGCCTCTCCATGCATGAACTCTCTTTTCTGGCATGCAGAGGGAGCAGCCAATTTCCTCCGGAGTTGTATCTGAGCTGCTGATTGTGCAATTACAGACTGCCAAATATGTAAGTACATAGTCTTTTAGAGTAAAGAGGGAAAGGAAAATACTGTTCGGCAACTTTTTTTTCCATAAGAGCAGTAGACTGCACACAAAAAATTCTACAATCCGTCAAAACTTTTCAAGAGCAGGGTTTGCCTCCTCATCTGCACCTCTGCAGGATGTCACGGAGTTTTCTGCTCAGGAGCTTTTGAAATGAATGACCTTGCTGGAACGAAAATACTCATTGCTGAAGATGATGAGGGAATTCTTTCTCTTCTGCGAACCTGTTTTGAATCACAGGGTGCAGAGGTCTTTACCGAAGAATACGGGCGGGACATGGTTGCGCGTGTGGATGAGATTCAGCCGGATATCATCCTTCTTGATGTGGTGATGCCCTTTGTGGACGGGTTTAACCGTTCTCGCCAATCTGCGCGCTGGTGGCAACCAGACTCCCATTATCATGCTCACCGATAAAAATACGGTGGATGACAAGGTGAAAGGACTGGATCACGGTGCTGATGATTATGTGGGGAAACCGTTCAGCACACGGGAACTGCTTTCGAGGGTGAAGAGCGTTTTGCGCCGCTTCGATTTATCTGCTCAACGCAGCCTGGTCAGCGAGATGCCTTTCGGTAATATCGTCATTAAACCGCTGGCCCGTGAAATTATCGTGGGGGGGGGGCTGATTTTTTGAAACTCACCAAAACAGAGTTTGATCTGCTGCTCTACCTTGTCGAGCGTAAAGCCTCCGTCGCCTCCCATGTTGACCTGCTCAGCGATGTCCCTGGCTACAAAAAACCGGTGGAGACCAGAGCACTGGTTATGCACGTTGCCAATATCCGTAAAAAGATGGCAAAGGCACAGGTGGAAGGGGTGAAAGTCGAGACCGTTGCCGGAGTCGGGTACATGTTCAAAGAGGTGTGACCAGCGGTTGAAATTTCTGCTCTTCTCTCTTTCCGCTATATACAGGATGAGCACCTTGAAGAAGGATGGCAAAAAGATTGTCAGACATTAAGCCCCGCTCTGTGCGGCTCCTTGTATTCTGCAAAGCGGGGGGCTTTTTTTTTTCAGGAGGAGTGTGGAAAGTTAACGGTGAGCTGTTCCACCTCAATTTTCAGTGCGTGGGCTATTTTCTCAAGGGTTTCGGGTCTGTTTTTGGTCCCCGCTTTTTCAATCTGGGCGATGGCTGGCTGGGTCATCCCGAGATCTTCAGCCAGTTCGCGCTGGGTGATTTTCAGGTGCCTGCGCCAGGAGGCGATCAGCGAGAGGCCGGTTTTGGCGTGCATGATCCGCACCTCAGAGGGAATATAGACTCCGCCGGCGTCATTGTCGCCACTGAGTTGAATCCATTTCGCGTAGGGAACTACCACAAAAGCCGGTCGTCCACTTTCCTTGATAATCTGTACGTCATAATCAATAATCATTATATTTTTTCTCTTCTACAGGTTTCTATATAGACTCTTTCTCCATGGAAAAGAGAGGAGTTGGCAATGAGTTTCGGTAAGAGCTGTCTCTTTTTTCAAAGAAGATATACGTTACGACCGCCATTTTGGCACTGCACAGTAAATCTTCCGGGTGTTTAGGGGGCAACCGTATTGATGGTCACTGCTGTCCTCTTTCCATGGTGTGTCCGAGAAGGTTTCACTGATTCATTTAAAGGAGTCAATATCCCAACTATGGCAAGCCCGCAGACATGGTGCTCCGCATAGCGCTGGACGGGCCTGAGTGGCCCTGCAGCTTTTTTCAAAGCTGAGGAGGATAAGCGTGTCGGTCAGGGGCCCGGAGCAGGCAGATCTTTTGACAAGGCCTAACTGTTTCTAGATGCTTACATATAAGGGAAAAAGAATATACTCCTTATGGAGCCATTGTCAACGGGAGAATGAATAAAAAATAGAGAGTTCGACGAGTTAGCTGCCGGAGGTGGAAGTTTGACAGTCTCGTGGCTTATCTTTTAAGGAGAAAACCTTTTATCATAATGGATGCACCTGAACCGGAAAGGAATCGTCTGGCGGCGGGCTGTTTTCTGGAGACAGGGAGAGGTGTTTTGCATCTCTGTCTGCCGGAACGACAGGTTGTCAGGCAGTTATTTCTTTGCGGTCAGTCTTTTCAGCAGCCTTTTGTACTCGTCAACAGGCTGCGCCCCGATCAGTCGGGGCAACCCGTTAAAGATCATGGTTGGAACAGCAGTAATTCCTGCCTGCTGCCAGTGACGTTCCTCTTCTCTCAGCTGATCAACGGCAGATTCATCATTGAGCCGTGCATACGCTTCTTCAGCGTTGAGATCGACTGCTTCCACCTCTTTCAAAAGTTGTTTACGGTCGGCGACATTTTTCCCTTCGCTAAAATGGGCCGTAAAAAATCGTATCTTCAGTTCTGTCTGCCTGCCATGCTCTTTGGCGAATTGCAGCAGAATATGGCAGTCGCGGGAGTTGACTATGCGGGTGCATTTGTCGAAATCAAAGGTGAAACCAACCTCTTTTGCAAGGGACGTTATCTGCGTTTGAAACTCTCTGCTCTCTTTCGGCGTCATGGCGTATTTCCTCTCCATGTGCTTGCGGGAGTCTTCACCTTCTTCCGTTTCATTCGGGTTGAGTTCAAAGGGGTGCCACTCAATCTGCACCTTCCCCTGCAATCCCATTTCGTTAATGGCCGTTTCGAGCCTTTTATAACCGACGATACACCACGGGCACATCACATCGGAGATGATATCAACTTTCACAATGCCTTCCATTAGAGACCTCTTTCTTGATTTTCGGGAAATGGAGCGTATTCCTCAAGATGATTTTGATCATTTAGTCAAAATATGTTCGGGGAGGTCTCTTGTCAATTCCTTATTGAGTGACTATTCAATAAATAGATGTTATGCTCCTGTCTTTACTGAGAATAATTGGGTTTTCTGAATTTTGCTGAAGAAGGAGGATACAAAATGGCCAAAGTGCTTTTTAAAAGAGACGAGGTTATAGATAAATCAATGTGGCTGTTTTGTCACAATGGTTTTAAGGCCTCATCAATGCAGCAGATTGTGGAGACCACCGGGCTTAAACCCGGTTCAATTTACCACTCCTTCGGCAATAAGGAATCATTGTTTCGCGAGGTCTTGACGAGCTACAGTGCGAAATCGATGGCAAAGATACGTGAGACAATTGACGGTGCAGAGAGTATTAACGAGGGAATTCTAGCCCACCTGGAAAACACGGTGGCAGAATCCATCAGTGTGGACTATTGCAGCTGTCTGCTGGTAAAAACTCAACTGGAGCTGACTGATGATGGGAAAAAGAATAATCTCCATGACTTCGCTGCAAACCAGCTCAAAGAGGTGGAGTCTCTTTTCCGCAGTTATCTTGAGCGTGAGTATGATGAAGAGACGAGTTCTGAGAGGGCTGTGAGTATCATGCTGCATATTTTCGGCGTGCGGATTTATGGGTATCAGCAGGGCTCTGCGGAGCTTATGCTGAAAGGGCTGCGGGTTGGACTGCCCTGGCTGCCGTGGAATTGAAGGCGTGCAGAGAGATATCTCTTCTGTAAATGTGCGATGAATAAAAAAGGCTGACCAGAAATTCTGGTCAGCCTTTTTGGGTGTATGAGGTCGATTTGCCTCTCAGATGACATTTGTTGGAACACCATCAAGAAACGCCTTTATATTGTCAAACTCAATCTTTGCCCGCTTGAGCATCGATTCAGCCGTGGCATAGGCGACGTGGGGAGTGATCACAGTGTTTTTCGCCTTTACCAGTGGATAGCTGGCTGGAAGGGGGGGTTCCATGTCGAAAACGTCAATGCCGGCACCGGCAATTCTGCCGGAGTTAAGGGCATCGGCCAGTGCTGTATTGTCAACGATCGGTCCGCGGGCGACGTTGATGAGCACCGCGCTTTTCTTCATCAATCCCAGTTCACGTGCGCCGATCATTCCTCTTGTCTCTGCTGTAACCGGTACATGCAGAGAGATTGCGTCAGACTCGGTCAGGACCTCATCAAGACTCTTATACTCCAGGCCGTTGTCACGCTTTGTGCGGTTGAAGGCGATGACCTTCATGCCGAAGGCCTGTGCCAGTCTGGCGGTATGGCCGCCGATGGCGCCGGTACCAATTATGCCCATGGTTTTCCCGGAGAGCTCAAATCCTTCCAGCCCTGCTTTCGTGCCACCTTTGCGGGTGGCATCGTCGCATGGCACGATATTGCGGTAGACGGCGAGAAGGAGACCGATGGCCAGTTCCGCCGTGGCCACAGTGGCGTAGCCGGAGCAGTTGCTCACCACAATGCCGTGTTCATGGCAGTAATCAACGTCGACGTGGTCAAAACCGGTGAAAGCGATGGCCAGCATTTTCAGTTTGGGGCACTTCTCCAGTACGCTTCGCGGGAAGGGGACGTTACCTATAACCACGATCTCCGCATCCTTGCTGCGGGCAATCAGTTCCGCTTCGTCGGCAGTCCTTTTTGCAAAGTGCTCGATAGTGACATCCTTCAGGGAACTGCCGAGGGATGCGTTAATAATCTCATCAAGTTGAGATGTTTCAACGGCAAGGGGTTCAACAACAGCAATTTTCATGGAATATTCCTCAGTTTGAATTCAATGCTCTGGAGAGTTGATGAGCATGTGAGTTTTTCCGCTGGGCGGAGATTCGCAATACTCTGGGGTACCTTGAATATGGACGAAATACAAGATTATTCAAGGTGCCCTCTGGTACATAACGGGCAACCAGTAGACCTGGGCAGGCAGAGGCGCCTGACATTTTCCCCGTTGACAATGCGCTCTACTAAAGCACGAATTTTGGCAATTTTCAACAATCCCTCAAAGGTCTGTTTTTCCTTGAAGTGCTGAAAACGATTTGGGAAGGAGATTATGGCGAAAAAAGTCAGCCTGGTGAAAATTTTGTCAGGCTGTCCGAGTCTGAAAAAGAGTTTGGGATTGGACAGGCAGCTCAGGGTTATCTGTTTTGTACTTCTGCGATTCGAGAACCGCCTTCGGGGTTTCCTTCTGGTTGAGTGAAAAAGGTGAGCAATTCCGCTGAGCTGCTGCCTGTGAAGTAGCGCGGCAGATTCAGCCCGGCCAGCGCTGTGGTGATGGCCGGCGGGGTATGGGCGACTCCCTGCAGGCGGGCGGTGAGCTCTTCAATCGGCAGTTCGGCGAAAAAGTCTCCCGAGATGCTGCAGTGCTGGATGATTCCCTGCTGGATATCAAGACGGGCATCAACGGCACCCCATGGAAAGCGGTGGCGCAATTTTTCGGTGTAACGCGGGGATTTGCCGTAGTTCCACTCCCAGGTGCGATATTTTTTATCGGCAAGCTGTTCGGCTGCAGCAATATCCTCTTCGCGCAGCTCTCCCGGCGCACTTGTACAGTTGCGGATAAATACATCCTGAAGTGTCTCCATGGTGGTGTGTTGCGGCCACACCTCGCTGAGGTTGATGACCCGGCTGCGTACCGAACTGATCCCCCTGGAAAGATATTTATCCGGTGCGCCGGTGAGAACAGCTTCAAGCATGTCCATGTTTAGATTAACAAGCATGGTGCCGTGGTGCAGGACTCGTCTTCCCCTGCGGGTCTGTGCGGCACCAGAGATTTTTTTACCGTCGACGGTGAGATCGTTTCGGCTGGAAAGCTCAGCCTTTACTCCCAGTTCTGCAAGGGCTTTGGCGATGGGGGTGAGATATCGCTTGAAATCAATGATACCTGCAGCATCGCTGTGGTGCAGGAAGGAGTAGTTAAGATTGCCTTCGTCGTGGAATACGGCACCGCCGCCGGTGATTCGCCGGACGACGTCGAGCTGATATTTTTGCACCAGCTGCTGATTGATCTCCTCAAGGGTGTTCTGGTGTCGGCCGACGATAATTGACGGGTGATTGCGCCACAGCAGAAACCACCCCGGGTGGTCGGCAGGCATGGTGGAGAAGAGATGTTCTTCAAGTGCGAGGTTGAACGTGGGATCGGTGGCAGCAAGAAGCAGCGAATACATGACTGATTTCTCTGTTTAATGAGATGTTTAACTGATTCGTGGGGGAATAAATATTTCCTGAATTCATGTGATCAGCTTGTTTCTGTCGAGAGCCCTTTAGCCTGGTGTTGATGAAATAACGTCAATATGGGCAAAAGGGTCTAAATTCGACAGGCTTCTGGACTCCGATATCAAAGTTATGCCTGCGGTAAATTCCCTCCTGTTCCTCGAAGGAATGAAATCCAAGTTGTTTCAAGGGACCCTTCCGAGTATTGAAGGCTTTTCATGCAAAAAGGCCCGTCGGAATCTCCGACGGGCCTTTTTGTATGAAAACGATGGTTTCAGATCAATCTTCAGGGAATGAATCCTGGAAAAGTTTGACAATGGCCTCGCGGCCGGCATCATTGAGGTAGCGTGTACCACTGCCGACGAAGGTCTCATATTCGATCTTGGGGGTATTTTCCTTCCAGTTGCTTTCTTTCCATGTAAACCATTTCTTGTTTGGCTGGTCGAAAACATGCAGTGGACGGTTGAACATCTTGGCCAGTTCTACCGCCCAGCCGGTGCCACCTTTTACGGAGTTGTCTTCCTGAATGGAACCTATGACAAAAACCTGATGCCCGCTGTTGACCATGTGGAAGATGGTTTGCAGAACCTTGCGGATTTTTTCTGTTTCATAATAGGTTCGATTGAGCATGCGGGAGGCAAGTTCCATACTGATATCTCCGCGCTCAAGCTGGGCCTTGTCGAGGACAACGGTATTCTTGTCGCGGGCAAGCTTATGACCCTCAAAGGTATATACTATATCCTTGATTCCTCTTTTCTCAGCTTCTTCGCTGAAGGTGGTTTCAGCACCTTTGAGGCCGGAGCTGTAGAGTGTGTAGTTTGAAAGATCCATGGTCTCCTCCGTGTGAAGTTAACAGTGTACTCAGCGCATTGATTCTTGAATATTTCAGCAATGTACCCGCAGGAGGGCGGAAAGGCAAGAAAACGCTTCAGTCCAACACCCTGCTGGTTTATTTTTCCGCCTTGAGGAAAACACGCAGGGGGGCGGGGTAACCCTCCACCGTTCGTGTCGGGTCGGCTGGGTCAAGGTAGTCACTGAGAGATTCATATATCATCCACTCCGTTCGTCTCTGGATATCCGGGGTCATTGCGTGCGATGCAAAAAGTTTGATGTTTTTGAACCCTGCTTTCCTCACCCAGTTTATCAGACAGGAAGCGGTAGGAACAAAGTAGGTCCCGGGGACCTTCGCATAGGTCCCGTCGGGAAAGAGGGCAACAGGAGTCTTGCCCGGAATTGCCTGGGTCTCAAGAATCATTGTCCCTCCGGGTTGCAGGGAGGTGAGAATGTCGCGCAGGGTGTCGACAGGAGAGGGCCGGTGGTAGATGATACCCATGAGAAAAACAACATCGAAACACTCCACAAAATATTTGAGATGTTCCACCCCGAGCAGATCGATATCAAGGTTGCTGCATCCCGCCATTGCGTTGAGTGCCTTGAAGCAATAGTAATGCTGAACCGAGGGCTCAAGGCCGAGTACAAAACGTGGTTTGCGGGCCGCCATGCGAAACATGTAGTAGCCATTATTGCAGCCGACATCAGCAATAATTTTGTTTTCCAGTTCGGGCAGCTCTTCTCTGAGTTGATTCCATTTTAAATTGCTGCGCCACTCCGCGTCGATGTCATTGCCAAAGACAGAAAAGGGGCCTTTGCGCCAGGGCATGAAGGCTTTGAGGTTTTCCCGGATAAGGATTTTTTCTCTGCTGGAAATCTCGTCTCCGGTACCAATGGAAACTGTATCTGCGGAAAAATCACAGTTGTGCGCCTTCCACTGAGCGAGGGCCTGACAGGGCGTGCGATAGCGGAGAAACCCCTTCTTTTCCTGGTTGACCCAGGCCTGTTTTCTTTTATGTTCAGTGATGATAGAAGTGTGGTCGGCAGTCGCAGGGAGTCGGTCAATGTAGTGCATTGTCACTCTTGAAATAAAAGGTTTGAGAAAATTATCGAGAAGCAGAAAATTTTATTGGAATACAAAGCCTGAAAAAGAGCTCTCGGACTGAAACAAAGTCTGAAATTAAAAGGTTCGTGTGTTGCAGGCAAGACTTTTTCTGAGGGAGAACGTAGTTTTCAAAAGTAAATTCATCAGGTCTTTTATTGATCCACTACGCTATCGCTTTATTAACACGTTTATTTGTATTAAAATAATGCTGTTTTACCCCTTTAAAAAGCCCGTTTTCCGGGCTATAAAAATAACCATGAAAGCCTTCTGATTGAAAGATTCAGGGAGATTTTTTGATGTAAAGTAAGCTTTTTCTGGAGCAAACTTAATTCAAGTCTCAATAATAAGTATGGCACCTTTCCTGGTGAATCTTTTCTGCGATGTCTCCTCTGGTAACAACTTCGCTGAAGCGATCTTCGGACTTTTTGTGACCAGGTGAAAGAACCGGCTTTGAAAGGCTCTTCTTTTTTGAAAATTTAGAGTGAATACGGTATGTTGTTGTTCATAACACGGAAACTGGATGAGGTGAGCAGAGAGACGGATACGATATTTGATTTAAGGGTAGTTGCATGGCCTTTCTATTGTTAATACATGTATATAGCAGGAGGGAAACAAAAAAAAATGCCAGTCATAGTGTGGGTTTTCCAGCAGACCATAAGGCATGTTTTTCTCAAGTGGAAGGTTCCTGACCGTTCCTCTTTCTCTGAAAAAAAACTGCCTGCAAGTGATAATATAACAAATACCGTGAAAAATATAAGTGGTGATACTTCTCTCAAGTTACAACTTCCGCATTGGTTAAGAAGACTGCCTGGCGTCTGTTCGTTGATAAAAGACAAGATTTTATACTGGAGTTACTTTTCCTCTTGTTGATTCAGATACTGTTGAGTACTATTATTTTTGCCCTTTCTTCACGATACTATTGATTTTTTTACCCCAAAAAATACCTTTCAGAATAAAGGATATTTCTTTATTTTTTATCCTTAATTCAGGGTGTTGATATTCTGCCGCAGTCTTTATTTCTCAACACGATACGTTGAGCTCGAAGGATTCATAATGAATTTATATTCATTATATTAAAGTATAATAACTTACTGTAAATACACAAGAAAAGCGCCATGTGTTATGGGATAATGTACAGAAAAAATGAGAAAAATTCTTGCGGATATCTGGCATTTTAACTACTATCTGCGCTTTCTCTAATGGAGCTGAGAAAAGGTTTTGTATCCGTTGCTTTTCGGCTCTTTGCTGCAGTCTTCCTCGGATCTCTGCGTAATCCTCAACATCCACCTGCTGAATGAACGCTGAAAAAAACACCCAAATGTTAGACTGTCTCGGCGTATCTCGCCGGGATTTCATGAAGTTTTGTACTGGTATAGCCGCGACACTCGGCCTTGGAGGGCTCTCTTCAACTGAGGCTATTGCCGAAGCTCTAACCAGTAAAAAACTACCGCCGGTAATCTGGATTGGTGCGCAGGAGTGCACTGGTTGTACCGAGGCACTCCTGCGGGCAACTCATCCGACTCTTGAGACTCTTCTGTTTCAGGTTATCTCACTGGAATACCACGAGGTCCTCTCTGCTGCTGCCGGCCATCAGGTAGAAGCGAACAAGCACCGCGCCATGGAAGAATACAAGGGCGAATACGTGCTGGTTGTTGATGGGTCTATCCCGACCAAAGATGGTGGTGTCTACTGCATGGTTGCCGGGAAACCCATAGGAGAGCATATCAAAGAGGCCGCTGAGGGGGCCGCAGCCATTATTGCCATCGGTTCCTGTGCAGCCTGGGGCGGTGTCCCCTCTGTAGGGCCCAATCCCACGGGTGCTGTCGGTGTGCAGGAATTTCTGCCGGATAAGAAAATTATTAATATTCCCGGCTGTCCTCCCAATCCGTCTAATTTTATCGCCACCGTAGTGCATCTTCTGACATTCAAAAAAATGCCGGAACTTGACGCTGAGGGACGGCCGAAATTTGCCTATGGTCGTCTTATTCATGAGAACTGTGAGCGGCGGCCGCATTTTGACGCCGGTCGTTTCGCTGAGGCCTTTGGAGATGAAGGACATCGGCAGGGATGGTGCCTCTACAAGCTTGGCTGTAAAGGTCCTGAGACCTATGGGAACTGTCCTACCCTTCAATTCTGTGATGTCGGCGGAGGAATCTGGCCGGTTGGTATTGGCCACCCCTGCATTGGCTGTAATGAGAAAGGGATTGGCTTCACGAAGGGAATCAGTGAACTGGCACAAGTTGTCCGCCAGACTCCTCCGGCTGTTCATCCTGAGGTCAATACGCCTTCCGGCGGGGAAAGCAAAGTCGCTGGTACAGCGATTCTGGCCGGTGTCGCCGGTCTGGCAGCCGGTGTGAGTGTGATGACCGTCAAAGAACTTGGCCGTCAGCAGAAAGAGGGGAAAAATTCTTCCCAAGAGAAGGAGGATTAATATGGACCGCCGCGATTTTCTCAAAGTTGCGACTGTCGCTCCTCTGCTCGCGACGGTTGGTGCCGCCACGGATGCAGAGGCCCGGCATAACCTTCCACCGTTACCGGAGGGCGTGGGTCTGCTCTATGACGCCACCCTTTGTGTGGGGTGTCAGAGTTGTGTGACTAAATGTCAGGAAGTCAACCAGATGGCCCTCAACCCTGCTGACTCGATGCACTCGAAGAATAATTATCTCTCTCCGTTCAGCTATAATGTTATCCAGGTGTGGCAAAACGGTACTGGTGTAAACAAAGATCAGGTTGATGACGGGTATTCCTACATTAAACGTCAATGCATGCACTGTGTAGACCCCAACTGTGTCTCGGCCTGTCCGGTGAGTGCCATGCAGAAGGATCCTGTTACCGGAATTGTTACCACCGACCCGAGTCTGTGTACCGGATGTCGTTACTGCATGATCGCCTGCCCGTTTAATGTCCCGAAATATGAATATGATGACCCCTTCGGGCGTCTCCAGAAGTGTTCACTCTGTAATCAAAAAGGGGTAGAGCGTATCGACAAAGGTGGAATTCCTGCCTGTGCCGAAGTCTGCCCGACAGGGGCAGTCATTTTTGGTAAACGGAGTGATTTGTTGCGTGAGGCTCGTCAGCGTGTCGCTGCTGACCCCGGATCGGAGCATAACTACCCGCTCAAAGCAATAGGCAGTGGAGAGTTTAACCAGACTTCCATTCCTCACTATAACCAGGAAATTTATGGCGAACGTGAGGGCGGTGGATGCCAGTGCCTCGTT
>JALNVI010000003.1 GCA_023231425.1 Desulforhopalus sp. | reverse complement strand
TTCTTCGCTACAGTCAAAATTAAAAGGAGAGAAAGGAGACGGGAGAAAGGGAAAGGCAAAAGACGGAAAGACTGGATGGCCAACGAAACACACTAAACACACGAAAGGATAAGGCCTTTTTGACCGCGAAGAACGCGAAGGAACGCGAAGGAACGCAAAAGATTTTAGTTGAATTAAAGCGGGAAGGACGGAGACAGGGAAAGGCAAAAGCTGGAAAAAATGATGGACAGTCAAACACGCTAAATTTTTTCGTTGGCAAAAAAATCTTTTGTCGTTCCCCTTCACAAGGGACTCCAGCACAACGGGGGCCTTTCATACCACAACGGATACCATCGAGTTTTGTTGCCTGCTTTTTCCTGTCTCCCGTCTCCCTGCCCCCCATCCTTCCCTCTTTAAATCTCAAAATCCTTATTCTCAGATACTTTTGTCTTCCTTCGCGTTCTTCGCGGTAAAAAATGCCTTACCGTCTTGCCTTTCTCCTGTCTCCCGTCTCCTGAGCCTCGAACAGGAACGAAAGACACGCTGTTTCAAGGTCCCCGCGAATCAGAACGGCAGCAGGTGAATCTCGACAAGGTCTCCAGGATGCAGGTCACAATCAGCAGGAAAAATAATATGACACTGCGCCTGTTCCCTTTTCCCGGCAGGCCGAACAAAACATTCCCCTTTCGAAAAAGAGAGGACCCCGCCCCTGAGACGGGGGAGAAGGGAAGCAGAACCCGCCGATGAAAGCAGTTTCGCCGCAAAAGCCGTTGGCCAGCACTTCTCTGTGTTCTCCCCTTCAAGCAGACGGAACACCGGCACAAGCAGTTCTTCGGCGAGAGTGGAGACAGCCCGGGGCGGCCCGGGCAGCCCGAGAACAACAGCACCGTACAGCCTGCCAAACAACAGTGATTTTCCCGGCTGCATGGCCAGCGTGTCAAAGAAGATCTCCCCTCCCATCCCGGCAAAGACCTCCTGCACCAGATCAAACTTGCCCGGCCCCATGCCGCCACTGGTAAGAATCAAATCAGCACTTTTCATGAGGGCCGCGGAGAAAAAAGCGAGCAGCGCTTCTTTCTCATCACCAACCAGGGTAACAGAGAAATCCCGGGGATGAAAACGCCCAGAAGCCCCCCCCATGAGCAGGTGATTCACCGACACTTTTTCCCCGATCCCCGGTTCCCTTCCAGTCACCAGCTCACTGCCGGTACAGCAAAGCGCCACCCGTGAACGGCTTCTCACCGAGAGAGTGTGGGCACCGCAGGCAGCCAGCAGGGCCACATCTTCGGCAGAAAGTCTGCGCCCGGCAGGAAAAAGGATCTCTCCCGCCGCGCTGTCCATGCCAACCTCGCGGATATAACTGTTTTTCGGTAACTGCCGTGGATAGACACGCCCTCCCCGCAGCTCACAAAGTTCACAGGGCACAACCACTGCCCCTCGCCCGGCGCACACCATCCCGCCGGTAAAGATGCGCTGGGCAGAACCATGCACCAGCACCGGCACATCCAGAGTCCCCGCTGCCACCTCAAAACAGACCTCAAGCCCTGTTTGCGATGCCACCATAAAATCGGTAGAAAAGAAAAGAAAACCGTCGCGCAGAGATTCCGCGAAACGGGGTGAGGGCTGGTCGGCAGAAAGAGCCTCGGCGGTTACCCGTCCGACGGCCTGTTCCACAGTGACACTCTCTGCAGGAAGGGGTGTAATATTCCTCTCTACTTCCTGCCGCCAGGCAAACAGGTCGGAAGAAGAAAGAGAAAGGGCAGGAACATGAGGCTTCATTATTTTCCGAGACAGAACTCGGCAAAAACCACGTCGAGCACATCTTCCGTTGTAGTTTCGCCAACGATATCGCCAAGGGCTCCGAGACAATCCTGCAGATCGACGGCAATGAGGTCGTAGGTCAATCCTGCTGCAAGCGTCTCCATGATGCGATCACAGGCTGCCACAGCACTTTCAAGGGAAGCTTTGTGGCGCAGGTTGGGGGTACAGGCAGCCTCTTCCCACATATCTTTGCCTCCGGTGATCTCCGCATAAATGAGATCCCGCAGCTCTTCCAGCCCCTGTTGCTGTTTTGCCGAGATTGCCACCGAGCCGCGCAGACCAGGGAGAGAAGAGAGGTCTGGCAGCGCAGACACCAGATCGCTTTTATTGACTACCATCAGCAGCGGTTTCTGCCGTACCGTATCATACAGTGCCAGGTCCCCGGGGCGCAGACCGCAGGAAGCATCCACCACGAAGAGGACCAGATCGGCCTGGTTGAGCAGACGCTTCGCCCGGAGAATCCCCATCTCCTCCACCTCTTCCGCACTCTCATGAATTCCGGCAGTATCAACGATGCGCACCGGAACCCCGCCAATATCCACGATCTCCTCAATGGAGTCGCGGGTAGTCCCCGGAATAGCGGCAACCAGCGCCCTCTCTTCATTGAGCAGGGCGTTAAGCAGGCTGGATTTACCCACATTGGGCAGCCCGGCAATGACCATGGAAATCCCTTCACGGTAGATCCGTCCCTGCCCGGCACGTCCGAGCAGACGCCCCAGCGGAGTTTTTACTTCATCCCCAAGCTGTTTTAGAAGTGTGCCGTGATCAATGATCTCCACATCCTCTTCCGGAAAATCTATTGCCACCTCGACATAGGCACGAGCATGCAGGAGAGACTGACGAATCGGCTCCAGCGCCTTATAGAGGGCACCGGAGAGCTGTTCCTCGGCAAGGTCGACACCCTTCTTCGTCCGCGCAGTGAGGAGTTCCACCACCGCCTCGGCACGGGTGAGGTCAATACGTCCGTTGAGGAAGGCCCGACGGGTAAATTCTCCCGGTTCCGCAAGGCGCACCTCGTGGCGCAACACCGCCTCGAGAACGTTTTCCAGCACGAGAGAACTTCCATGACATTGAATTTCCGCGACATCTTCAGCTGTGTAGGAGTGAGGGGCGGCCATGAAGACGGCCAGAACTTCGTCAAGCAGGCGACCCTCCTCGCGAATATGGCCGTAGTAGAGTTTATGGCTTTCAGAGAAGGGTGCCGCAGAAGAAGCAGAAACAAAGATTTCACGCAGGACAGGGAGGGCACGCTCTCCGCTGATGCGAATGATACCGATCCCTCCCGCGCCAGGGGGAGTGGCGATCGCGGCAATGGTATCAGTTTGCGAAGGAGTCATTGGCTCAGTCTTCACGGCGGCGGCCGTTCCGGCGACTTTTACGGCCACCATTGCTGCTGCCGGGTTTATAGATTAACACTTTTTTAAACATCCCTTCACCCACCGAACGACTCCGCACCTCGCTGTCGTGTCGCAGGACAATATGCACCTCCCGCCGTTCAGCCGGGCTGAGTCCGGGCATGACCCTGGAGCTGCCTCCATCTTTAACAGCGGCGGCCAGTTTCACCGCCTTCGCACAGAGCTCTTTTATCCGTCGGCGGCGATAGTTTCCGACATCAAGATTAATACGCAGCCGCTCCTGTGATTTGCGGCCGGCAATCTTGCGTATGAGATACTGCAGACTGTCCACCACCCGACCCTCTTCCCCGATCAACTCCTCTTCAAAGTCGCCGTGGAGTTCCACATTAATCGTCAGCCCCTCTACCTGAACCTCTATGGTGGAGGGGAATCCCATCAGTTGAACTATCTTCACCAGTTCGCTGCAGATAATCTCCACAATTTCCTGGCTGGCCTGCGTTTCCGGAGTCTGCGGTACAGACACGGCAGAGGGCAGAGATGAAAGTGCGGGAACGGCAGTTGTGGACTTTTCCACATTCTTTTCCACAGCCTTTCCCTTCCTTTTCACCACCTTTTCAACACATTCCCCTCCCCCCGGAGCAGAAGTCTTCTGCTTTTCCACACCGCTTTTCTCCGGGTTCAGGAGTCCGTTGTCAAAGATATCAGCCACTCCAAAGGGATCATCATCGATCTCCCCCGATGCAGCTTTTACCCGCACGCGGATACATGCGTTTTTCCGACCGATTCCGAATATTCCGGCAGAGCCGGTATCGAGGATTTCCACCTTGAGCTGCGTCCGGAGAACCCCGAAATCAGCACAGGCGGATTCGATAGCTTCGTTTACATCTTTGCCGGAATATTCCTTCATCTCGGGCATACGCTCCTCCCTGTCAGGCCTTTTTCTCCAACACGTGTGACTTGCTCTCTCGATTGATTACCACCTGCTGCAGAATACTGAGGAGGTTGTTGATAAGCCAGTAGAGTACCAGTCCTGAAGGAAAATTGAGGAACATGAAGGTGAAAACAATCGGCAGTGCCATCATAACTTTGGCCTGCATCGGGTCGGCAGTAGTTGGAGTCATCTTCTGCTGCAGCCACATGGATGCACCCATCAGCAGAGTGAGTACCGGGAGGCCGCCAAGCCACGGCAGGTCAAACCCGAGGTAGAGCCGGTCAGGAGCCGCGAGGTCAGTGATCCACAGCATAAACGGTGCATGCCGCAGTTCAATAGAAGCCAGCAGAACTCGATAGAGGGCAAAGAAGAAGGGAATCTGAATGACCATCGGCAGACAGCCGCCCAGGGGATTGACCTTGTAGGTTTTGTAGAGATTCATCACCTCACGGTTCATCGCCTGCGGGTCATCCTTATATTTTTCTTTGAGCTTCGCCATCTTCGGCTGCAGCTTCTGCATATTCTTCATCGACTTCAAACCTTTATAGGTAATCGGCCAAAAAAGAGCTTTGATGAGAACGGTGACAAGAATAATCGCCACGCCGTAGTTATGAACAACGGAGTAGAAGAAGTTGAGCAGCCAGAGCATCGGCTTGGCAATGATGGTGAACCAGCCGTAGTTCATCGACTTTTCAAGATTGTAACCGATATCGCGCAGCAGGCTGACCTTCTTCGGTCCATAATACAGTTTGTACTGCCAGTTTTGTGAGGCACCGGACTGCAGGGTAATTACGGCACCGGCAAGCTGAGTGCGCACCAGGTCTTCGCTGCCCTGCATGGTATAGCTCTGGCCATCACCGTCTTCCGGTACAAGGGCGCAGAGAAAGTAACTGCTTTCGTAGCCGGCCCAGTCAATATTACCGTTGAGGGTAACCGGAGCCTGCTCAAACTCGTCAGGCTTTATCTCATGCAGTTCATCGTTGATATAGGCGGACGGTCCGGTGAAGAGAAAGCGGTCGGCTGAGGAAGAGACACCACCGCCGAGAGAACTGTCCACCTGGTCGAGCATGGGTGCCCCCTGCAGTGGAGCACCGCTGCCGTTGGTCACCTTGATATCTAGATCAATGAGATAGGTGTCATCGCGGAAGGTATAAGCCCGCTGAACCGTCACCCCGTTACCAGCATCTGCCGTGAGGGTCAGCGTGGCGGGTTTGTCGCCTTCGGCCAGTTTGATTGACGAAGCGGATGCGGTGTACAGAATCCGCGGACTGGTCACACTGCCCCAGGAGAACGCAAGCGGATACCCCTGCTCAGCACTTGTGGCGATAAACTGCATCCCGGGAGAGTTTTTATCGCTGGTCTGGCTGTGTTTTTTCAACAAAAAGCTGGTGAGCGTACCTCCATCTTCTGAAAAAACCGCCGTATACAAACTGGTGTCCACGGTAACCTTCTTCGGTTCCCGATCATAAACCACGGGAGGCAGTGCAGGCTTTTCTGCCACTTTTTCAGTAACAGCGACAGCCTTTGGCTGATTCTGCGAGAGCGGGGCTTTCACCTCGGCACTCTGTTTCGTCTCTCCTGGCTGCTCCGCAGGCGGAGTCGGCATAAAGAAATACTGATAGCCAAGGAGGATGACAAAGGAGATTGCGACAGCCAGAAAGGCTCTTTTATTATCCATGGGAAAGTGTGTAATTGGGGTTAAGGGATGGGATCGTAGCCACCACGGGAAAACGGATGACAGCGAAGCAGGCGGCACAGCCCGAGGAAGGAACCGCGCAGGAAACCATACTTCTCAATAGCCTGCATGGCATAAACCGAGCAGGTAGGGGTAAAACGGCAGGAAGGCGGCAGCCACGGGGAGATCCAATATTTATAGCCTCGCAGCAGGACGATCGCGGCCTTACGGGGAATCTCTGTAATCTTCATGCTCTACGTAACCCTGCGACGAGCGTCTCCACAGCCGCACGGATCTCAACGGGATGGTCGAGGATAAAATCCGGCCGAATAGTGAAAACTATATCCATTGCCGAAGGAAAGAGATCCCGATTACAGCGAAACGTCTCACGGATGATCCGTTTGAGACGATTTCGCAACGCGGCACCGCGTATCTTGCGATGAACGCTGATGCCGAGGCGATTAAAGGGGAGGTCATTATCAAGACAGATCAAAGAGAAGCCTTTACTGTGCAATCGCCTCCCACTGCTGTACACGCGCTGATACTCCCATCCTTTACGAACCAGATGGGATTTCGGCAACCGTTGACCGGTCAATTTATGCGGAGAGACGCTGGCGGCCCCTGGCACGACGGGCGCGGATGATGGCACGACCTGCGCGAGTGCTCATTCTTTCACGAAAACCGTGCCGACGTTTACGCTTAATATTACTGGGCTGAAATGTTCTTTTGCTCATTGTTCTTTTCCTTTACGATTTCCCGCTCTCATCGGGAGTTGTCAACAAAAAATCCCCGTGAGGCGGGGACAAAGATGATAAAACGGCAATAAAAACATATTTTCAGGAAGGTGTCAACGATTTCCTCAGCCCTCCTTCCCCGCTTCAGTGAAGGTCCCCGGCTGCGGCAGGATGACGGCGGAGATCGAAAAGCCCTCAGAATCAGAGGATTATTGCCGATCATTTTATCCCTGAAACCCCGGCAAATATGGTATACTCCCCGCCTCAATGACCCTCAACAGAAATCAGGAAACTTCATGCCCGTAACTGCAAACATGCCTGCCAGCATACAGACCGCCGCCGATATCGACTGGATTGAGCTGCGTCGCCGTGCCATGGCAAACAAATCCCGCCGGGCCAGGAGCGCCGCCGACTGGGATTCCCGCGCCGACTCCTTCGCCAGCAGGGGAAAGGACAACAGCTATGTTGATCTTGTTGTCGACAACCTGCCGCTGACCTCGCAGACAACTCTGCTCGATATTGGCAGTGGTCCCGGCACCCTTGCCCTGCCCATCGCCAGACGTGCCGCAGCCGTCACCGCCCTGGACTTTTCCGGCCGCATGCTTGAGCTGCTGGAGGAAAAGGCCGCTGAACAGGAAATCTACAATATTACCACCACAAGACTGGCATGGCAGGATGACTGGCAGGCTGCGGGAATATCGCCGCACCACATCACCCTCGCCTCCCGCTCCACCGCCGTGACAGACCTGCCAGCCGCATTGGGCAAGCTGAACGCCTTCGCCACCGAAGCTGTTTTTCTCTCCGACAGCATCAGCCCGACACCGTTTGAACCAGGGGCGTACGAGGCCGTCGGCATTGAATTCCACCCCGGCCCCGACTACATTTATACATTGAACATACTGTACAGCATGGGCATCGCCCCGGACGTGAAGATCCTGGAATTTGACAGGGTGAAACACTACGTCAATATTGAAGAGGCCTTGACCAGTTTCCTCTGGATGTTCAACACACTTGATGAAGAGCAGACCGCACGACTCTCCGAATATGTCCGCTCAATCAGCGTCAGCGAGCCGGACGGAAGCCTCACTCTTACCCGCAGGACACCGCCGCGCTGGGCGCTCATCTCCTGGCAGAAAACAAACTCAACAAAAAAATAATGAAAGAAGAATATGATGTTATCATCGTCGGCGCAGGACACGCCGGCTGCGAGGCAGCGCTGGCCGCAGCCCGAATGGGCTGCAAAACGCTGCTCACTGTTATAAGTATTGACACCATTGGTGCCATGTCGTGCAACCCGGCCATCGGTGGCCTCGCCAAGGGTCACCTTGTAAAGGAAATTGATGCCCTCGGCGGAGAAATGGCAAAGAATATTGACGCGACCTCCATCCAGTTCAGAATCCTCAACACCTCCAAAGGCCCGGCGGTCCGTTCCTCCCGGGCCCAGGCAGACCGTCTGCTTTACCGCCTGCGAATAAAATCGGTGATTGAAAACACCGATAATCTGACGGTGAAACAGACCATGGTCAGCGGCCTGCTCACCAGTGCAGACGACTCCCGCGTCACCGGCATAACGACCAGTCTCAACGAAGAAATTTCGGCGAAGGCCGTAGTCATCTGCACTGGCACTTTCCTTGGAGGCCTGGTGCATATCGGCCTGAAGCACTTTGCCGCCGGACGCCTCGGTGATCCCGCCTCGGCCGCCCTTTCCCGCTGGTTCCGTGAACACGGGTTTGAAGTTGGACGGATGAAGACCGGCACTGTTCCCCGCCTCGACAGCCGCACTCTCGATTATTCACAGCTCGAGCTCCAGAGCAGCGACATGCCGCCAGGCTTTTTTTCCTACTCCAGCTCTGGCGAATACACCCTGCCGCAGCGTCCCTGCTACATCACCTGGACCAACGAACGTACCCACGAGATTATCCGCGGAGGTATCGACCAGTCTCCGCTTTACGCCGGGATCATCCAGGGCGTCGGCGCCCGCTACTGCCCGTCCATTGAAGACAAGGTAATGCGCTTCCCTGAGAAGCCGCGCCACCAGATTTTTGTGGAACCTGAGGGGCTGGATACCTGCGAAATCTACCCCAACGGGATTCCTACGAGTTTATCGCTGGCCACCCAGCAGGCGATGGTCAACAGCATCCAGGGCTTTGAAAAAGCAAAGATTATCCGCCCCGGTTACGCCATTGAATACGACTATATTGATCCCCTTGGACTCCTTCCCACCCTTGAGACAAAACGACTGGGAGGGCTCTTTCTCGCCGGGCAGATCAACGGCACGTCCGGCTACGAGGAAGCGGCGGCGCAGGGGCTGATGGCGGCGATCAACGCGGTCCTCCAGATACGCCAGGAGCCGCCCTTTATTCTTGACCGCTCCGAAGCCTACACCGGGGTGCTCATTGATGACCTCGTCACCCTCGGTACAAAGGAGCCCTATCGGCTCTTCACCTCCCGCGCCGAGTATCGCCTGCTTCTGCGGGAGGACAACGCAGATGCCCGACTTACCGCCAAAGGCTATGGAATTGGTCTGGTGAAACGTGACGCCTATGATCGTTTCCATGCCAAGGAAAACAGTATTGTCTCCGGGATTGCCGCCCTCGAACAGATTCATCTCACCCCGACCCCGGCAGTCAACGAGTCCCTCGCAGCGCTCAAGTCCACCGAACTGAAGCAGAAGAGCTCCCTCGCGGAACTCCTCCGCCGCCCGGAACTGAACATTACCGCCTTTCTCCACCTTCCCCTCGAACCCGCCGACCGCAACACCGTCGCAGCTCTCAATGAAGGCACAGTGCGTCACGAGGTGGAACTGCGGATAAAATTCAAAGGCTATATTGAGCGCCAGGAGGAGCAGGTGACCCGCTTCAAAAAGATGGAGAGCCAGCTCCTGCCGGATGATATGGACTACACAGTGCTTTCCGGTCTCTCCAACGAAGTCGTTGAAAAGCTCAACAAAATACGGCCGAAATCGCTGGGACAGGCGTCCCGAATATCCGGCATTACCCCGGCGGCCATCTCCGTACTGCAGGTACATGTGCGGCGTCTCTCCGCACGAAATAAAAGCTGACTCTGGCCACCGTCTTTTAACAGGGGATCCTGAAGGGCTGGTTCTTCAAGTTCCCCTGAAACCTGCATTTTTTTCAGTATAACTTTTGCCCATAACTGCCATGCACTATCCCCAGATTGACCCCGTTATCTTCTGCCTCGGCCCGCTTTGCGTGCGCTGGTATGGCCTGATGTATATCCTTGGCTTCCTTGCCTCGTACTATCTCGTCAAACTGCAGATCAGGCAGTTTCATTTTACCGCCTTTGAGGAACACTTCGAGAATCTCAATGTAGTTCTTGTTATCTCCGTAATGCTCGGCGGACGACTCGGCTACGTCCTCGTTTACAACTGGAGTTACTACGCCCTCCATCCGCTGGAGATTCTCGCCACATGGAACGGTGGAATGTCCTTCCATGGGGCCTGTTTCACCCTCATTATCACTGGCTATCTCTTTTGCTGGTGGAAAAAAATAAATTTTTGGAAGACCGCCGACCTCTATATCGTCACAATCCCGATAGGCCTTGGCCTCGGCCGGATCGGCAATTTCATTAACGGTGAGCTCTTCGGTCGGGTGACCACCTCCCCGCCGGGCATGGTCTTTCCTCACGGCGGCCCGCTGCCCCGTCATCCCTCGCAGCTCTACGAGGCCATCCTTGAAGGGATTATTCTTTTTTGTATCCTCTGGGCCCTGCATCGCCGCCCCTGGCGCGGCCTTTCCAACTGGCCCCACGGCTCAATGCTGGCCCTCTTTCTCATCGGCTATGGCGTTTTTCGCATCTTCAGTGAAAACTTCCGCGAACCTGACGCCCAGCTTGGCTTTCTTTTTGCCCATATTACCATGGGCCAGTTCCTCAGCAGCGTAATGATCGCCAGTGGGGTGCTGCTCTGGCTCGTGCTCAAAAAGATATCAACAAAAACAGAAAAGAAACTCGCTGACAAAAATAAAAATTCCTGAAAACAAGCGCATGCCAGAGACAAGCCCTGCTTTTGCAGCTAATCTTATCGCTGCCATCTCGCAAAGTCCTTGACTTTATTGCCAAATCAGCCTTAATTATTCGGATTAGTTTTTTCTCAGAAATGAATGATGGCTCAGTCAACCCCTGCTGTGCTGTACCTGCGGGTTCAATGAAAGAAAGCAGATCTCGTTTCAGTTCAAGACGCAGAAAGATGTCTGCCACAGGCAAATATCTTGACGTGTTGTAAAGCGGAACAGGAGATGCGCGCTTCAGGGTTCCCGGGTTCTCAGTTCATACAAGGAGCTTTCCCATGATCCGCAAGGTTTTCCCCTTCCTCGGCTGGTTCGAGGAATACGACCTCGGCAAGTTCAAGATCGACTTTCTCGCCGGTCTTACTGTGGCACTGGTGCTTATTCCGCAGTCCATGGCCTACGCCCAGCTTGCTGGCCTGCCTGCCTATTATGGACTTTACGCGGCCTTCCTGCCACCAATGGTTGCCGCCCTCTTCGGCTCCAGTCGTCAGCTTGCCACCGGTCCGGTGGCCATTGTCTCGCTGATGAATGCCGCCTCGCTGGAACCACTGGCCACGGCCGGATCCGCCGGTTTTATTGCCTACTCCATCGCGCTGGCGCTGACCGTTGGGATCTTTCAATTTCTCCTCGGGGTACTGCGCCTCGGACTGGTGGTCAACTTCCTCTCCCATCCAGTGGTCAACGGTTTTACCAATGCCGGGGCAATTATCATTGCCACCTCCCAGCTCTCAAAGTTTTTCGGTGTTTATGTCGATGCCGCCCACCACAATTATGAAACTCTCGTGCGGGTTTGCCAGGCAGCTCTTGAATATACCCACATTCCAACGCTGATCTTCGGTATCAGTGCAGTTGTCATAATGGCAAGCCTGAAAAAGATAAATCCGCGGATTCCAAACGTGCTGGTTGCGGTGGCAACAACTACCATTATTTCCTGGCTGATTGGCTTCAACAACGATGCACACATAACCCTCTCCAACATTCAGTCCCCCGCAGCCGTCGAAAAAATTGTTGCATTCAACCGTATTATCGGTCAGCACAACGAACTGGTAGAGCAGCGGAAAGACGCCACCCTGAAAGTGGATGAAATACATCAAAAAGACCACATCAAACTTGACGAGGAAATTCTTCGTCAGCTCAACATTGTCAATGTGGCGAATTACAGAATTGATAAGCTCAAGGAACTGGAGCATGAGCTGCGCACAGAACTGCGTGCAATGCAATTTTCCGAAATTCTTCAGAATGATAAACAGATATTCTATGAGCGGGGGCAGGTTCCCGAAGGAATAACCGCCGACAAAACAATCTGGCGCCTCAAGGTAGGCAATAATCAACTGGATACTGAGAGTATTTTGCTTACGGGCGGCGGAGCAGTGGTAGGCTCTATCCCCAAAGGTCTGCCGCAATTCACCATGCCGCATCTCACTGTCCACTCCTTTATGCAGCTGCTGCCAACGGCAGTCATTATCTCTCTGCTTGGCTTCATGGAAGCGGTGGCGATTGCCAAAGCAATGGCTTCCAAGTCCGGCCAGAAGCTTGATCCCAACCAGGAATTGATAGGTCAGGGGCTGGCCAATATTCTCGGCTCATTCACCTCCTCCTATTCCGTCTCCGGGTCCTTCTCCAGGTCTGCCGTTAATTTCCAGGCGGGGGCAGTCTCCGGCCTCAGTTCAGTGGTCACATCAATTGTAGTGGTGACCACCCTGCTTTTCTTTACCCCCCTGCTCTACCATCTGCCCCAGGCTGTACTGGCGGCAGTTATCATGATGGCGGTCATTGGACTGATCAACATCCGCGGTTTCATGCATGCATGGACAGCGCAGTGGTATGACGGCGCAATCTCCATCATTACTTTCATCGTCACCCTCTATTTCGCCCCTCACCTCGACAAGGGCATTGAGCTCGGTGTCGTGCTGTCACTGCTGGTCTTCTTCTACAAAGCAATGCGCCCGACCGTGGTCACTCTCTCCATGAACGCACAGAATGTTCTCGGCTCCTCGGAATACTATGGTCTGCAGGGCTGCCAGCACATCTCGGTAATTCGCTTCGACGGCCCGCTTTTCTTCACCAATGCCAGTTATCTTGATGAGCAGGTAACTCGCTACCGGACTGATCTGCCCAATTTGCGCTACATTCTTCTTGATGCCCGCGGCATTAACGATATGGATGCCTCCGGGGAAGAAGCCCTGCGCATGCTCTGTGAACGGGTGCGCAGTGGACATCTGGGCTTTGCCATCTGCGGAGCCAAATTCCAGATGCTGAAAGTCATGGAACGAACCGGTTTGCTGGATGTTGTCGGTAAAGAGTGGATGTACCCCGACAGCAAGGCAGCAGTAATCGCCTTGACGAAAAAGGTACACGATGACAGTTCCGTTCCACTGGAGGCCTGTGAGAATTGTCCGTTGCAGAAATATGTGCCGAGACCAGAAGAACCGAAGAAAAAGAAAGGACTTGTTACGAAGTTGAAATCCGGGGTATGAGGCTGCGGATTGTCATACACTTCTCACTCAAGGGAACCTTGAAGAGCCTTGCATTTCGTTCATATTGTGAAACGGGAGAAAGGGAAAAGCAAAAAGCGGTAAGGCATTTTTTTACCGCGAAGAACGCGAAGGAAGGCAAAAGGCGGAAAGACAAAGACGGGATGGCCAGCGAAACACGCGAAAATTTTTATATGTAAAGTGCCTTTTTTCGAATGTTTAGCGTATTTCGTTGGTAAAAAATTTCTTCCTGCATCTTGCATATGAACGCCACAAAATCACTCAAGGAACCCTTGAGTGATTTTGTGGCGTTTTAATCCTGCCTGTTGTCCCTGCTGCTGATCTCCTCAATCTCTATCTCCCACACCTGCACACCCTTGAGCGAAAGAGAGGCAGGAGCCCATTTCTCCTCCGCATATTGGCTGATGATACAGGTCAGGGCGGCGCGTTTTGCCTCGTCATCCGTCAATTCCCGTGCAACCCCCTCCCCAATCACCGTGCGAAAGGAAAACGACCAGTTACAGGGTTTCTCCGCCGCTTTCACCTGCACACCGTCTTCAAATTCAAAACAGACCCGACCGTTTTTTTCCAGAATCTTCTGCTTGCGCCCCTTGCGGCTGGAGCTGTGAAAATAGAGTTTTTCTCCGTCATAACCGAAACAGAGGGGGATAAGCCAGGGCCTGTCACCATCCACCAAAGCGAGACGCATCACCACGCCTGCCCGGATTATCGCGTCAATTTCAGCCTTTGCCTCATTGTCATTTTCTTTGTCGTGCATGGTTTCCCCTCATATTTTGTAACTTCTCAAAAAACTCTGAAAAAAGACAAAGGCAAAAAGCGGAAAGGCAATTTTTACCGCGAAGGACGCGAAGGACGCGAAGAGTAAAGATAGAACAACAACAGCAATTCCCTGTTTAATTTTAAAAATCTTTTTTCAAAATTTTTTGCCTTTATTCGCATGGTTAGAGCTTTTATTCGTTGCCAAAAAGTTTTTCGCTGTTCCGTCTTTTGCTTTTCCCTGTCTCCCTTCTCCTGCCTCCCTTCTTCCATTCTTCCCGCTTTAAATTACAAACTCTTTATTCTCAAATGCTTTTGCTTTCCTTCGCGTTCCTTCGTGTTCTTCGCGGTAAAAAAACTGTCTTACCGCTTTTTGCTTTTTCTTTTCTCCTGTCTCCCTTCTCCTGCCTCCTTTTTTCCGTCCTTTTCCTTTTGAATTACAAATCCTCTGCGGAAAAAGTCTGCACGTCTTGAAGTGCAGTTTTATTGAGCGCCAGCATCAACAGCCGATCAACTCCAAGAGCAATACCGGCAGACTCGCCCATGGCGGGCAGAGCGGCGAGGAACTGCTCTGGCATTGCTGCCTGTCGTCCCCATTGCGCCTTAATGTGTTCAATTTCCTGCGTAAAACGCTGCCGTTGCTCCTGCGCATCGGCGAGTTCAGAGAAGCCGTTGGCCACCTCCACTCCTCGGATATAGAGCTCAAAGCGCTCCGCCACCTGAAGATCAGCTGGACTTCGTCGGGCAAGTGAAGCCATCTCCGCAGGATAGTCGCAAAGAAAATACGGCTGTTGCAGACCAAGCCGCGGTTCAATGTCCTCCACCATGACCTCATCAAAAGAACCCTCCTCCAGTGCCCGCTCAAGCGGTACAGGGGAAAAACGGGCGAAGGCCTCCGCCACCGTAATTTGCGGCCACCGGCCGGAAAGATCTATCCCCGCAAAGCAGTCTGCCTCCGCAAGCCCCCCGGAGACAGTGCGGATCAACTCCTCACAATCACGCATCAGCTGATGGTAATCGGCCGCACGCCTATACCATTCGAGCATAAGGAATTCCTCACTGTGCAGTCGGCCACGCTCACCCCTGCGGAAACAGGGGCAGATCTGAAAAATCCGTCCCGCGCCAAGGGCGAGCAATCGCTTCATGCAGAGTTCAGGCGATGTCTGGAGGAGCCAGTCCTCAGAGGCAGGGGGCTGGATATTGGTTTCGGGGATGAGCACCGGCTGGCGCACCGGGGTATCTACTTCAAGGAAGTCGTGCTGATAAAAGAAAGAACGCAGGACACGAAAAAAGGCTGCACGGGTGTGCAGCCTCTGCAGGTTAATCATGGAAAGACATCACTCTTTCACCCGGGTGACATACGCCCCGGTGCGGGTATCAATCTGCACTCTGTCGCCCTCTTCAACAAAAGGCGGCACCTGTAATTCAAACCCAGTCTCCACAGTCACCGGTTTGGTGTCAGTTCCTGAAGTATCGCCCTTGACCCAGGGATCCGCCTGAGTGACAGCAAGATCGACAAAGGTGGGCAGCGAGATGTCAATAGCCTGATCGTTGAAAAAAAGCATCTCCACTTCCATGTTGTCAAGAAGGAAGTGAATATTGTCCCCGATCTGCTCAGTGGTAAGCATTATCTGTTCGAAGGTTTCAGTATTCATGAAATGAAACTCGTCACCCTGATTATAGAGATACTGCATCGTTGATTCTTCGAGACCCGCCTCATCAAATTTGTCATTGGAACGATAGGTCTGCACCAGCTGGTTGCCGGTGATCATATTACGCATCTTGCACCGGTAGAGCGCCTGGCCCTTGCCAGGTTTGGAAAATTCAAAATCAATAACAATGTAAGGGGCACCATCAATCTGCACTTTCAAGCCCTTGCGTAAATCAGAAGCATTGTACATATTTCCTCCAGCCTGTAAAATATCGTTAAATCAGGGTTTTCCCTGTTATTTGCCCGTTCCGGACACATAAAGGGAAATATTATACAGGAAACCCCCTTCGGCCTGCAAACCCTATCTCCCTTCAAGAGGTTGAGAATGCGGCCTCTGTGCAACACCACGGCACAAATTAATGGAATTTACTACTATAATATTTGTGCCGGAGGGAATGTCGAATCTTTCTTTTTAATTCGATATATCAACATGTTATAACCAAATTCTGTGACTTCCCAAAAAGTAGCGGGAAACAAAAATAATACCGGTATCAGTTTATTACTTATTGTATAAAATTTATCTAAAAGCTGTTTTTTGTATGCATAACATACTGAAATTACAAATCAAACCGGGAAAAACGGAAAAAGGGAGACAGGATAACGGGAAAAGCAAAAGGCGGTGAAACAATTTTTTTCCCCTCCCCGTCTGAGAAGGAGCTGCGGACTCTCGTCCCCCCTTTTTTATCCCCTGCCACTCCCTTTTTTCACCACTGCTGGTATACTGCATGCTGTGATCATTTTTATCGGTGAATTCCAGTACTATGGATACCTTGAATAGTTTTGTATTTCGTTCGTATTTGAGAGACGGAAAAAGGGAATTTTATAGAGAGAGGCTTTCGCGTGTTCCGTTGGCCATCCGGTCTTTGGCTTTGTCGTCTTTTGCCTTTCCCTTTCTCCCGTCTCCTTTCTCCTGCCTCCTTTCTCTCCTTTTAGTTTTGACTGTAACGAAGAAGATGGGCGAAAGACTGGTTATTAAAGGTACCCTTATGCTCTTTTCTCCGTATTATGGACTCTTTCCCCCGCCACAGGTTGACCATGATTAAAGCAGGTGTTCTCTCTGATACCCATCTCTGCCAGCTGGATGAAAGTTATCTGCGCAACTGCGCAAGGGCCTTCAGCGACTGTGAAATAATCTTCCACGCTGGAGATCTCACCAACCTCTCTGTCCTTGAGCCTTTTGCCAATAAAAGAGTTTATGCCGTAAGTGGAAATATGTGCAACGCTGAGACACGGAAAGCACTGCCCGAAAAACGCCTCGTTAAACTCGAAGGGATAACAATAGGCCTCACCCATGGTGCAGGCAGCCACACAAATATTGAAGACCGTGTTTTCGAGGCATTCCCGAATGCCGACTGCATAATTTATGGACACACCCATCTGCCAGTCTGTCACAATTACGGTCCGGTGCTGCTGATCAACCCGGGCAGCTTCCAGCCGGTAAGCCGCTGGGGCGGACCGGGTACTTATGCAATTCTGACCATTGACAACAACTCCGTTCGCGGAAAAATCCACCAACTCTGATACCATGAAAAATCTTTGGAATCCGTGGCGCGAGGAACATGTCCTCGGCCGTGCGGAAAAATACGACTACTGCCTCTTTGAGCCGCCCACCGAAGCCAGCGACAGTAAGGAGCATCTCCTGCTCTACCGGGACAGCCACGCCGTCATCCTCCTTAACCGCTTTCCCTACGCCAACGGGCACCTGCTCATTGCCCCGGCACGCCATATTGCCGATATCACCGAACTCTCTCCACAGGAGAACGAGACAATCATGGAACTTCTCCAGGTCAGCACCTCTATTCTTCGCAGTGAGCTGCGCTGTGATGGCCTCAATATCGGCTGCAACCTCGGTGAAGTGGCCGGTGCGGGAATCACCTCTCACCTTCACTTTCATATCGTGCCACGCTGGGAAGGCGACCACAATTTCATGACCGTGGTTGACGAAATTCGTACTATCCCCGTTCATATTGCCCACACCTTCGACCAGCTCGTTCCCGCCTTCCGCGAACTTCTCCAGATCAGACACCCGCAACGATGAGCAAGGAAAGCAAAGTAAAAAAAATCACTCCCATGCTCAAACAGTACCTGGAGATCAAGGAGGCACATAATGATGCCATCCTCTTCTATCGCATGGGCGACTTTTACGAGATGTTCTTCGACGATGCCATTGAAGCCAGCCGTATCCTCGGAATTGCCCTCACCTCACGCAATAAGAAGACGGACGCGGTACAGGTGCCCATGTGTGGTATTCCCTATCACGCAGTGCAGAGCTACCTGCCGAAACTCATTGCAGCGGGACGCCGGGTGGCAATCTGCGAGCAGGTGGAGGATCCCGCTGAGGCAAAGGGAATCGTCCGCCGCGAAGTGATCCGCGTCGTCACGCCGGGCGTAGTCACCGACGACGCACTGCTCGATGCACGCAGCAACAACTACGTCTGCGCTCTCTGGAACAGCAGCAGCTGTTGCGGAGTAAGCCTGCTTGATGTCAGTACCGGTGAATTTCTGGTTTCGGAAACATCCGGCAGCGAGACAATATCCAGCGAAACCCTTGACCTTCTCAACCGTTTTACTCCCACGGAAATTCTCTTCTCAGAGGAGGACACTGCTCTGCAAAAGAGCCTGAGTAAACGACTTCCTGATGTCTGCTATACCCACTGCAACGCCGACCATTTCCACTTTGACAATGCAAAGGAGCTGCTTCTGGGCCACTTCAACGTCCTCAACCTTGACGGTTTCGGCTGCGGCAGCCTCCAGGCAGGCCTGTGCGCCGCCGGAGCCCTGCTGCAGTATGTCAAAGAGACCCAAAAGGCCTCAGTGGCCCATATCGAAAAGCTCTCCCCCATAGAAACCGAGGCCATTCTCCATATCGACGACTCCTCCCGCCGCAACCTTGAGCTCACCACAACCATCGCTGGAGGGAACCGTCAGGGCTCACTCCTGGCCGTACTTGACCGTACCGTCACCCCCATGGGTGCACGGCTGCTCAAGCACAACCTGCTCTTCCCTCTGCAGAACCGCAACCAGATCCACGACCGCCTTGATGCCCTCACCTGGTTCTTCAATGACTCGCCGGCACGGGAACACCTCCGCGAACTGCTCGGGGAGGTCTATGACCTTGAGCGCCTCAATTCACGGATGATCCTCGGTTCCGGAAATGCCCGGGACATGCTTGCCATCAAAAACTCGCTTGCGGCGCTGCCGGAAGTGATCACCGCCCTCGCCCCCTGTGATACCCGGCAACTCATCTCTATCCGTGAAGAGATGGATCCGCTCACTGATCTGTACCAGCTGCTGGAAAACGGCATTAACGAAGACGCCCCCATCACTCTGCGTGAGGGACGGCTCATCGCCGCCGGCTATAATGCCGAACTCGACGAACTCAATACCCTGTTGCACGACGGCAAAAAGCTCATCCTCAACCTGGAAAATAAAGAGCGCCAGGCCACTGGCATTCCCAGGCTGAAGGTGGGCTACAACAAGGTGTTCGGCTATTTCATTGAAGTAAGCCGCCTTCATGCTGCAAAGGTCCCGCCCCACTATATTCGTAAACAGACACTGGTCAACGCTGAACGTTTCATTACTGAAGAGTTGAAGGAGTTTGAAACCCGTGTACTCGGCGCACAGGATCGCAGTGTGGAGCTTGAATATCAGCTTTTCCTTGAGATTCGCCAGAATTTGGCCGCTGCCAGTTCTCGCATTCTTCATACCGCAGCCCTGCTTGCCCGCCTCGACGTTCTCCTCTCCCATGCTGAAACCGCCCATCGCAACAACTACCGGCGGCCGATGGTGGAAGACAATGATGAGATCCGCATTATTGAGGGCCGACATCCAGTCATTGAACTCATGCTCCCCACCGGGCAGTTCGTCCCCAACGACATCCTCCTCAACCAGCAGGACGACGAAGTGCACATCATTACCGGCCCCAACATGGCCGGGAAATCAACCCTCCTGCGCCAAACCGCCCTCATAGTGCTCATGGCTCAGATGGGCTGCTATGTTCCCGCAGAGGAAGCCCAGATCGGCATCGTAGACCGCATCTTCACCCGCGTTGGAGCCATGGACAATCTGCGCGAAGGACAGTCCACCTTCATGGTCGAGATGAGCGAGACAGCCAACATCCTCAATAACACGACGGGGAAGAGCCTGGTCATCCTTGACGAGATCGGCCGGGGTACCTCCACCTACGACGGCCTCTCCATTGCCTGGGCAGTGGCCGAAGAACTGGTGGAAAAGAATGGCCAGGGAGTGAAAACGCTCTTCGCCACCCACTACCACGAACTCACCAACCTCGCCCTTACCCACCAGCGGGTGCGAAACTACTCCGTAGGCGTACGGGAATGGCAGGGTGATATCATCTTCCTGCACAAGCTGGTCAAGGGGGGGACAAGCCGCAGCTACGGAATCCAGGTGGCGGCCCTCGCCGGAGTACCACCACAGACAGTGGCCCGGGCTGGCAAGATTTTGGAAGCCATCGAACAGGGCAACTTCGCCGCCGTATCGAGAGGAGCAGGTGACTCCGGAAAAACAGAGGCACCCCAAAAGACCAGACACCCGACCCAGCCATCTCTTTTTCAGTTACCGCCCAACCCGGCGTTGAAACTCCTCGCCGAACTTGACCCTGATTCCTGCACACCGCGGGAGGCCCTCAACCTTCTCTACGTCCTGAAAGAGACATACAACAAAGGCCTGTGAAGGGAAAAGCGACCCTTTTTCACATCACACACCTGCAACCGGGAGTTTCTTTCTTTACGCTGTCCCCAGTCTCCCGTATAATGTGACAGGGGTATTTTGAATAATCAGTCTTTCGCCCATCTTCTTTACAGTCAAGAATTTATCCTCGGGATATCATCCAGATACCTGTGGTAAATTCCCTTCTGTCCCTCGAATATGAACGAAATACAAGCTGTTTCAAGGTACCCTTGATTTCTTGCATATATCCCTTTTTCTTTTGAATACTCATGCTGCGATGCCTCTTTTCGATCCTTTTTTCTGCCGGAAAATCCGTCGTATCGGTTCTGCTGATTCTTTGTATTCTCCTGCCTGCGACCTCCGCCAGCAGCGAAACGACCTCTGAGAGTGACACCAGCGAACAGTATCGAGACGCCAAATTCTACCTCAATCAGCTGCAGTCAGAAACCGAAGGCAGCACAACCCGTAAGCAGTGGCTGCGGGGTGCCCGCAACTTTCGTCTGATCTATCTCTCCCACCCCCGCTCCGCCCTGGCCCCTCGATGCCTCTTCATGCTTGCCCGAGTTCACAGGCAAATGTTTACCATCTTCCATAAAAAGGCAGATCTCAAAGAGACAATCACCTACTACAAGGATGTTCTTCGCCTTTTCCCCGTCGGTAATCTCGCCGACGATGCGTGCTATGCTCTTGCAAACCTTTATCTGGAGGAGAAGCATGACGCAAAAACAGCAGGTGATTATTTACGTCGTATCGTTGAGCAGTATCCAAAAGGCGATATGAGTCCCCGTGCTGAGGCACGGTTGAAACAGCTCTCCCTCGACTACGACATCCCCCTGCCGCAGTCGATGATCCGCCCCCAGGGCGACAGCAGCCAGCTCAACTCCATGCGTCCAGTGAAATATTGGTCTTCCTCTAATTACACCAGGGTGATCATCAGCGGAACCAACCCGGTGAATTACAAAACCAGGAAACTGCCAGCCACCGCGCAACAGCCGGCCCGCCTGATCATTGACTTTGCTAACAGCTATATTGAGCCGCGTTACCGCAACCCTGTACCTATAAAAAATGGTTTGCTTCGCGAGGTGCGCACCGGCCAGTTCTCACCCGACACCGTACGGGTGGTTCTCGATATTGACTCCATTGATGACTATGATATTTTCAGCCTGCCTGACCCATACCGGGTGGTCATTGATGTCCACGGCAAGGCCACTGAACTTCCCCGCCAGGCACCGACAGAAGACAACAGCCTGGTCACGGATACTGGAGTAGCGGCACAGGATGTACCACTCATCCATCCGGTCAGCCACAAAATCAGATCTGCTGCGGCAAAAGACAAAACAACAGCAGAAGCCCGGCTGGTGAGCAGAGCGGCACCCCCGACTCCCCTCGCCAATGTCACCGTTCTTCGTGATACAAAAAAGAGAATCTACGAATCTGCCTCCGCAGGATTTCACAGTGAACCCGTTTTCTCCCTCGTCCAGCAGTTTAGTCTCGGCGTAAAAAAGATTATCATTGACCCAGGTCACGGGGGCAAAGATCCAGGAGCCATGGCCTTTGGACTCAAGGAGAAGGACATCGTTCTCAACCTGGCAAAAAAACTGGCACCAATTCTGGAAAAGGAGCTCAACTGTGAGGTTGTTCTCACCCGCAGCGACGACACCTTCATACCACTTGAGGAACGCACTGCGGTGGCAAATACCAACGGTCAAACCAACGCCGATCTCTTCGTCTCACTGCACGTCAATGCTCACGAATCAGCCAGTATAACAGGCGTAGAGACGTACTATCTCAACCTTACCCAGGACCCGGAGGCAATGCGGGTGGCGGCAAAAGAGAATGCCACAACCACCCATCAGATGAGCGATCTGCAGGAACTCCTCTCCAACATGATGAAGAACTCGAAGATTTCAGAATCGAGGCGCCTCGCCGAAACAGTGCAGCGGGCTATTATCAAGGGAGAAAGGAAGCGTGGAGTGACGATCAAAAACCTTGGTGTCAAACAGGCACCTTTTGTCGTCCTGATCGGGGCAAAGATGCCTGCCATCCTTGTTGAGACCGGTTTTATCTCCAACAGGAAAGACTCTGAAAACCTGAAAGACCCTGCCTATCTTGAGAGCCTCGCACAACAGATTACCTCGGGCATAAAGTCCTACACACAAAGTATCAAGGCCGCAAAATAAAGAAAAAAGGAGAAAGGAGGCGGGAAACAGGAGGCAGGAAAAAGCAAGGCAACAAAACCCGATGATGTCCGTTGTGGTCTAAGACTGTTTCAAGGTACCCTTGTGAAGGGTGCAATAACAAAAGATTTTTTGCCAACGGAAAAATACGCTAACCATGCGAAAAAAAGGCAAAGAATTTTACCGCGAAGAGTAAAAATATAACAACAGCAATTCCCTGGCTAATTTTAAAAATCTTTATTCTTAAATGTTTTTTGCCTTCCTTCGCGTTCTTCGCGGTAAAAAAAATGCCTTACCCTTTCGTGTGTTCAGCATGTTCCGTTGGCCATCCAGTCTTTGGCTTTGTCGTCTTTTGCCTTTCCCTGTCTCCCGTCTCCCGTCTCCCGTCTCCCGTCTCCCAATTATGACCGAAAGACAAGGTTCTTCAATGTATCATAAAAAAAAGGAGCAATTGCCTGAATGGCAATTGCTCCTTTTTTTATTCAAGAAAGAAGTGGAGGCAGGTCAATATTTCTTTCCAGCCAGCTTCAAACGTATGAGAGAACGCTGCAGAGCAAGCTCCGCACGAGCCTCATTAAAATTATCCATCTTCTTGCCTTCCCCGGCAATAAGCCGTTCAGCACGCTCTTTCGCTTTCATGGCGCGCTCCACATCAATTTCACTGCCCCGTTCCGCACTCTCCACCAGAAAGCTTGCCTTATTGCTGGAGACCTCACAGAACCCGCCGGAGATCATCATATTCTCCTTCTTCTTTCCGTTTTCATAAGAAAGAATGCCGATCTTCAGAGCGGAAAGGAAAGGGGCGTGGTTTGCGAGTATTCCGAAGTCACCACTCACACCGGGTGCGGTGACGATATCAACATCCTCGTCAACCTTTTTACCGGCGGGGGTTACGACCTCCAGTTGTATCTGCTGTCCCATATTTTTCCCTCGTATCAGATAACGGCCAGGAGTCAAGAAACTCCCGGCCATTGTACTCAACGTTTTGAATCAACGCATATTCAGAGAGACGGCAGGTATCGACGTCTCATCTCAACTGCCCGCGCTGTACCCTTATTTGGCAGCCGCTTCCTTGGCTACGGCTTCAGCAATGGAGCCAACCATATAAAAGGAGTTCTCACTCATATCATCATGCTTCCCTTCGAGGATCTCTTTGAAACCCTGAACGGTATCAGCAACATTACAGAACTTCCCTGCCATACCGGTGAAAACCTCAGCGACGTGGAAAGGCTGGGAGAGGAAGCGCTGCATTTTCCGTGCACGGGAAACCAGCATCTGGTCTTCTTCAGAGAGCTCATCCATACCGAGAATCGCGATGATATCCTGCAGGTCCTTGTATTTCTGCAAAGAGACCTGAACACCGCGGGCCACGTCGTAGTGGTCTTTCCCGATAACATTGGGATCAAGGATACGGGAAGTGGAGTCAAGCGGGTCAACAGCCGGATAGATCCCAAGCTCGGCAATCTGACGGGAGAGAACAACAGTACCGTCAAGGTGAGCAAAGGTGGTTGCCGGTGCAGGGTCAGTCAAGTCATCCGCAGGAACATATACGCACTGAACAGCGGTAATGGAACCTTTGGTGGTTGAGGTAATTCGCTCTTGAAGAGCACCGAGGTCGGTGGCCAGAGTAGGTTGATAACCAACCGCAGAAGGAATCCGTCCGAGAAGTGCAGAAATCTCAGAACCGGCCTGAGTAAAGCGAAAGATGTTGTCGATGAAGAGAAGTACGTTCTGACCTTCTTCGTCACGGAAATATTCCGCTGCGGTAAGACCGGTAAGAGCAACCCGTGAACGGGCTCCCGGAGGTTCTGTCATCTGCCCATAAACCAGCGCTGCCCTTGGCAGTACGCCGGATTCTTTCATTTCATTGTAGAGGTCATTGCCCTCACGGGTCCGCTCGCCGACGCCGCAGAAAACGGAGATACCACCATGATGCATGGCAATATTATTTACCATCTCCATCATGATAACGGTCTTACCAACACCGGCACCACCGAAGAGTCCCATCTTGCCACCAAGCGGGAAGGGAACCAGCAGGTCAATAACTTTAATGCCGGTTTCAAGTACCCGTACTTCGGTATCCAGCTCGGTGAAAGCCGGAGCGAGCCGGTGAATGGGCATAAATTTGTCGGACTCGATCTTGCCCAGACCGTCAACCGGATGGCCAACGACGTTCATAATGCGACCGAGAGACGCCTTGCCAACCGGAATGCTGATAGGAGCACCTGTATCGCGAACCTCCATCCCCCGCACCAGACCATCAGTGGCTTCCATGGCAATGCAGCGACAGACGTTGTCGCCGAGCTGCAGGGCAACCTCAATAACAAGGTTATCCGGTTCATCACTGATGGCGGGATTAGTGACAAGGCAGGCATTCAGGATCGTGGGCAACTGACCCGGCTCAAACTCCACATCGATAACAGGGCCGATGACCTGTGTTATTTTTCCTTTTTTTTGTTCGCTCATTGGGTTTTACCCCTCCTCAAAGTCTGATATTTGAATAAAAACTTTCTCGTAAAGAACTTTTATTTGAGTGCCTCTGCACCACCGACGATATCCAGCAATTCGTTGGTAACCGCTGCCTGTCGTGCCTTATTATAGACCGTGGTGAGACTACCGATGATATCTTTGCAGGCGGTGGTGGCAGCATCCATCGCTGTCATCCGTGCTGCCTGTTCACTGGCCCCAACCTCAAGCATGGCATGATAAATCTGCACGTTGAGGTAAAGCGGCTGCAGTGTAACCATCAGTTCATCAATAGAGGGCTCATAGATATAATCGCCGCTCATTCCGGCTTTCTCCCCTTCTGGAATGTGGGGAACCACTGGTAACAGAGGCGCAACAGCAGGCCTCTGCATCGCCACCGAATGGAATGCGCCGTATATCAATTCAACTTTGTCCACCTCGCCAGCAAGAAAACGGGTAGAGACATTAGAGGCGATATCGCGGGCATGAAACATCTGGAAATTACCCATGATGTCTTTATATCCCTCGCGGACTCGACCAGTATTTTTGAGGAGTTGAAAACCCTTCTTGCCTATGCAGAGCAGAGTGACTTCCTTGCCTTCAGCCTCATATTTTTTCAGCTGTCTCCAGGCCTCCTTCACCACATTGGCATTAAAGGAGCCGCAGAGTCCACGATCGGAGGTGAAAACAATCAGTTCGACCTTTTTAACCTCACGTTCTTCCATCAGCGGGAAGCTGCCGGAAGAGTCACTGGAAGCAAGGTTGGACATCGTTTCGTTAAACTTGGTCGTATAGGGCCGAAACGCCTCCATCTTCTCCTGGGCTCCCCGGAGCTTTGCCGCAGCCACCATATTCATGGCCCGGGTGATCTGGGAAGTTTTTTGAACCCCCGAGATCTTCGATTTTACTTCTTTTAAGCTCGCCATAACCTGACCTTTTCTTTTGAATTTGGGTTAACTCGTTTCAACCTCAGTTCAAACTTTTCGTTGCTTTGAAGGTATCGCCGAAACTGGTCAGGGTCTTATTGAGCTTCTCTTTAATTGCATCGGTAAAAGTCTGCTCTTTGACAAGGTCGGTGAAAATGGAAGGCTCGTTAGATTCAATATAGGTATAAAGTCCCTGCTCGTAGTCAGCAAGTGTATCCACCGGCAGCTTATCGAGATAGCCATTAGAACCGGCGTAGAGGATGGTGACCTGCTTCTCCATCGGCAGAGGTTGATACTGTGGCTGCTTGAGGATTTCGACGAGACGCTCGCCACGGGTCAGTTTTGCCCTGGTGGCGGCATCAAGGTCAGAGCCAAAAGCTGCGAAAGCAGCAAGCTCCCGATATTGTGCAAGGTCGAGCCGCAGGGTACCGGCAACCTGTTTCATCGCTTTCACCTGAGCCGCACCACCAACCCGGGAAACCGACAAGCCAACGTTAACTGCGGGACGAACCCCGGAAAAGAAGAGGTTGGGCTCAAGATAAACCTGACCGTCGGTAATGGAGATAACGTTGGTGGGAATAAACGCGGAAACGTCACCAGCCTGGGTCTCAATAATCGGCAGCGCTGTAAGAGAACCGGCACCAAGTTCATCACTGACTTTAGACGCCCGCTCAAGCAGACGACTGTGATTATAGAAAATATCCCCGGGATAGGCTTCACGTCCTGGCGGACGGCGAAGAAGCAGGGAGAGTTCGCGGTAGGCAACAGCCTGTTTGGAGAGATCATCATAGACGATCAAAGCATGTTCTCCCCGGTCGCGGAAATATTCACCCATGGAGCAACCCCCAAACGGTGCGAGATACTGCATTGCTGCCGGATCGGAAGCACAGGCGGAAACCACGGTGGTTTTTTCCATGACGCCATTCTTGCGCAGTGCTTCAACAACAAGGGCAACGGTGGATTTCTTCTGACCAACGGCAACGTAAATGCAGTGCACATTGCTATTTTTCTGCGCGATGATGGCATCAATGCAGAGGGCAGTTTTGCCGATCTGACGGTCACCAATCACCAGCTCACGCTGGCCGCGTCCAACAGGCGTCATGGCGTCAACTGCCTTGGACCCCGTATAGCAGGGTTCATGCACACCTTTTCTTGCAATAACACCTGGTGCAAGTCTTTCAATATAAGAGAATTCTTCGGTCTCAATGGGACCAAGACCATCGATCGGCTGCCCGAGGGCGTCAACAACACGACCTTCCATGGCGGGACCAACGGGAACCTGTGCAATACGCCCGGTCCGTTTAACGACGTCACCCTCTTTAATTTTGCTGACCTCTCCAAGAATTGCACAACCGACGTTGTCCGCTTCAAGGTTGAGGGCAAGGCCCATGGTGCCGCCGGGGAACTCAAGCAACTCCATGGCCATACAGTTTCCTACCCCGTAAACACGGGCAATACCGTCACCAACGGAGATAACAGTCCCGGTCTCTTTGAGATTGACCTCGGTCTCGTATCCGCCAATCTGATCCTTGATAATTTGACTGATTTCTTCGGCTTTGATCTGCATTGTGGTTATCTCCCTTTAATGGAATCTTTTAAACCTGCAAGCTGGGTACGGATGCTGCCGTCCAGTTCAAGATCCCCCACACGGGCGATCATTCCGCCGATGATAGACTCATCAACGCTGGTCTCAAGCTCAACCTTCCTGCCTGTTATTTTTTCTAAAATTTTCTGGATTTTATCCGTAATTGCTTTGGTGGTTTTTGTTGCAGTAACCACAGTACCATGACTAATGCCCTGTGCATCTTCGAGCATTTCCTGATAGCTCTCGGCAATCTCCGGGAGGATATCCGCACGGCGTTTCTTCACCAGTAGACGAAAAAAGTTCCCTACGGGGACATCAAAGCCAGCGGCCTTGACCAATTTGTCTATCACCCTCTCCCGCACATCCTGCGGGTAGAGGCGGTTCGTGATACTGTCTTTCACCTCAGGCCTTTTCGCCATCAGTGCAACAAAGGAGTTTAATGTCTGACCAAACGACTTCTCCTTCTTCTGCTCACAGCCTATGGAATAAAGTGCTCTGGCATAACGTTTTGCGAGGATGACCTGTTTCACGATATCGCCTCCACTTTATCAAGGTAGTTCTCAATAATCGTCTTTTGATCGCTGACTTTGAGATTTTTTCTGATCAGTTCTTCAGCCATGACGAAAGCCTTCTCAGCTACTTCCTCACGCAACATGGTGCGTGCCTCAGCAACTTCATTTGCCACGGCCTGTTCAGCAGAGCGCTTCATCTCTTCTGCAGCGGATTCGGCTCGCGCAATAATATTGCGTTTTTCCACTTCGGCCTGAGCCACAGCCCGTTCCACAATTTTGTCAATATCAGCTTCAACGACGGCAATCTTCTGCTGGAAGTCATTATAGGCCTGCTCAGCAACCTGCTTGCGTTTTTCGAGATCATCAATCTCAGTGACAATTCCTTCACGACGTGAAGAGAGAGACTTGCCAAGAGGTTTCGCACAAAAATGGACAAGGATGATCATCAAGGCGATGAAGTTGACAATACGCCAGCCGAAATCTTTGAGTTTCAACTGAGAAAGGGGTTCAGTGGCGTGCTTCCCGGCATGGGCAGCATCAAGCGTTTCATCAGTAATGGGAATGGTGGCATCAACCACTTCAGACGCCGCCTGCATTGTTTCCGATTCAGCGGGAACCGAAGCAAAGGCGGCCGGAGCAGACAAAAAGAGCAGAGCCGATATCGCCAGTACCCCTGCAAATTTCTTCATATTTTCCATTACAGGCCCCTCCCCAGAATCTTGCCAGCCATCGCTTTCGCGAACCCCTCGATTCCAGAATCAAGGCCACTGCGGGCAACCGTGATTTCGGATTTAAGTTCGGCAAGTTTTTTCTCCTTCATTACCTCGCTCTCTTCCCGAATAGCTCCGAGCCGGGCATCTCCCGCCTTCTGAGCTTCATCACGGGCAGCGTCGAGCGCAAATTTCGCTCTGCCGGAGGCCTCTGCCATTCTGGCATCAACTTCCTGCTGACGCTGAGCGGCCCTTTGCTCAAATCCATCGGCATCATCACGCATACCCTGCAGTCTTACAGCTCTCTCCTTGAGAATCTGCTTTACCGGCTTGTAAAGCATCTTGTTCAGAAGAAACATGAGGACAATCATGTTGATGATTTGGAGAAGCAGAGTCTTGTCTAGTGTAACCATGCTTGCAGCTCCCTGAATAATTAAAAAAACGAAATATTTTACACCGACTCAGCCACAGCTGCACCGATGTAGACCATAAATGAAAGAAACTCAAGAAACAACTATCCGACGACTGCTAAACATCTTCAGAAAAAAAAATGAATACTCATTCACAAATGCACTTAAAATCCATAACGTAATTGAACGAGAGTGTCAACTGATTTCCACCTGCACATCAAGCTCCCGCGTCGAATAAAACGGCCCCGAACACAGCGGGAAACGGCCTGAAATGGTGCCTTTCCATGGACGTTCATTTATTTAAGCAGCTCTTTGACAATGCCCGGAACCGCAGCCACGGCTTCGCCCACTTTATCTGCCAGCGGACCCCCCGCCTGGGCCATGTCCGGACGTCCTCCGCCCCGTCCCCCGACAAGAGCAGCAACTCTGCTGACCAGTTCCCCGGCCTTGATCCGCCCGGTAAGGTCTTTGGAAACGATGGCAAGCAGAGCAGCCTTCCCCTCTACCACCCCGGCGATGACCGCCACGCCGCTGTTGAGCTGATTGCGAACTTTATCCCCAACTTCGCGCAAAATCTTAGCATCTTCCAGCGGAATCTCAGCAGACACAACCTTGATGCCATTCACTTCTACCGCATTTTTCAACACTGATTCGAGATCGGAGCTGGCCAGTTCTTTCGACAGCTCAGTGGCCTTTTTCTCCGCTGCCTTTAGACTTGCCTGCAGGGCAGCGACCCTGTCACAGGTCTCCTCAAGACTGGTGGCGGAAAGCATTCCGCCGAGTCGCGCCTGTCCAGCAAACACCTGCTGGATCCAGGCAAAAGCCGACTCACCGGCGACCGCTTCAATACGCCGCACTCCGGCGGCAATTCCGCTTTCGGACTGCACCTTGAAAACCCCAATATCGCCGGTGGCAGCCACATGGGTTCCACCGCACAATTCCTTGCTGAAATCCCCCATGGTCACAACCCGAACCTTCTCCCCATACTTTTCACCAAAGAGGGCCATTGCTCCTTCGCCAACAGCCTCGTCTTTATCGATAATCCGGGTAACCACCCTGCTGTTACGTCGAATTTCTCTGTTGACCCTCCGCTCAACTTCAGCCAGTTCCTCCGGTGTTACCGGCGAGAAGTGGGTAAAGTCAAAACGCACCCGATCCGCCTGCACCAGCGACCCCGCCTGTTTGACATGATCACCAAGCACCTGCCGCAGAGCTGCCTGCAGAAGATGGGTAACACTGTGATGGCCAGCGGTGTGACGGCGACGCGCCTCGTCAATCTTCAGCTTCACCTCCATCCCTTCTTCCAGAATCCCTTCAACAACTTCCAGGGAATGAAGAACAATCTTCTCACCGGTCACCGTGGTATTACTGACCAGGGCATGACCGCCCTGCCAGAAGACCTCACCGTGGTCGGCGGACTGGCCACCGGACTCCGCATAAAAGGGTGTTTTATCAACAAAGAGACGACCGCGCGCCCCAGTGACGAGGCTCTTCACCCGCTCACCATCCGCGTCCAGCAGACCGAGTACACGGCCGTTACCACACTTCTCTTCATAACCGATAAAAACGGTGCGTACGCCCATCTCGGCAATACTCTTCACCCCGTCCCCCTGCAACTTGACACTTTCCCCTTTTCGCGATTGACGCGATTGTTTACGCTGCCGGGCCATCTCTGCCTCAAAGCCTGCTTCATCGAAACCCAGCCCACGCTCAAGGGCGATATCACGCACGATATCAAAAGGGAAACCAAAGGTATCGTAGAGTTTAAAAATAAAGATCCCGGAAATAATTTGATCCGCACCGAGTCTGCCAATCTCCTCAGAGAGCAGAGCCAGTCCTTTTTCGAGGGTCTCGCTAAAGCGCTCCTCCTCGTTGCTGGTGACCTTCTTCAGAAGGGTCTCAGCGTCAACGACATGGGGAAAGGCACCCTTCATCTCCTCAATGACAACCTTCACCACATCGTAAAGAAAGGGTCTGTCCAGCCCCAGCGCCTTACCGTAACGAACCGCCCGTCGCATGATACGCCGCAGAACGTAACCCCGTCCCTCATTGGAGGGCAGGACTCCGTCTGCAACAAGGAAGGTGGTGGCACGGGCATGGTCAGCAATAACCCGCATGGCCACATCATCACCTTTATCCACCCCGTATTTCCGCCCAGAAAGCTCCTCAAGACGATGAAGAATGGGCGCGAAGAGGTCTGTATCGTAGTTGTTCTGCTTACCCTGCAGCACGGCAGCGATACGCTCCAGCCCCATACCCGTGTCGATACTCGGTTTGGGCAGGAGGGTCAGTTTCCCGGACTCATCACGATTATACTGCATGAAGACCAGGTTCCACAGCTCCAGATAACGGTCACAGTCACAGCCGATTTTGCAGTCACGGCTGCCACATGTAGCGGCGTCGGGTCCCTGATCTATATGGATCTCAGAACAGGGGCCGCAGGGTCCGGTATCGCCCATGGCCCAGAAGTTATCCTTCTCTCCCATGCGTACAATGCGGCCCTTCGGCAACGTCTCCATCTTCTTCCACAACTCTTCGGCCTCATCGTCGTCATCGTAGATGGTCACCCAGAGATCTTTGGGATCAAGGCCGAGTTTCACAGTGAGAAAGTCCCAGGCGAAACGAATGGCATCCTCCTTGAAATAGTCCCCGAAGGAAAAGTTGCCGAGCATCTCGAAAAAGGTATGATGGCGGGCTGTATAGCCAACGTTTTCAAGGTCGTTGTGCTTGCCACCGGCCCGGACACAGCGCTGGCTGGTGACAGCGCGGGTGTAGGGTCTCTTCTCATCGCCCATGAAAACCCGCTTAAACTGCACCATCCCTGCATTGGTAAAGAGCAGTGTCGGGTCGTCTGCGGGAACGAGAGAAGAACTGTCCACACGAGTGTGACCTTTCTCTTCAAAATACTGCCAGAACAAATTGCGAATGTCGTTTCCTTTCATAATTTTCTCTGCTTGTTGCTCTTTATTGTGCGCACAGTCAGGCGCGTTATTCAGTGTAGTTCAGGTGATAATCAAGCGGTGATAAGAGAATGAATCTTCTTAAACTCCGGTGTTCCTGCTCTGCCGAGCAGGGAGTAAATGAGCATCTCGGTCGGCCCCACGATCGCCCCCGCCGCACGAAGTTGGAGAAGCGCCTCCCGATGATCCTCTTCTCTCCGCGAGGAGACTGCATCGGACAAGACCCAAACCTGCTTACCGGCACCCAGCAAAGCCAGCGCAGACTGCCAGATACAAATATGCGTCTCGACACCGACCAGGACAAAGGTATCCAGCTCCGGCCGAGCCGCAATCTCCTGGGCCACGCTCTCCACTGCAAGCAGGTTGAACGCGGTTTTGTCATACTGCGGGGTATCGGCAAGCAGCTCTTCAAGTTCCGGCACGTACGCCCCGAGCCCCTTGCGATACTGGGTAAGGGCGAGAGTCTTCACCTTCAGTTCCCGGGCACAGCGCACCATCAGTGCAGCCGCCCCCGCTGTTTCGTCCGCCCGGTGAATAACCTCCATCAATCGCGTTTGAAGGTCAACAACTGCAAGGCAGAGATGCGCCGGATCAAGGTTCTCTGGTATCATCTTTTCCCCTTTTAATTTATATTTTTATCAACGTAAACAGTTGTGAATCTGTAAAGCAGACAGTAGCCCTAAAATGAATGTTGATCTCTCAGTAGACTCTTTTTTGTGTCGCAATTCAAGTCCGTGCCCAAAAGGTGGACTTTTTTTATTTTCGATCCCTTCTCACACACGAAAGTACTTCTCAAGATTTTTTATGACGTGTATAATTTATAATTATCAATTATTTGTACACCTCCCCACGTATTTAATTTTTACTTTTACCCACTTTTTCCTTCAGGCTTGCCATAATGTCAACTCTTGAACAGTCTGTTGCTCTCTCATCCGGGACAACCCACGACGAAACGACCATGATTGACGAGGAGATTGAACTTGTCTCCCAATTATTAAAAGCCATGTCCCATCCCATCCGCCTGAAGATCCTTTGTTTGCTGCAGGACCGCGAACTCACCGTCGGAGAGATCCGTGAACAGGTTAAAACCACCAATGCCAATGTCTCTCAGCACCTTGGAGTCCTGCGGAATCAGGGCATTATAGATTTTCGCAAGGATGCAAACTTTATCTTCAACTTCATCAGTGACAAACGCGTCGTCGAACTGATTCGGAAAATGCACAATCTGTTTTGCCCTGCAGTGTTAGAATAACCCGAAGAGAGATCCTTCCCGCAGGTGGGGACCTTGAATAATCGCCCATCCCCTTCATGACAGTCAAAAAATTATCCTCCGACAAAGCGAGGAACGAGACGTCGAGGCAAGCGCCAGACTCCGATATCAAATCAAAGTTATCCTGCGGTAAATTTCCTCCTGTGCCTCGAATATGAACGAAATACAAGCTGTTTCAAGGTCCCCGGGTGCTAATACGTTGTCGGGAAACAGGTGAAGGGAATTCGCTCCTTTTCCCCGTAATTCAAGGAATAATTAGTTTTTCCCTCCCATCGAAGACCTCTTTTCCCCCATCGGTTTTCCCTCTAACAGAGCCTTAAATCGGATGTTTTTCTTTTTTTGTTCATATGCCCCCTTTGCAAAATACTCATATTGACTGATTATAATATATTTTATCAGGGAACATCCAGAAAGCAGTCTTTCGCCCGTCTTCTTCGTACAATCAAAAATTTATCCCCCGAAAAAGCGAGGAACGAGACGTCGAGGTAAGTGCCAGACTCCGATATCAAAGCTATACCTGCGATAAATTTTCTTCTACATCTCGAATATGAACGAGATACAAGCCGTTTCAAGGTACCAGTTCTTGTGTTCTATGGAACTCAAGGGAAATAAGACCTCCGGGCCGTCTTGTCGGTTGACAGTCTCAACATTTTCTCTAAAATAACAGGATTGTGTTAAGAATCAAATACATGCACATCTCTGCCTGTACATTAAAGGAATGAACCCCTTCAACAACAAGGACAAACCATGATTAGTGAACTTCTGAAAAGATACCTTCGAGGGAGTCTGGTTACTCAGATTATCGTCGGACTCGGACTCGGCATCCTGCTCGCCTGGCTGGCTCCCGCAGTTGCCATCAAAACCGCTATCCTCGGCACCTTTTTCATCGGCGGCCTGAAGGCAGTCGCCCCGATACTGGTCTTCGCGCTTATCACAGCGGCCATTTCCCGCCATCAGACCGACTCCGAGGCGTTCATTAAACCGATTATCATGCTCTACATCCTCGGCACTCTGGCAGCCTCTTTCACTGCAGTGGTTGCCAGTTTTCTCTTTCCCACCGAACTCGCCCTCGCCACCGGCGACCTGACCCAGACCCCGCCAGCCAATCTAATTGAGGTGCTTAAGACTCTCATGATGAAAGCTGTTGTTAATCCTGTGGACGCTGTTGCTCAAAGCAACTACATCGGCATCCTCACCTGGGCAATCCTCCTCGGCATCGCCCTGCGCGGCCGCGCTGAAAGCACCATCCAGTTCCTCGGCGACTGCTCCGACGCAATTGCCCAGGTGGTGAGCTGGGTTATCAAACTCGCCCCCATCGGCATCTTTGGCATCGTCGCTTCGGTAACGGCCTCCACCGGCTTTAGCGAACTGGCCAACTATGGCCGACTGCTCCTCGTTCTCGTTGGCTCCATGGCCTTTGTCGCCTTCGTGCTCAACCCGCTGATCGTCTTTTGGAAGATCCGCAGCAATCCCTACCCGCTGGTCTTCACCTGTCTTTTTGAGAGCGGTATCACCGCCTTCTTCACCCGCAGTTCGGCGGCCAATATTCCGGTGAATATGTCCCTGTGCAGAAAACTCGGCCTCCCCCGTGACACATATTCCATCTCCATTCCACTCGGAGCGACCATCAACATGGCGGGAGCGGCGGTGACGATCACAGTCCTCTCCCTCGCGGCGGTCCATACCCTGCACATGCAGGTCAGCCCGATGATGGCACTGATGCTCAGTGTCCTGGCCGCAGTCGGTGCCTGCGGCTCCTCCGGCGTTCCGGGTGGTTCGCTGTTGCTGATTCCCATGGCCTGCAGTCTTTTTCAGATTGATCCGGATATCTCCACAAAGGTAGTGGCCGCAGGTTTCATCATCGGCGTCATCCAGGACTCCTGCGAAACCGGGCTTAACTCCTCCACCGACGTTCTCTTCACGGCCGCGGCCTGTATTGCCGAGGAACGGAAAAAAAAGCGGGGTGCGATTTCCGCAAAATAAAAAAAACGCCCGGTTGAATACTCAACCGGGCGTTTTTCTCTTGCCGCCAGCCCTCTGCCTGAACCAGCTTACAGAGGCATGATGTGATACTCTTCGCGGATCGCATGTTCACCTTTAAGCACTTGTCCGGTACGACCATCGATAGAAACATGATCCCCGCGATTGATTCGCTCGCCATCCAGCTCACACCACCCTTCCATGTCGAAAACCTTCATACTGCGACAACCTACCACACAACACTTTTCAAGCCGCACAGCAACCACAGAGGCATGGGAAGTCTGCCCCCCCCTCGCGGTGAGCAGCCCCTGAGCGAGAGAGATCATCTTGATATCCTCCGGCACCGTATCCTGACGAATAAGAATCAGCGGTGAACCCTTGTCCTTGAGACGAATTACGGCAATATCCTCCTCAGAAAAGACCGCCCGTCCGGAAAGGGCTGAACCGGAGACCCCCACCCCGCTTCCGATCCACGCAGCCTCCAGCTCTCCAGGCTCTTTCTCGACAAAGACGTTGAGATGCTCCTGCTTTTTGATGGTGATCATGTCCCGCGTCTGCAGGTAATAGAGGTCTTTTGCCTCAGGACTCTCGAAGGTGAATTCAATCTCCTGCGGATTCCAGTGATTATCATAGACCAGTTCACGGGAGGTTACCAGCAGTGCCTTGTAAATGGCGGGGAAACGTCGTTCCAGAGAATCCTCCACCGAGCGGCCGTCCAGCTGTGCCTGCTCTACAGAGATGGCACAGCTGGAAACCAGCCCGCTGACAATATCCTCGCCCTGATCGCCAAAGGCATAGTCACCCCACAGCGCCACCCGCTGCACCTTGCGGTAGGGGTGAGCAGTGAAAACCACACCCGCACCGGACTCCTGACTTCTGTTCCCGAGCACCATGGTCTGCACAATGACGGCTGTCCCCCAGGAATCGGAGACATCCATGATGTGGCGGAACTCCACCGCCTTCTCCGTGTTCCAGCTCTCCAGCACCAGTTCAATGGCATTGATAAGCTGCAGCCAGGGATCCTCCGGGATAGAGATACTGCGACGGCGGGTGAGGTCGCGGTAGGCCAGCGCCAGCTCCTTCATCTGCGCCTTGGAGAACTCCCGTTTCAACCCCACGCCGTAATCCGCCTTGGCGGCATTCATCAGGCTCTGGAAATCTTCCCGCTCCATGCCGGAAATCATCCCCCAACTCTGCACAAAACGGCGGTAGTTGTCCCACGCCAGGTAGGCGTTGCCGTTCTTCGCCACATACTCTTCAATAATATCCTCATTGAGACCGACATCGTGGATGGTGGCCATCATCCCCGGCATGGAGATGGAACCACCAGAACGCACCGAAAGCAGCAGTGGATTCTCGGCACTGCCGAAGGTCCGCCCGGTCACATGCTCCACTTCGTTGAGGGCATTGCGCACCCGCTGCATGAACTCATCACGGGTCCGCCGGTAGCTGAACACCACTTCCTGACAGCGGAAAATTTCTGTGGTGATAATGAATGCCGCCGGGACCTGCTTGCCGAGACGTGAAATATTCACCAGATTGTAACCTTTATTGCCGAGGTGAATGAGGTCGTCGGTATAGGGATTGGGCCTGTGCATCAGGGAGATGGCCTTCTCCGGATTGTAGCTCATAAGAATATCAAGTTTCTCCCCGTCAAGCAGGTTCTTCTGGTTTTCGAGGGTCTGCAGGATGCGCAGGATAAAGTTGTCGAGATGCTGCAGACCGAAGGTTGAGGCAATCAGCTCCCGCATAAAGACCTCGGAGAGGCGAGGGATGGTCGCCGCCATATCGTCCTCGTCATACAGCCCTTCAAACTTGGTAAGGATGTTCACACTGCCAATCTGCGGGATGATAATTGACAGGTTATTCTGGTGAATATTGGTGTAGTAGGAGTAGATGATATCCTTTACGCCCTCACTCATGCCGCGCAGGATGTCGAGATACTGGGTGTAGGAGAAACGCCTCACCTTCAACGAACTCTCCAGCAGATTAAGCTGGATGGTGAGCCGCCGCGAGCTGATCCCGTCGATGGAAAGAGCGCGCATGTAGAGGCGAATACAGCGGGCAATATTGTAGAAAGTCGCCTGGGTGATAATGGAGAGATTGAGGGTCTCCGGCAACTTCTCGAGATAGAGATTGGCCAGCTTTTCCAGACGAAAAGAGAGGCTGAGGGCATCAAACTTTTTCTCCCGGTAGCGCCCATAGACCGAGGGAATGTCCACGGCGATGTGACGCTTGTAGTAGATATCTTCCCGGACCTCAAATTTCTTTGGCGAAAGGATGGTCTCTTTCAGGCTCTCCAGCGCCCCGAGCAGAGAACCAAGGATCTTCTCAGTGTCCGTTTCGTCAAGTTGTTCCGGCAGGGAATGCAGTTCGGGGAAGCTGTCCTGTACCACAAGGTTGATCTCTCCGCGCAGCTGGCTAAAACCCAGTTTGTACTTGCGGTTGAGCAGGGCATACATGCGCAGCATCAACTCAAAACGACGCACCTCTCCAGCATTGCAGTCGCTCTGCTTCGCCAGCCAGGCTTGCAGATCTTTGTCCTTTATGTCAAGGATATCGTGTACATGACGAACCTTGAATTCACTCCACAGTCGATCGCTGAGGATGTAGAGGTCATCAACCAGCGCCCCACTGGTGACAATCTGTAAATAGATATCCTCGGGAACATAGGGAATGATCAACGTCTTGTCCCGGAGATGCCAGAACTTGAGAATCGCCTGGGTAAAATCGACAATCAGGTTGGAACTTTCCACATGTCCCTGCTTGCGCAAAAAGTGAATAAGCAAGTCTTTACGATGATGAATCTCGTCGAGTTCGGTACTGACATCCCGCAATTCCCCCTCTGAACCGATCTCGTTAAAAAAAACCGGCATCAGTTTGGTAAACTGCTTGCTGAGGTTGTAGATCGGCTCAATGGGATGGTTAAGCAGGCTGGTGATATCCCGCTGGAAAAGGTCGGTATCCTTGACGCAGGTGCCCGAGAGTTTGAGGTGGATAATCAGCGCGGAAAAAAGCGTGCCACACCATTTCGGCTCGCGCATAATAAGATGCAGCCAGACACGGATATTGGCCAGATGAGCCGGGTTAACCAGCGGCTGCCAGTTGTCATCCACGCCCGCCACCCCCGCATGCTGGAAACCAAAACGCACCACACCGAAGAGGAAAGCCTCCACCATGCGGCTGTTGCCGCGGTCGAAAATTTCATCCCCGATAACCTGAATGCACTGCAGGGAGGTGTGCGGATATTTGCGTACGTTGGCCTTGAGCAGCTGGAACGCGGTGAGCAGGAACTCCTCAATCTGTTCAAAGCTCTGCTGGCGGATGAGGCTGACAAGGCTGCGATTGATCTCCCGCAGGGTCTCCTCATGGATCAGCGAGAGGCCGGTGGTATCCATGATTTTAAAGAGGAAGAGCAGCTTGCGATTCTCCTCGAAATCATCCAAATCGCTCGCCTGGAAGCCCCCTTCAGCCATTCCCTGACTGGGAATCACACGATATTGGCGGACGATATCAATATGGTCCAGCAGATCATCAAGCGGCTCAAGCTCACCCCTTTCCACACGCTCACGCCACTTGCCCAGACTCTCATGAGAAATCTTCACAAAGAGATGGGAAGCGCCAAAATCCCTCTCCTCGATAGAGCATTTTTCAAGGAACCAGCTCATCGGGTCATCCTCGTGCAGCCAGTAGTCGTAACACTCCAGCAGGGTTGCCCGAAGGAATTCATAATAGCTGTCAAGCATGAAATCGGGACAGGATTTCTGCATCTTTTTCAACAGGGGAGCCAGTTTTTTCACGGTGTGAGGACTCTGGGAAAACTGCTGCAGCAGCGCTGGCTCGGTAATGCCGAGCGCCTGAAGATCATGAAATATCTCCGCAATCACTGAGGCGAAACGAGCGACATCCTTCGGCTCGATTTTTGACAGCATCTTCTCCAGCCAGACCATCAGCGCCGCAACCACCTCGGAGGAAACCTGCGGATTGCGCCGTTCACCAAAGAGTGCTTCCAGAAAAAAACCAGAGAAGAGGTGAATGCATTGTGGCCCCTCTTCACTGGAGAGGTAGTGGTGAACATTTTTCAGCACAAAACTCCGCAGATGGGGCAATACCATCTGCCAGTTGTGATATGGGTGGCAGATCTCGACGAGAAGATTTTGCAGACTCGCCTCCAATCCCTTGAAGTTCTCAACCACCTTGAGCAAAACGTTGTACTCATCTGGAATCTCCACCTTGATGGAAGTCTCAATAAGATTGGCCCGCAGGGCGTCGGATTCAATAATTTTTACTTCGTTGTCCATGGTGATCTCCGCTGTTCTTCTTCCCGCAGAGGGGAAGTTTTTCTGTTTGTACAACTTTACCACAAACCGGCCAGTAAGGTTACGATCACACAATGAAAAAGCAGAAAGACCCCGTTGCACACAAGTGCAACGGGGTCTTTCTGCAGGGGAGTCTTACGGGAACATCGAATAATCACCCATCTTCTTCGTACAGTAAAAATTTTATCCTCCAACAAAGCGAGGAACGAGACGTCGAGGCAGGTGCTGGGCTCCGATATAAATCACACCGATGCTAGACGGTATAAGCACCTTCACGAAATTCTTTTCAAAAAACACGGACATAATTCCCAGGGCACTGCCATGCCTGTGGCAAATTTTCTCCTGTGCCTCGAAGATGAACGAAATACAAGGCTCTCCACGCCACCCCTGCGCCTGAAGAAAAGCTGAATATCAGAGTGCCTTGTTCGAATCCATGTGGCAGATCAGATCGAGCATACGGTTGGAGTACCCCCACTCGTTGTCGTACCAGCTGAGAATCTTCACCGTGGAACCAATGACCTTGGTGGACTGTGCATCCACGATAGAACTGCGGGGATCACCTTTAAAGTCGATGGAAACCAGCGGCTCTTCGCAAAATCCGAGGTAGCGGCTCTCGGCGGCTTTAAGTGCTGCGTTAACTTCATCCACAGAGGTCTCACGGCTGACTTCCACAACGAGGTCGACAATGGAGACAGTCGGAGTGGGGACACGAACGGCAAGGCCGTCAAATTTCCCTTTCAATTCCGGAATGACGAGAGAGACAGCAGCGGCAGCGCCGGTCTTGGTCGGAATCATGGAGAGAGCTGCGGCACGGGCACGGCGATGGTCACTGTGCGGTGCGTCAAGGAGACGCTGGTCACCTGTATAGGAATGAATAGTGGTCATCAACCCGCGCTCAATACCAAAGTTGTCAAGGATAACCTTGGCGAAGGGAGCAAGGCAGTTTGTCGTACAGGAGGCGTTGGAGACAATGTGATGCTGAGTAGCATCATACTCATCTTCGTTAACGCCCATGACAAAGGTCTTCACGCTGCCCTTGGCAGGAGCGGAGATAACGACCTTCTTTGCACCTGCATCTAGATGCGCCTGAGCGGTATCGGCATCACGGAAGAAACCGGTGCACTCGGCAACATAATCGACCCCAAGGTCTCCCCACGGGATATCTGCCGGATTACGATGGGCACTGATGGAAATCCGCTTGCCATCGACAGTCATCCCTTCACTGTCCGCGCTGACATCATACCCGGAGCGGCCCATGTTGGAGTCATACTTCAGCAGATAGGCAAGGGTTGCATTATCGGTAAGATCGTTTACATGGACAATTTCAATATCAGCGAAGGCCGGATCGGAAGTCATTGCACGATACATATTACGACCGATACGGCCAAAGCCATTAATACCTATTCTAATTGACATAATACTCTCCTTTTTTACGTTGTGTCATTTCAATACTGCTGCCCCTCGATGCAGCCCCCGCAGTGGCTCGCTGATTCCAGTGACACTCCGAAGCCGTTTCTTCAAGGGACCCTTATTTCTTTGTACAGTTGATCTGTCGCGTGCTGCTCTCGGCATAGAAGGAGAGATACTTTTTCATCACCTCATCCCAGGTATAGTGTGAATAGATCTCCTGCACCGCCTGATACTGAATCTTCCTCCGTTCTTCTGCAGAAAGGGCAATCGCCCGTTCAAGGGCTTCAAGCAGTGATTCCATTGAGATGCCGGAATAAGCCAGCCCGGTCTCACCATCTTTCACCTTCACCAGCCCGCCGACATGACGGACGATGGGAATGTTCCCGTAGAGCTGTGCTATAAAGTCGGTCAGACCACAGGGCTCAAAGCGCGAAGGAATCATGAAAAAATCCCCTGTCGCGAAAATCAGCCTGCCAATATCGGGGTCGTACCCGTCAAGAAAGCAGAAACGCCCGGCAACTTCCGGCTGTTCAGCGTTGAACGCAAGCTGCTCCTCAAGGCCGACATCCCCGTTCCCGAGCATCAGTACCTGGCAGTCCGGGTGTCGCTGCAGCAGAGTCGGCAGTACTGTAATAAGGGAATCCACCCCTTTGTCATTGTTAATGCGCCCTACAAACGTAAAGATATTTGCATTCTCCAGTTGTGCAAGGGTGCCATGCTGATGAAGTGTACCGTTCAGCCCCTGTTCCAGCATCAGCAACAGTTCGCGGCGACAGCGAGCCTTGCCGTGAAGATCATCTTCTTTGTCGGCAGGGTCGTAGGTGAAAGCCGGATCCCCGCCAGCAAAACTCTCCGGATTATAGAGCTCCGGATCAATGCCATTGGTGATCCCGTGCAGAACGATGTTACGCGCCCTGAGAGTATGCCCGAACCAGCCGGTCATATAGTCGCTGTCAGTATCCATCAGCTCACGGGCGTAATTCTCACTCACCGTGTTTACCGCTGAGTAACTCGAGGCAACCAGCAGCGGGTCAAATTTATTTTCGAGACGGTTGTCGTCAATCACCTGCGCGGGCAGCCCGCTCACCGCAGCGGCAAAAGGCAGGTCGGCAATTTCCTGATGGTAGCCGCGACCGGCGTTATGCACGGTGACAACTGCCGCAGTCCCGCGAAAATAGGTCTTGTAGCCGGCAATTTCACGTATCATGGCTGGCAGCAGAGCCGTGTGTCCATCATGACAGTGGATAATGTCCGGCCGAACACCAAGGGCAATAAGCAGATCAAGAGTCGCCTTCTGCAACAACACATTCATGGCAAAGTAATCCGCATGTCCTTCAGAAGCCCTCTTCCAGGCCACAGACTTCTCTTCCTCGTCTGTATAGGTATAGACACTGTGCTTTTCGCGAAACCGCTCTCCCTCGACCAGGTAGATTTTGACCCCGTTCTCTTCCTTCGTATAGAAGCGAACCCCCTCACGCACAGGCTGTTTCGGCAGGTCCATGTGGATGAAAAGCACCAGCTCCTGATTGGGACAGATGGGATCCTTCACCGTCTGGAAGCCTTCAACTTCGGGGGCCATGAAGCCATAACGCGGCAAGATGACACTCACTCGCCGTTCACCCGAACGAGCCAGGGCTTTTGCCAGCTGAAAAACCACATCCTTCACGCCACCTGCACCGGCCAGTTCACCATATTCCCGACTCACCATCCAGATATCGTGGAGATCGTTGCCCTGGGTTTTCGCTGTCTCGCTCATAATATTCCAAAGATCACAGATAGGGGATGGCCGGGACGGCGCAAATTCACGCTCAGAAGGTATCACATCACTCATTTCACCCCCTCCCCCGCTTTGATTGTGGGGCGTTTGTAAAAGTGTCCGCAGGAAACCGGTACAGAAAACCTTTTTCCCTGAAGAAGAATAAAGGTTGCCTTTGTTTGACGACGGGAGCAAAACACTCTACTATCTGCTCAACGTCCTGCGCAAAATTCCCACCAGGATATCTTGAAAAGTCAGAAATTTCGAGAACGGCTGAGAAATACGACAAGTCCCCGCAATCATTTCGCTGGTATTGCGATGATAATTTTCAAAACACAACAAAAGAATCAGCAGAGAGATCGATTGTTTCAGTTTCCCGTTATTTCAGGCAGCAGATCAAAGAAAACCCCGGCTCGATTTTTCCACTTAACACTGGAGTGTACCATGCAAAAACAGAAACTGCACGACTTACGAGATTTCCTTAATTTGCTGCAAAAGGAGAATCAACTTCTTGTTATTGAGCAGGAAGTTGACCCCCGTCTTGAGATCGCCGAGATCCATCGCAGGGTCATCGCCGCCGGAGGCCCCGCCCTCCTTTTCACCAGAGTCAAGGGTTCTCAATTTCCTGTGGTAACCAATTTGTTCGGCACGGCAAAACGTATAGAACTGGCCTTCGGCGGCAAACCACAGCAGTTTGTGAAGGACGTGGTCCACCTGGTGGAACACTCCATGCCCCCGACCCTCTCCACCCTGTGGGAAAGCCGCAGACTCCTCACCGACGCCATAAAGATCGGATTGAAAGACATCACTGTTCCTCCGGTGATGGAGTGCGTGCAGCAGCCACCCATGCTCTCCACCCTGCCCCTGCTCACTTCATGGCACAGCGATGCCGGTCCCTTTGTCACCCTGCCACTGGTCTACACCGAACATCCAGACGGCCGTGGACACAACCTCGGGATGTATCGCATTCAACGCTTCAGCGACAGCGAGACCGGAATCCACTGGCAGATTCACAAAGGCGGCGGCTACCATTATCACGAGGCGGAAAAACGTGGTGAAGCACTGCCTCTCTCCCTCTTCCTCGGCGGCCCGCCGGCACTCATGCTGGCAGCAATCGCCCCGCTCCCGGAGGACCTGCCGGAACTGCTGCTCGCCTCCATGGTGATGGGCGACAAACTGGAGATGGCCACCGACCCCCGGGACGCCTGCCACCGCCTCATCGCCCGCACCGAGTTTGCCATCAAGGGAAAGGTTCCGCCATTCCTGCGCCGCCCCGAGGGGCCCTTTGGCGATCACTACGGCTACAACTCCCTGCAGCACGAGTATCCGGTCTTCCAGATCAGCCATATCTACCACCGCAAGGGGGCCATCTATCCGGCTACCGTGGTCGGTCGGCCGAAACAGGAAGATTTCCTGCTCGGCGACTACCTCCAGGATCTGCTTTCACCACTTTTTCCCCTGGTAATGAAGGGTGTGAAGGAGTTGAAGACCAGCGGAGAGGCCGGATTCCATTGCCTCGCCATTGCGAGGGTGGAGAATCGTTACCCCCGCGAGGCCTTCGCCAACAGCCTGCGTATTCTCGGCGAAGGGCAGCTTTCCCTGAGTAAATTTCTCATAACCACTGATGGCAATGTTGATCTCACTGATTTCGCGACATTCTGGCCCCACATCCTCGAACGGGCAGACTGGAAACGCGACCTTTTCATTTTTGATAACACTTCCATGGACACCCTTGATTATACAGGTCCTTCAGTCAACAAGGGCTCCAAGGCACTGTTAATGGGACTGGGCCGGGAAAAGCGCCGCGAGCTGCCGCAGGAATTTCATGGGGAGCTGCCCTCCGGCTGCTCTCAGGCAAAGGTCTTTCTGCCGGGCACCCTCGTTGTGCAGGGGGTCACATGGAAAGAACGCCCCGATCTCGCCCGGGAACTCGCCGAATACAGCGGACTGGGTGACTGGCCTTTTGTATTGCTGGTAGACAACACACGCGAGGCAACATGCTCAATGCAGGAGTTCCTCTGGACCTTCTTTACCCGCTTTGAGCCAGCGGCAGATATCCATGCCAAAGCCTCCGCCGTCAATCGTTTCCACATCGGCCTTGAGCCCCCGATAGTCATCGACAGCCGCCTGAAGCCCTGGTACACCGATGTGCTTGAGGTAGACCCGGAAACGAAAGCGCTGGTCGACAGTCGCTATAATAAAATGATTCCCCCGCAATGGAGACCCTGATGGAGAAAATGCGATTGCAGAAATTCCTCGCCCGCTGCGGGGTCTGTTCACGGCGAAAGGCTGAGGAGCATATCGCCGCCGGACGGGTGACTGTGGATGGACAGGTCGTCACCGAGATGGGCGTTTCCGTGGGAGAGGAGAATAAGGTGACCTTCAACGGTCGCCTGCTCACCCTTGAGGAAGAGTTTGAATACTACCTGCTCAACAAGCCCGCCGGTTACATCACGACCCTCTCTGACCCCCAGGGACGTCCCACCGTCACCTCCCTTCTCAGGGGAGTGAAGACCAGGATCTTTCCGGTGGGACGCCTCGACCTCGACACCGAGGGAGCACTCCTTCTCACCAATGACGGAAGTCTCGCCCAGCGCATTCAGCACCCCAGTCTGCACACGAAGAAACGCTACGAGGCACTGGTCAAAGGTCAGCCGACGGCAGCGGCACTGCGACAGCTTGAGCGGGGGGTAGAGATTGAGGGGAAACTGACCGCACCGGCAAAGGTGCGCCTGGTGGAACAACGGGAAAACAGTGCAGTGCTGGAGCTGACGCTGCATGAGGGCCGTAAACGTCAGGTAAAGAAAATGTGTACCCACATCGGCCATCCAGTACTCCTCCTGAAAAGGACAGCTTACGGACGTCTCACTCTCGACGGCCTGAAAAAGGGAGCATGGAGGCGACTGAACTCCGTAGATTTAGAAAAGATTTTTTTATAAAATTCTCTTTACAAAATGGTGGATTCCTGATTTATTTAAATCTTGATACTCACAATAAATATACCATAATATTATATAGATATCTCATTCCCCACACGACCAGCCGGCAGGACTGTACAGTCCACAAATTTCAGTATCGTTACAGTCGTCTGAACAGACTCTGCCCATCTTAAGAGGCATTTTTTCAGGACAGACTTTAACCGCCTTGTCTCCGTTTTGGGTGATGAATACTGGTGAAAAAATCAGACGGACATTTTCACCCCTGTTTCGATCGATTGCCGATTGAGAGGAGACCTTGAATACGTAAAAATTTTTACTTAAATCCGGGCCACGCAGTGCAATAAAAAGCGTGGGCTCAGTGCTCTTCAAGGGTAACGATGGCTGAAAATGATCATTCTTCAAGATTTCTTCCAGCCGGTATTTACTGGAGTCGAAAATGAATAAGTCAGAATTGATCGAACACCTTTCCGAAACGCTCAATCTTCCGCAACGGGAGGCGACGGCTATCTGCAACACAATCCTTGAGCGAATGACGGAGGCCCTCTCCGATGGTGACAGTATTGAAATTCGCGGCTTCGGCAGTTTTGTCATCAAGGAGTATGAGGCCTACGAAGGCCGTAACCCCAAGACTGGCAAAAAAATTACCGTCCAGCCCAAAAAACTTCCTTTTTTCAAAGTCGGCAAGGAATTGCGCGAGAAGGTCAACAACGACTGAGACCTCACTCGTTTCTATCACCTGCGACCTCGACAAAAGTTTCAAAAAGTCTCAAGAAATGACGATGCTTACGGGTCAGATCCTCTGGATGCCATTGCACTCCCACCGCGAAGGGATGTTCTTTGTGTTCAATCGCCTCTATGATGCCGTCTTCCGCGCGGGCCGTAACAATGAAGCTGTCCGCAACCCGTTTTACCGCCTGGTGGTGAAAGGAATTGACCATCAACGTCTCCGTCCCGAAAATTCTCCGCAGAATAGAAGCTTCCAGCAGCTTTACTCGATGATAAAGCGCATCCACGGGCATGGCTTTTGGCATGTGCCCGAGAGGGTGCTCCAGCTGACTGAAGATATCCTGATAGAGAGTCCCGCCACCTGCCACGTTCATGAGCTGCATTCCGCGACAAATCCCGAGGACAGGCATGCCACACGCCACAGCAAGCTGCAGGAGCTGGCTCTCGCAGGAGTCGCGTTCGGAATTGATGCAGTCCACATTGCACATCGGATCCTCCCCGTAGAGTTGCGGGCTGATCTCCTCATTGCCTCCGGTGAGCAGCAATCCGTCAATCAACTTGAGGTAAGAACCAAGGACATCGGGATCGCAAACCATCGGCAGCAGCATGGTGAGCCCCCCCGCCTCATGCACAGAGCGTATATACCCGTCACTGACCGCCGCGTACCTTTTTTGCGAATGTGCCATTATGCAGGTGGTAATACCGATAACCGGTCTGTTCTCTTTCTTCATTTTCCTTATCCTTTAACACGACTTTCAAGTATTGACTGTCCGCTCTTTTTACAGGAATCGCCACAGCCCTGCAATCCGTCTTTTGCTTTCATTTTCATGGTGCTTCAAGTATTGTGGGCAGATAAACTAATTCACATGGGAGGTGTAAAATGTCCATTGTCACCATAGCACGAGGTTCCTATAACAAAGGGAAAGAGGTCGCTGAAGGGCTGGCCGAGGCACTTGGCTGCGAGTGTCTTTCGCGGGATATCCTGCTGGAAGCATCCGACCGCTTCAATATTCCTGAGATCAAACTGGTCAAGGCACTGCACGATGCGCCCTCGGTACTGGAGCGTTTCAGCCACGGCAAGGAGCGCTACTTTGCCTATTTTAAATCTGCCTTCCTTTCCCACATATCCAAAGGCAATGTGGTCTACCACGGACTCGCCGGCCATTTCCTGCTTCGGGAAATGCCCAATGTCCTCAAGGTAAAGGTAAACGCACGCATGGAAGACCGGGTTCTTGATGAGATGGAGCGGGAAAGCTGCTCACAGTACACCGCCTACTCCAATCTGCAGAGCGACGATGAAGAGCGCCGCAAATGGGGCATGCAGCTCTACGGACTCGACCCGTGGGATGCCCGCCTCTTTGACGTCGTCTGCAATGTCGACACCCTGAAGGTGCCCGATATCGTCAACATGCTGACACGTCTGTGTCAACTCCCGCAATTCAAAGAGACAGAGGAGAGTCTGAAATACCTCCGTCAGGCAGCGAAGGTCGCCGGAATCAAGGCGCTGGTGGTAGATACCAGTCCCAACGCCAGTGTCGTAATTATCAATAAGAAAAAGGTCAAACTGGTCGGAGTGAAGGGGGACAGGAAGTTTCGCCACAAACTGGAGCAGAAACTTGTCGATCTTTATGATATTGAAGATGTTGTCTTCAAAAAGACCTCCAAGGTGGACAGCAGTCATATCAACGTCTTCCACAATCTCGAATAAACCTTCCAGCTGTTCGAGTAAAAAAAGGGTGTCTCCCCGTCAGAGGAGACACCCTTTTTCTTAGCTTTTACCCCGGGCTTGAAACTCAAGGACACCTTGAATAACCAGTTTTGCGCTCATCTTCTTCGTTACAGTCAAAAATTTATCCTCCGACAAAGCGAGGAACGAGACGTCGAGGTAAGTGCTGGACTCTGATCTCAGTCATATGGCTGCGGTAAATTTCCTCCTGCACCTCGAATATGAACGAAATACAAGATGTTTCAAGAAACCCTCAGGGGACCCTCAAACCTCAAAGTCGATCGCCTGACGCGAATTCACTATTTTTTTGATAAAACCAACAATCTTCTGATGCTCGGGATGGTTGTTGTAGGCGGCGAGATCCGCCGTTGTATCGTGGGTGGAATGCAACACAATCTGAGCATCCACAGTGGTTGTTGCCGCCAGTTTGACTGAAACTTCAACAGATTTAAGGGCATCAATCTTCCCCCTCAGGGCTTCAATCAGCTCTTTAACCTTCAAACCGTTCTGTGCAGCAGTTGCCCCCTCAGCCTCATCTTTCAGTGTCCACCAGACGATGTGTCGAATCATGATGAATCTCCTCTGTTTATGTTTTATGGGTTCTCGTTACCGGGGCGAGACATCAGGAAACATTGAATAATCGCCCATCTTCTTCGTTACAGCCAAACTTATCCTCCGACAAAGCGAGGAACGAGACGTCGAGGTAAGCGCCAGGAGTGTGTCGGAGAATTGCTATTTTGGTTCAGTTCAAGGCATTGGCAAGAAATTAAGCGGAGCCATAGAGTTAATATTGCGAGCATTAATTTTTCGCCAATAACACGGAAATGGGACAAAAGAGCTTTCTCCGACAGGCTCCTGGACTCCGATATCAATAACATCAGTAATGAACGGTACGTCGGGATAAGTACCTTCACAAAATTTTTCCCAAAAAACACGGAAATAATTTCTACGGTACTAATATACCTGCGGTAAATTTCTTTTGGTTCTCGAATATGAACGAAATACAAGGTATTCCAGGGGACCAATTTAAAAATCGCCCCGTCCTTCACCGGCAACAGAGGATTTTGCAGAAGACCGTCAACGATTCTGACCAGCGTGCCCCTCTACATTGGCATCACTGGCATACTCGGCGCCTCCGGCGATAAACTTTTCCAGGGTCTCTTCGACGGTTCCGGTAATGCCGTTCACCACCTTCACTCCCGCCGCGTTAAGGGTGTTGAAGGCATTTGGGCCACAGTGACCAGTCATCAGCACATCTGCCCCCTTGTCGGCAATGAGGGTTGCAGCCTGGATTCCAGCCCCTTTGAAAGCATTGACATTGACACTGTTATCAACCGCTTCAAACTCTTTTGTTGCGGGATCAATGATAATAACCCACGCTGCACGGCCAAAACGGGGATCAGTCTGAGAGCGGAGTTCCGGGCCCTGGGATGTAATTGCAACTTTCATAGCATTCCTCTTTATTATTCAACAGAAATTTTATAACAGGGGCAAGAAGCCCCTGTCATTTTACCAGTACCTTCAGGGAACATCGAATAATCGTCCACCTTCTTTGTAGCAGTCAAAAATTTATCCTCCGACAAAGCGAGGAACGAGACGTCGAGGTAAGCACCAGACTCCAACAGCAAAGTTATACCTGCGGTAAATTTCCTTCTGAGCCTCGAATATGAACGAAATACAAGCTGTTTCAAGGTATCCTTTAAACTTACTGACCGCCACCACCACAGACCTGATTTTCCGTAATCTGCGGCAGTTTGTCGGCGGCCATGTCCTCAACTACCGGACGAATGTCACGGCGCTCGCCATCGTAATAAACCTCAATGCCCACTTCTTTGAAGCCCATCAGCGGACGCATACCGATACCGCCAACCACCAGACGATTTACCCCGGCATTGGCAAGAAGCTGAACCGGAACCATGCAGCCCCCCTGAAGATGCTCTTTGTTCGCAAGCAGGTTCACTTCTTTGATTTTTCCGTCCTCAATATCAATCAGGGTGAAGACGTCGCAGTGTCCGAAGTGACCTGCACGTTGACCGTCAAGTCCACCTTCTCCATCCGAGGGTACCGCCAGTTTGTAACTTGCCATGTTGCTACTCCTTTTTTGTGTTAACAGTGAGGGCCTGCGCCCGGTTATATTTTTTGCCTGTACTGCAGGCAGGAAACCTGCACAGTGAACGCTTTCAACCAGAAAGTCAATTCTGCGAGATCCTTTTATCCTGCTGCAGAAAAAAAATCAGCGCAGATCAGCGATTCCCATATTATTCAGCGCCTTGCTCGCCAGAACCTTTTTCCAGATCTCCCGGACAGTCTTCGCGGCATCGCTCTCTGGAGCGAATTCAATGATATTCTCCGCTGCCACCATTGCCTCGACAAAGCTGGAATCAAAGGGGATGCGACCAACCAGTCCGAGCGCTTGATCCACAGCCCAGGCCTCTATTTTTTCGGTCATTTCCAAATTGAGATCGAACTTGTTCACTGCCACCAGCCCCGGGACCCCAAAATGTTTGCCCAGTTCGGCCACCCGCTGCATATCGTGCAGACCGGAGACCGTCGGTTCAACGACAATCACCAGTGCCGCCGCGCCGCCGATGGCAGCGATTACGGGACAGCCAACCCCTGGAGGGCCATCGGTGAGCAGCAGATTGCGCCCTTCGGCTTCCGCCAGCTCCCGTCCCTGCTGCCGCACCAGACTGACCAGTTTACCGGAGTTCTCCTCAGCAATTCCGAGTCGAGCGTGAATCATCGGCCCGAAACGAGTTTCGGAGTGAAACCATTCTCCACACTGCTGTATCGGAAAATCAATTGCCTCCTGCGGGCACATGTCGACACAGACACCGCAGCCCTCACAGGCGATCGAATCCACATGATAATCCTCAGAAATCGCATCGAATTTACACACCTCCCGGCAGATGCCACAGGCCACGCAATCCTCATTGCGAATTTCAGCAATTCCACCACCCATGAAGGAATGCGATTCAACCACCTTCGGTTTCAGTAGAAGGTGCAGGTTGGCAGCGTCCACATCCGCGTCGCAGAGCACTCCATTTTCCATGAGGGAGGCAAATGCTGCCGCTATACTGGTCTTACCGGTGCCGCCCTTGCCACTGATAATTACGATCTCCCGTATCATGATGCTTTTGCCTCCACGATCCCGGCTATGCGCACATAGAGCCGTTGAAATTTTTCCCGCCATTCCGGCGAAACATCGACAATTGACTGTCCCCGAGAGTAGGCCTCGGCGAAACGGCGCTCAAAAGGAATCTGCATGAGAATCTCAAGTCCTTCTCTCTCTGCATATTCCTGTACCCTGCTGTCACCGAGATCGGCCCGGTTGATTACCAGTCCGGCAGGAATCCCGAGCACCTTGACCGCCTCCACCGCGAGCTGCAGGTCGTGCAAACCGAACGGAGTCGGCTCAGTAACGAGCAGGACGAAATCGGCTCCACGCATCGCCGCAATCACCGGACAGGAAGTACCGGGAGGGGCATCAATAATAGTCAGCTCCGCCTCCTTCTCGTGGCGGCGCACGGCCTTAATCAGCGGCGGGGACATCGCCTCGCCGATACGAATGCGGCCACTGTGTATTGCATGTCCGTTCACAACCCCGGACTCAACAACACCGAGGCTGCGACTGTCGTCACCAATGGCTCCGAATTCACAAACGAGCTGGCATCCACCGCAACTGTGGCAAAGCGCCGGGAAAACAAGCACTTTATCACGCACAAAGGTGAGAGCGGCAAAGCGACAGATATCGACACACTTTCTGCACCCGGTACATTTCTCCTGGTCAACCACCGGAACAAAGGTGGTTATCTCGGTCTCTGTCACCACCCCGGGATCAAGGAAAAGGTGAAGATTGGGTTCCTCGACATCACAGTCGAGCAGGTTGAAATCCTCTACCAGACCGCTGTCCTGCAAACTGAGGGCAAGGTTGGCAGCAACGGTTGTCTTCCCGGTGCCTCCCTTGCCACTGGCTATACTGATTATCATTGGGTCTCCGCTGAAAGTTAAAAGAGATCGGTAATGGAACGTAAAATTTTTATTAACCGGGCAGCCTCGGCAGCATCAGGCTTCGGTTTTATCTGCATGAGAATCCCCAGCCCTTCGGTCTCCTCATGGAACGTTTCGGGAGAGTCCCCGCTGACGAGAGCACAGTTGGTAAGGGGGAATTTTCTCGTGAGGGTATGGGCAAATTCAAGCCCGCTGGCGTCCTCCAGCTCTTCACCGACACAGACAGCATCAAAGGTTTCACCCTCAATCAGTCTCAGGGCCTCGGCAACGGAAGTGCAGGTCTGCAATTCGGTCTGATCTTCGAAAGCCGCAGCGAAGTCGGCAAAAGTATTGTTCTTCTCGACAAGCAGAATTTTCATGGTGTTCCTCTCATCCATTTGAATTATTTAGAGTTTCTTTCTTGCGGGTACCTTAAAACAGCTTGTATTTCGTTCATATTCGAGACACAGAAGAAAATTTACCACCGCCATGATTGATATCGGAGTCTGGCACTTACCCCAACGTCTCGTTCCTCGCTTTGTCGGAGGATAAATTTTTGACTGTCACAAAGAAGAGGGGCGAGTATTCAATGTTCCCTTACAATATCAACTTCCCTGCATCCCACGGACAGGCCGCCTGCGCCCTTTTCCGGCAGCAGCACTGCCGCAGACAACCGGGCATGGCAAAAGAACCGAGATCTCTCCCTGCCGCGAGACTTGCCAGCACAGGCTCTACTTCACCGGAGAGAAAGGGAATAAGCTCGATTCCCACCGCCTGCAAACGCTGCAGTCCACGCTCACAGAGAGCACCGCAGAGGAGCAGCTCTATTCCCTCCTCCTTGTGCAGACGCCCCACCTCCGCAAAGGGCGAACCGTTGACGGCATACCCCGTACGGCGAACAATCTGTCCTTCATCCAGCTCCACCAGCAACAGTCGCCGGGCACTGTCGAAGACGGGGGAGACACGGGTCTCCCAGATGGTGATGGCGAGTTTCATAACAGCTCCTTGATGGTTTATCTTTATTTAGCAAGGATCGTGCCAGCTTGAACGTATTGATTTTACAGGGAAATGACAGAAGCAGAGTCGCAAAAAAGAGACTCTGTGAGACAGCAGGAGTCGCAGAAAGCGACTCAGAGCAGACAGGTTCAGCGGGTGCGACCATCCTTTTCCGGCAGGACGATGCCATACTTCTTAATTTTGCGGAAAAGCGTGCTCTTGTGCACACCGAGTGCTCTGGCAGCGGCGAGGCGGTTCCAGCCGTTACTCTCCAGGGCCGCAACAATACTCTCCGCCTCGGAGTTGTGGACTGCGAAACGGATACCGGAGGAGGCGGGGGCTGCGCTCTTCTCGCGAAGCTCCGGTGGCAAATGCTGGACATCAATCTCATCTTCGCGGCAGAGGACAAAACCACGCTCAATAATATTCTCCAGTTCACGGATATTTCCGGGGTAATCATGACCCAGCAGTAATGCCATCGCCTCCGGCGTGATTCCCTTAATCTCCCGGTCAAGGCGACTGTTCATGCGGTGAATAAAACGCTCCACCAGCAGTGGAATATCTTCACGCCGCTCACGCAGAGGCGGCAGGGTGAAACGGATGATGTTGATACGATAGAAGAGATCGCGTCGAAAGGTGCCGGCGCCCACCATTGCAGCCAGATCACGGTTGGTGGCAGCGAGGATACGTACATCCACCGGGACCTGTTCCACCGTCCCGAGAGGTTGATATGCCCTGTCCTCAAGTACCCGCAGCAGTTTTACCTGAAAGGCCGGGGAAGTTTCACCAAGCTCATCGAGCAGGATGGTTCCGCCAGCAGCCGCGGCAAACAGTCCCGGTTTATCCTTTACCGCATCGGTGAAGGCACCGGCACGGTAACCGAACAATTCCGATTCCAGCAGGTTATCCGGGAGGGCTCCGCAGTTGATTGCCATAAAGGGCTGCTTTGCACGCCTGGAAAGCTGATGCAGACTGCGGGCCAGTACCTCCTTGCCAACCCCGGTCTCCCCCTCCACAAGCACAGTACTCTCGCTCTCCGCCACCTGTGGCAAGATGGCAAAGATACGCTCCATCGCCGGACTGTGGCTGACCATTTCTCCCATCCTGCCCACATCGCGCAGTTCACGACGCAGCTCCTCAACAAGAGAGTGGTCACGGAAGGTCTCGACACCACCAATCACTCTACCCCTGCTGTCCCGCAGCACCGCCGTACTTACGCCGATGGGCACCCGCTGCTGCCGGTTGTTGATGATCCAGGCTGAACTGGAGACAATAGAGCGGCCATCCTCCATCGTCCGCCTGAGGGCGCAGTCCCCCTCACACATAGTAGAGCGAAAAACCTCCCAGCAGCAGCGGCCGAGAGCCTCGTCACGAGGGGTACCGGTAATCTCCTCGGCGGCACGGTTGAAGCTGGTAATGTGCCACTCGTGATCCACAGTGAACACCCCTTCCGAGATTGATTCAAGGATCAGATCAGTAGCGAGTTCCTTCTCACTCCGAGGGTCATCCGAATGTATTTTGTTCCCGTCGCTCAAGGGTCTCCACAATGTAAAGGGGAAGATTTTCGACGATGACTCTCAGCTGTCAACGGTGAGATGAACAGTGTCGCCTGATTCCAGTCCACGTACAGTGCAACACCTTTTTTAAAAAAGGGGAACAGCACCGCATTATATTTTTTACTCTCCTGCGCTGGAAATATGCCTCCACACCATTTTCATGCCGTCAGGCGGAATGAATAAAGACGTACCATAAGCTCACTTAAAGGAAAAGATACCAGTTGAAAGCTCTTGACAAAACAGTTTTTCAGAAAAAGAGGAACAACGGGGAGACTTCACCGCATCACCGTACAGTTTACCAGAAATTACGGCGAAATTCTGAGATGAAAGCGAACATATACACATGGGTGTTCTATAAGTGGAGAATTTACGGCCCGCGAGAAGATATCTAAAGGGAACCTTGAATAACCAGCATTTCGTCCATCTTCTTCGTTACAGTCAAAAATTTATCCTCCGACAAAGCGAGGAACGAGACGTCGAGATATCAGTTATATGCCTGCGGTACATTTCTTCCTGCGCCTTGAATATGAACGAAATACAAGATTATTCAAGGAACCTTAAAGCTGCGGTAACAGAGGAAACGGGAAGTGTCTTTTTTATAGATTATAGCTGAAAAATTTAAATATTTATACTCGTACAGAATGTAAGATGAAAGACGGGTTTTGTGAATAAACACAATTTAAGAAAAGATCTCAGGGGGACTGCCCTTACAAGAAGTATTTAACGGGAACAGGGTCTGACGTATTACTTGAATCCAGCTGTTCTCCTCCCGCATCCGGGTGAGAATGGTATCAATATTGTGTCGAGTATCAGCGAAATAGCATTGCCACCTTTCTCCGGTCAAGACTCCATAACCCACGGAAAGACTGCCTTCAGAGGCAACAATAATTTCGTTCTTCATTCTTTTATCTCCTCCACGCCCGCCAGGAACAACAAAACTATAATAAAAAAAAGACTTCCTTCCCTATTTCACCTTCACTCACGGAAAAAACCATTATAAAACCCAGCGTTATCAAATTAACAGTATGGAACGTTTTTCCCGCAGGACAAGAGCAACTCTGCAAACAAAGGCCAAAATGACACCTGCTTCAAACAGGAAACGGGTGAATATGGGACATTTTGTCTCCACAATTCACCCGTTTTACCTATGAGCCCCTTGAATAATTAGTCTTTCGCCCATCTTCTTCGTTACAGCAAAAAATTTATCATCGCAGGTAAGCGCCAGACTCCGATATCAAACATGGCTGGAGTAAATTTTTTTCTGGACTTCGAATATGAACGGAAGACAAGCTGTTTCAAGGTTTCCAGATAACGAAAAAAAGGACTTCCTTTTTCTCTTTCAGGACTCTTTTATGTAAATCTGAAAAGAAATCTTACCTGATGAGGAAGTCATCCATGGATTTTCCCATGTCAAGCTGCTCTTTGAAAACATTAGGTTTCCGGCCCTGACCAGTCCAGGTAATACGCTCACCGGAACCAGTATAGATTTCATATTTAGGCGGACGCGGGGCACGTTTCCCTCTCCGCCCTTTTCCGGATGCCCCACCGGAGATCTCATCAACGGAGATCTCGGAGCGAGCCATTATCTGTTTTATCGCCTCAATATCAGCATTTTTTTCCTCATTTTCCCTCTTTTTTTCCTCTATTTCTTTATATCGATCTGCAATAATGAGATCGAGTTTCTCTTTAATTTCTTCAAGCTGTTCAATGTCGAGAGGTTTAACAGCGCTTTTCAGTCGACGGGCGTGGGTAATAATTTTTACAATTTCCTGCATTGAGTTTTCCTCTTTCTGGATGTTAAATTGTTCACGTAAAGCAAATTATACTCCTTCACAACTTTGACTATAATATAAACAGATCAGAAAATTTCAAGATTATTTTTACAATACCTCTTTTTTTATATGTTCCAAATCAGGACAAAAGAGAGGTCTTGCTGAATTCAAACAATACGTGCAACACATTTCCCGTGGTCAAAGTCAATAAAAAAATTCCGCTCTCTATTTCATTTACGCCTCGTTACCAGTTCACGTATCACTTTGCCCAAAAGGCATCAAAAGAATGTCGTTCTTAAATCCTGGTGTGATAAGAAAATTCACCTCCGCTATTCATGCCAGCGTCTTCTTACACCCCGCAATTGTGGCGAATAGTCGATTTATTACGAAAACGACCTCCTTTCTATTTTGTGTTTGGGGTCGACCGCAGGGCGTGAAAAAAGCTGATGCATTCCATCAAAGACACAAGGCCTGAATTCACGTAATAAGTGCAACCTTTTCTCAAATCGTGTTCATTCCCCCCCCCCTGTCCTCTCACTTTCTGTAAAAGTGAACATATTCAACTTTTCGGCCACAGTCTGCGAAGACGCCCATTACCTTTTTTTTCTGTTCCCGTTGCTTCAAATTCCTTCTCGCGGGCCGGAAATGTCCCAGCATTATAAAAAGTCCATGTGTGTATCTGCCCCTTCATCTGCAGATTTCCACCAGAATTTTCCGGAGATCGTGCGGTAACAGTTACGTTTTTCTCTGGTTCCCGTTTAAAAACCTCTGCCCCATCAATATCTTTCAGCTGGTATCTTTTACCTTGAGCAAGTTGCTGGTACGTGTTACCCGATATTCTGAGGATAATTTTTTTGCTGTAACGAAGAAGATGGGCGATTATTCGATGTTTCCCCGTGTCTGGCGACTGAACCATATTGTCAATGCACTCTCTTTTCACACTGCTTTTCACACTGCTGCTGCCGCACTTATTATCCTCATCCAGCCTTATGGGCACCTTGAATAGTCAGTCTTTCTCCCATTTTCTTCATTACAGTGAAAAATACCCGAAGAGAAACAGTGCTGTTGAGGAACACGTTTCATTACGGCCACAAATAAACGAGAGCTTTACTCCTCGAAAATCGACAGGATCCGGCAAACACATATCCGCACAATTCAGAGAAATACACAATCTCATGTATTCCTGCTTGTGGGTACTCCACGGGAAAACTCAGTGGAGAGAGAAACAGCCTGGAGAAAAGGTTGCCCCCGCCTTCTCCTGCATATAGTATGGGAGCTGGGAAATCTCCGTGCTGCACTTCATTTTGACCTGCACGGAGGTCATCGTTGTTCTTAATCCATCCACACAATACTCCCGCAGCGGGACAAGCAAATTTTATCCGTGAAAAACGCCGCTAAAAATATAAAGACAGCAGACGAAAGGATATCGTTCTCAAGCCTGCGCCACATCCTCGGCCCCATATTCAAGCGCTACCGCTTCCGCCTCGCCATCGGCTTTGCAGCACTGCTTCTTGTAGACATGATGCAGCTCTTTATCCCAAAAATAATGCAGCATGCCATTAACGGCATCAGTGGTGGGACCATTACTGAGAGTGGTCTGTTCTCCACCGGGACGCTGATCATCGCCCTCGCCGTCGGCATCGTACTGCTCCGATTTCTCTGGCGGGTATTGATAGTTGGCTTTTCACGCCTGCTGGAACGCCGCCTGCGTGACGACATCTTCAACCATTTGCTGGGAATGGACCTTGCCTTCTTCTCGCGCTATTCCACAGGTGATCTGATGGCCCACTCAAGTAATGACCTCAACGCCGTACAAATGGCCTGCGGCATGGGCCTTGTGGCAGCGGTGGACTCCGTCGTCATGTCGCTCGCCGCAATGGGCTTCATGGCCACCATTGATGTAAAACTTACCTGCATCGCCCTGCTGCCCCTGCCGTTGCTGGCCATTGCCACCCGTCATCTCTCCGCCCGCCTGCACCTCTATTTTTCCCGGGTACAGCAAAATTTTGCCAGACTGACGGAGTTTTCCCGTTCAACTTTACTCTCCATCGGCCTGATTAAGGCGTGGACAATGGAAGAGTTTCAGACCCGCTATTTCCACCGCCTCGGGAAGAGCTATATGGCCAGCAACATGGATGTCGCCCGTATCCAGGGGATAATTACTCCGCTCTCCGCCCTGACCGGCAGCGTCGGCATGCTGCTGGTGCTCTATGTCGGCGGCCGCCTTGTTATCTCCGGCAGCATAAACATCGGCGGCTTCATCGCCTTTATCGCCTATCTTTACATGCTCATCTGGCCGATGATTGCCATCGGCTGGGTGACCAACCTGATGCAGCGCGGCCTCACCTCGCTGGGAAGGGTAGAGAAAATTCTGCAGAGCCGCCCTCAACTCCCTGATCCGCCCCTGCCTGCCGGAACCACTCTGCACGGCAGGGAATTCCGCCTTGTCAACGCCTCTCTCACCCTCGGGGAGGCACAGGTCCTTGACGCAGTCAACCTTACGTTTGGCCCCGGCACCCACGGCATCACCGGGCGCACCGGCTCCGGCAAATCGACACTCTGCCGCCTGCTCGCGCGTCTCCATCCAGTGGGAAACGGCATGCTCCACTTTGATGGCTTCGATGTCAACACCCTGCCCCTTGCCGCCGTACGGGAACATATCGCCTGGGCAGGTCAGGAACCAGTACTCTTCTCCGATACCATCCGCAACAACATTGCCTTTGGCCGCCCGGATGCCAGCCTTGAAGAAATCCGCCATGCCGCCCGCATGGCCGCTGTGGACAATGAGATTCTCGCTCTCGCTTCCGGCTACGACACCCTGATCGGCGAGCGCGGCATGAAACTCTCCGGCGGCCAGCGGCAGAGGGTCTCTCTCGCCAGAGCCCTGCTCTGCAGGCGCCCGATACTGATTATCGACGACGGACTCTCCGCCATCGACACCGCCACTGAATATGAAATCTTCAGCCACCTCCGGCAGGGAGGCCACCGCATCATTATTTTTGTCTCCAATCGAATCAAGATGCTATCGATGATGGATGAGGTCCATATTCTTGATGAAGGCAGCCTGGTTCACTCCGGCAGCCACAAGGAGCTTCTTGCCACAAGCTCCTTTTACCGCGCCATGTACGACAAGCAGATGAGAGAAAACGCCGATGCGTAATTACGGCTACAGCGAAAAGGGACACCACTCCTTCGGCGATTTTGACCTCTGGCGACGCATCGCAACCTATGCCTGGCCCTTTCGCAGGAAGTTCGCCGTTGCCCTGTTGCTTTCACTGCTCATCACCGCCGCCACTCTTGCCCAGCCGCGCCTGCTGCAGCTGGCCATTGACCACAGCCTCACTGCAGGCGATGTACCAATGGCAAAGCGCCTCACACTGCTCAGCCAGGACGCCGCACTCTACGGACTGGTTATTCTCATTGCCTTCCTCTGCAGCTTCGTACAGGTTCTACTGCTGCAGTGGCTCGGCCAGACGATCATGCACAACCTGCGGCAGCATCTCTTCCGCCACCTGCTGGATCTCGACCTCAGGTTCTTCAGCACCCATTCCACCGGACAACTGGTCACCCGGCTCACCAATGACATCAACAACATGAATGAGATGTTCACCTCGGTGGCGGTCACCCTCTTCAATGACCTGCTGCGCCTCAGCGGAATCCTCATCCTTCTCTGTATGATGAACCTGCGGCTGGCCGGCCTGATGATGCTCTTCATCCCGGGGGCACTGCTCATCACCGTCGTCTTTGCTCACTTTGTCCGCGAGGCCTTCCGCAAAATCCGCAGTCAGCTCGGGAAGATCAACGGCTTCCTTTCGGAGACGCTGGCCGGAATCAGCATTCTCCAGCTCTTCGTCCACGAGGAGTTAAGTCGACAGAGTTACACACAACTCACCAGCGAATACCTCCACCGCACCGTTGCCCAAATCCGTCTCTTCGGTGCCTTCATGCCACTCACCGAACTGCTCAGCTCGTCAGCCGTTGCTGTCATTCTCTGGTATGGCGGCGGTGAGGTGCTGCACAGGGAACTCACCCTCGGAGAACTGGCAGCCTTTCTCAGTTACATGCGCCTCTTCTTCCAGCCACTGCGTGAACTGGCCCAGAAATACTCCATTGTCCAGTCTGCCATGGCTTCGGCGGAACGCATTTTTGAGCTGATCAACCAGCGGACCTCCTGCCCCACGCCAACACACCCTCTCCATATCAAGGCACCGAAAGGTGAAGTAGTTTTCGATCGAATCACGTTTGCCTATGAGGAGAATGAACCAGTCCTCAAAGACGTCACTCTGACCCTGCCTGCGGGGAAAACAGTGGCAGTGGTGGGAGCCACCGGTTCGGGGAAATCAACCCTTGTCAAGCTGCTGCTCCGGTTTTATGACCCACAGGAAGGCTCGGTGCGTCTCGACGGGATCGACCTTCGGCAGCTTGACCCGTCAGAGCTGCGCAGCATTGCAGGAGTAATCTTTCAGGATATCTTCATCCTCGACGGCACTCTCCTCGCCAACATCGTCCTCGACCAGCCGACCAGCCGTGATGAAGCAGAAAAGATCCTCGACGAAACCGGCATGACCCGCTTCGTCTCCCGTTTGCCGGAGGGGCTGGACACCCGTATCGGCGATGGCGGACTTGATCTCTCCACCGGCGAGAAACAGCTTCTCTCCTTTGCAAGGGTTCTCTGTCGCAGGCCTGTGATGCTGGTGCTTGACGAAGCCACGGCGGCGATAGATACGGAATCAGAAAATATCCTTGAGGAGGTAGTGACCAAAAGCTTCTCCGGACGAACTTCCCTTATCATTGCCCACCGCCTTGCCACCGTCCGCCGCGCCGACATCATCATCGTAATGGCCGAAGGGCAGGTGGTTGAGCAGGGCACCCACAGCGAACTGCTTGCCGCCGGTGGCCATTACGCCAGGCTGGTAGAACTGGACCTGCGGACGGGATTTGAGGAGTGAGACATTGCGATTTCTGTTGGAAACAGTACCCTGTGCAGAGAAAACGACATTCTCGAGAAATGAGGCCTTTTACATGGAGAGTAACAAAAAAAGATGAAATTTCCCTGGTGGCTCAGCATCCTTCTTGGTGCAGCGCTCTATATCCTCTGCACCTGGCTGCTGCCAAACGTGGAAACACGAAACGCCGGTCTCAACAGATTTTTTGCAGCCGCGCCGGATCTCGCGCCCATTCTCTCCATCCCCTTTCTCCTCCTCGGAGCCAAGCTGCTCTACGACCTGCCCTCAGCGGACAAAGGCGAAAGAGAGGATTCGTAAAGAGGGAGAACCGAAGTAATCAGTTCCATGGCAATGAAGGGGAATCCTGATGTGAACGAAATACAAGATGTTTCAAGATACCCTGAAGAAAAAGGAGCATTTTCAGCGTTTCTGAAATTGTAAAAACCCCCAGGCTCCTGTATAAGAATCCGCACACACCTTAATTTTCCCGCGCAATTTCCATTAACATAGAGAAGACCATGACCGCACTCACCCGAAAATCCACTCCCGAAGAAGAGCTGCAAATTCTCCGCAGCCAACTCATCAACGAAGCGAACAAACTGCTGACGCTGGCTTCGAAGGTCCTGAGCACCACCACCTCCCCGGAGAAACCCGAAGCGGCGCCGGAGGTCAACGAAGCGAAGTTCCACGAGTTCCGCATCTCCGCCCTCTCCTGGCTCAGCAGGGTTTTCGGGGATGACCATATCACAACATCCTCCTTCAAGAACGAGGTAACCCACGCCACAGCCAGTCGTACCACCCGGGGTGTCGGCATTATCGAGGCGGCAAAGCAGCAACTGCAGGGAGACTGGCTGACCACCACCCGGGGCGAAATCACCCTCAGTCTCATCACCGCCTTTATGCGCCGGGCAAAGGCACAGCTTGCAGAAGGCAACTGCCGTGCCGCGGTTATCTTTTGCGGTGGCGTGATAGACGAACTGCTGCGCCGGATGAGCATGAAGGAGGGAATCTCCCTCGTCAACGATGGTTTGAGCGGCCGGGCCCACAGCAAAAAGCCTCTGCAGCTCGCGGGAGATCTCTACAAGAAAAAGATCTATGACCGTACCGCTAACAAACAGATAACCCTCTGGATTGGACTCTTCAACGAATGTATAAAGGATGACACGCCGGCACCGGAGAAGACCATTGCCGCGAAGATGCTGTATGAAGTTGAAAAAATCCTCAACGACGCACAGCTTTGAGTCTCTGCAACATCTTTAAAACCTGAATTCGTCTCCAGTTCAAATGCAATTCATTTTGCTGAAGTGTTGCCCTGATTCTCCCCGCGTGCGGGCAAGCAAAAAAGGGGGGTGACCACTGTTCCAGTGGTCACCCCCTTTCCTTCAGATACTGCGTATTCAGCGGTAAAACTTACAGGGCATTTTCTCCCTTTTCTCCGGTGCGCACCCGCACCACCTCTTCAAGGGGCAGGATAAAGATCTTGCCGTCGCCAATCTTCTCGGTATTGGCAGCCCCGCGAATCACAGCAACCATCTGATCCACCTGTTCATCTGATACAGCCAGTTCTATCTTGATCTTCGGATTAAAGTCGATGTTATACTCCGCACCGCGATACATCTCCTTGTGCCCCTTCTGACGACCATAGCCTTTCACTTCCGACACCGTCATCCCGGTAATCCCGGCATCGGTAAGGGCTTCTTTCACAGGGTCCAGTTTGAAGGGTTTAATAATGGCTTCTATTTTCTTCATGTTCTGCTCCTTTCGGATCTTTTATTTATCGCTGGAAAATTCAGGATATGCTTCCAGTCCACACTCCGCGACGTCAACACCGCTGTACTCTTCCTCTTCACTCACCCGCAGGCCCATTACAACTTTGAGGATCTTCCAGGTAATCAGGCTGGTGATGAAGACCCAGGCAAAGATACAGACCACTCCGGTAAGCTGATCAACAAAGGATCCTGCGCTGAGCGATACAGCCAGCAAACCGAAGATACCACAGACTCCGTGAACTGAGAGGGCACCAACCGGGTCATCAATTTTCAACTTGTCGATCGTAATAATGGAGACGACCACAAGCACACCAGCCACAGCCCCAATACCCGTTGCCAGGAGTGGCCCCGGAGCTGTCGGCTCGGCGGTAATTGCCACCAGCCCGGCCAGAGCACCGTTCAGTGCCATGGTAAGGTCAGCCTTGCGGAACCAGAACTGAGAAAGCAGCAGGGCGGTGACCAGACCGGCGGCAGCTGCACCGTTAGTATTGACAAAGGCCATGGCAACGGCGTTAGCATCAGCTATAGTACTCACTTTCAACTGAGAACCACCGTTAAATCCGAACCAGCCTACCCACAGGATAAGTGTACCGAGGGCAGCAAGCGGCAGGTTAGAGCCGGGGAAGGCCTTAATTTTCCCGTTTTTGTATTTCCCTGTCCGGGGACCGAGCACCAGTACTCCAGCCAGCGCGGCTGCAGCACCACAGAGATGAACAACTCCGGATCCGGCAAAGTCGATAAAACCAAGTGTCTTAAGAAAACCTCCACCCCACTGCCAATATCCTTCTATCGGGTAGATAAAACCACACAAAACGAGGGCGAAGGCAAGAAATGTCCACAGCTTCATCCTCTCTGCCACCGCACCGGACACTATCGACATGGCCGTAGCGACGAAACAAACCTGAAAGAAGAAATCCGCGAGGTGCGCATATGGAATGTCTCCACCAGCGGCAAGTACTGCTGCGGTGGTATGTTCCGGGCCGATAAAAAAAGAAAAGCCGGGCAGCACACCAGAGCCGCCACCGTACATTATCTGATAACCAAACAGCAGATACATAATACAGGCTACCGAATAGAGTGCGATATTTTTAGTAAGAATAACGACCACATTTTTTGACCGGACGAGACCTGCCTCCAGCATGGTGAAACCGGCCGCCATCCACATGACCAGTGCACCTGACATGAGCAGATAAAACGTATCAAGTCCATAACCGAGTGAGATAATTGACGAGTGGGCATCGAACTCTTCCGCTCCCGCTGTCCCTGCCATTGCCAGCAGGGCAAGGGTCGTTACCACTCCGAGAGTTCCCCGTTTCCAGATTTGATCCTTCATTCCTTCCTCCTGTAAGGTTGTCTCTGTGACCCGTATGCCACAGAAATTCATAAATACTGTTCAGCATTATTACAAGAGTTGTGCCACTTGATGTTTTTCGGCTAAAAAAAAATTATACTATTGTTTTAACGTGTTTTTTTGTTTTCAGCGAAAGACTTAGCTTTTAAATTTAATGACATATATGTTCTTTAAGACTGGTATTTGTTACTTTTTTGTACTCTCTTGCCTCACAAAAAGCCCGACAGGATATGCCGGGCCGCAAAAAAAGACAGAGAACATCGAACAACCACTCTTTCGCCCATCTTCTTTGTTACAGTCAAAAATTTATCCCCCGGCAAAGCGAGGAACGAGACGTCGAGGGAAGCGCCAGACGCCGCTATCAGTCATGGCTCTAATAAATTTTCTCCTGTCCTTGAATATGAACGAAATACAAGATTATTCAAGGTCCCCTGCAGGCCGCAGATCAATTGTCGATATATTCGAGAGGATACACCTGAATTTTGCCGTGTCCTGTCTGTGTGGGACTGGCTCCCTCCGAATCATCGCCCCCCATGGGTTCAAGGGTGCCGGGGATTCGGTCGGGGATAACCGGCGGGACTTCCTGTGAGAATTCAAAGGTATCGTCCTGCAACAGAGGAGATTCCGCTGCTGCTGAATCATCCCGCGGGACTTGCAGATCAACCGCCGGGGCAGAGAGCCTGTCATAGAGAAAATAAAGGCCGAGACAGAGAGCAAGGGCAATAAAACCGCGCAGAGCGTGGGTCAGCCAGCGATCACTGCTGTGCTGGTTATCCCTGGGGGCGAGGGGCTCCTCACCCTCTTCGCCCTCCTCTCCCTCTAACTCTTCCGCCTCAGAAAAATTGACAGCGATTACGCGTTCAACCTTCTCCTGCCCGGACTCCTCTTCTGCCTCCGCCTTCTCCCGGGAAAGGACCTCCTCACCGCCCCGCCGCCCGACAGCCTCGGCGACAGCCACGAAGGAAGTGGCTTCGGGATGAGGAGCAGGCCGATCTTCGGCAGCTGCCTGCGTAAAACTTTCCCGTTCCGGCGCACTCTTCATATCCGGGGTCGCGTCACTGATCTCAGCCATGTCCTGCTGAGAAGCAACCAGTTCCGGGACTTCTCTTTGCAGGGCACAGAGAGTAATAAATTCCGGAGTAATCACTGCATTCTGATCCGCAGCTTTAGCCAGAACCACAGTACAGAGTTCATTGAGCTGGTCCGGCTGACCACCTGAGTACTCGTGCAGCAGGGGGAAGCAGCCCTCGGCAAAGAGGGGGTCGCAACAACCGGCAGCCTGAAGCCGATACTCGATATATTCGCGGGTCTCAACCTTATTCAGCGGGTTCAGCTCGGCATGCCAGGCCATCTTCTGACGCAGGATGCGGTTAGCGGGCTGACCAAGGGTTGAAATCAACGGGGGACACCCCACAAGCAGCAGATTGAGCAGGCGGCGGCCATCCTTCTCCAGCCCGATAAGAGTGCGCAGCTCTTCAAAAAAATTCTGACTTAACCCTTCCGCGTTATCAATGGCCAGCAGAGCAATCCTGTCCTTTTCATGGACCTCTTTGAGCAGTTTGCTCAGCTCCATCATAAACTGCAGCCGCGTGAAGACCTCCTTCTGCAGGCCGAAACCGGAGAGAACACTGTTGTAGAATTCAACCATATCACCCGGCACATCGGAAATGCAAAGGACGGTGGTCTCTTCCTGCACCTCGTCAAGCACCATCTGCAGTACGGTGGTCTTGCCCACCCCCGCATCGCCGATAAGCATCTGAAAGCCGTTCTCCTCATAAACGCCTTCGCAAAGGGCTTCGACGACCACCCGACGGGACTCCCCATTCCAAAAAAAATCACGGTTCGGCCGGGCCTCAAAGGCCTTCTCCTTGAGATTAAAATAACTGTCATACATGGCGGGTAGTCCTCGGCGACTTGAAGTGATTCTTTTACGCAATAAAAATCTGTTGAAATTTCTTCTTTTATACCAGAAAAGCGGGGGAAAAAGCAAGATAAGCATGATCTCTTTCCCTCTGTTTTCAGGAGGCTTGCGCGCCGGGCATCCCGAAATCATGGTGAAAAGCCTTGAGTTCAGAGCAGCGCTCTGGTATTAGTGTGCGGTTATCCTTATCAAGGGAAGCTTGAAGGAATAATCCATATCTCAGAGTCCCCCTCAGTGACTTCCATGCAACCTGCACTCACGATCATCGTTCCAGTCTATAATGAGGAAGAAAGTCTGCCTGTTTTTTTCGCGGCGATGGATGAGTTCCTCGCCATCACACCTCTGCCGACTGAAGTTCTTTATGTAAATGACGGCTCAAGCGACAACAGTCCGCAGCTGCTGCGTGACAAGTGCGCCGACGATCCCTGCAGCCGCTTTCTCTCCCTGAGCGAAAACCGGGGCCTCTCCACTGCCATCAAGGCCGGTATTGATCACAGTCATACAACCCTGACCGGCTATATCGACGCCGACCTGCAGACCCGCCCCGAAGACTTTACTGCTTTTCTGCCATATTTCGCGGAGTATGACATGGTCAACGGCATCCGCGCCAAACGCCGCGACAGCATCGTCAAGAAGATCTCCTCAAAGGTGGGAAACGGCTGGCGGCGATTTATGATCAATGACGGCATTCGCGATACCTGTTGCCCACTGAAAATCCTCAAGACAGAATATGCGATAAAAATTCCCTTTTTCCATGGCATGCACCGGTTTATCCCCGCCCTCGTACAGCTTGAAGGCGGCCGGGTGAAACAGATTCAGGTTTCCCACTACTCACGGATGGCAGGGGTTGCTAAATACCACCTCTTCAACCGTCTTGTTGGCCCTTTTTTTGATACCCTCGCCTTCCGCTGGATGCGCAATCGCCATATCTCCTATACCGTCGCCGAAAAGAGTACGACGGATAAGACCCTATGAGCCAAACCCTTATCTACGCCATTGGTTTTGCGGCGCAGCTGCTTTTCTCCGCACGCCAGATTACACAGTGGATCAGCTCGGAAAGGGCGGGCAGGGTCCTCTCGCCACTGCTTTTCTGGCAACTCTCCATCGTTGCCTCCTTTCTGCTGATGCTCTATGGTATCCTGCGGGAAGATTTTGCCATCGTCATCGGCCAGGTACTGACCTATCTCATTTATACCCGGAACCTTTATTTCTTCGGTTTCTGGCAGAAAATTCCGGCCTTTTTCCGCCTGCTCTTCATCTGCTTTCCAGCCATTGCAGTCACCATTCTCGTCACCACGGGGCACCAGTACAATTTGTCAACGCTGCTGACAAACAAAGAGATCCCACAATGGCTTATGATATGGGGTATCACCGGGCAGATTGTCTTCACCTTCCGCTTCGTCTATCAATGGATCTGCAGTGAAAAACAGAAGGAATCAGTCCTCCCGCCGGGCTTCTGGCTGATCAGCATCAGCGGTTCGGCAATGATCCTCAGTTACGCCATTCTACGGAGAGATCCAGTCCTCTTTGCCGGCCAGATATTCGGTTTTATTGTCTATTCCCGCAACCTGATTCTCGACCTGCACGCAAGTGATAATACTCAGCAAAAGTAACACTTCCGCCCTAACCTTCACTTAACAACGCCATGGCCCGCCCCAATGTCAATATCCCCTTTTTGCTCCTGCTTCTCGCCTACTTCACACTCCATATTGTACTGCGGGTAAATCTGACCCACGGCCTCGACTACGATGAAGCTGAGCAAACTCTCTTTGCCCAGTGGCTGCTGCCGGGCTACACCGAACAGCCGCCTCTCTTCACATGGATACAGCATGGCCTCTTTCAGCTGTTGGGGCACAATGCCCTTGCCCTCAGCATAATGAAAAACGCCCTGCTCTTTTTCACATATCTCTTTACCTGTCTCAGTGCACTGCGCCTGCTGCGAAACGGGCACACCGCAATCCTTGCAACGTTGTCACTGCTGCTTATCCCGCAGATCGGCTGGGAATCACAGCGCGACATGACCCACACCGTGCTGGTGGTCTGCGCCGCTGCCGGAACCCTGCTGGCCACGCTGCGGGCAGTGGAGAGACAAAGCCTTCTCAACGCCCTGCTCCTCGGCTTCTGCATCACAGCCGGCTGTCTTGGCAAGGCCAACTACTTTCTCTTCCTCGCTATCCTTCTGCTTACCCTGCTCAGCATCAAAGAGGGGCGACAAGTCATCTTCAACCGTTTTTTTCCCCTCGCCCTGCTCCTGCCCCTGCTGCTCTGCGGAGAGTATTTCTGGTGGATGTACAATAATCAGGATATTGTCTTCTCTGCCACCCGCAAGTTCAAGCTGGCGGAAGCTGACTACCATATCCAGGGAGTGATCAGCATGGTACGGGCAATAACCCTTTTTCTCTTCCCCTTCTGGCTCTTTTACTTTTTGGTTTTTCCGGTCGGAGTCAAACCGGGAACCATTGATGAACCCGCTTTCGGTCAGCGCTTCATTGCCCGCTACATCCTCATCTTTCTTCTGCTGCTGCTCACCGTCGTGCTCAGTTTCAAAGTAACCTATGTAAAAGACCGCTGGCTGCAACCGATGCTCTTCTGTGCTCCAATCTGGTTTTTCTCCCGGCTCACGACGGCACAGGTGACAGCAAAACGTTTTCGCGTCTTTTTTGGCATCGGCATCCTCGCCATGGCAGGGATCTATATCGCGTTCACTCTGCGCATCGTCGGAGCTGGCTGGCACGGTGAAAACGGTAACTTTTCCCGCATGAACTATCCCTTTCCGGCCATGGCAGCCGCCCTGCGTGCCGAAGGATTTAACGGAGGTCTGATCCTCACAAACAAGCGTTTTTTGGCCGGGAATATGCTGCTCCTGTTCCCTGACAGCACAGCATTGATCCCCGGCTATCGCTTTGAAAAGCAGCTGTCAGAGCAGCAGGCCGCTGAATATAAAAAGGTGCTGTTGTTGTGGATGCCCTCCGAGAGCCCGGAGATCCCGGAAGAGCTGCGGCGCTATGCGAAGAAGATGGGAGTAGATGTAACAACACTGCACGAAAAAAAAATTACCCGACCGTGGCTCTATAACAGCACACCCTCACAGAGTGTCGTCCTCGGTACAGCCCTCGGAAACTGGCAGGAAAGAAAGCAGCTGCAGTAATTTACTTCCAGCCCCGCATGCTCTATAGTTTGTCTGTCGTAAAAAGATTCCCCTTCCTCTGGAGAGCCATGAGTAAAACCACACCAAATCCGCCGACCCGGCGGCGCAATCTGGCGTTCAAACTACGTCCTGTGCTGCGCTGGATTACCAAACTGCGCAGTACACCGCACGCCATCGCTGGCGGGCTTGCTCTGGGAATGTTTGTCTCGCTCACCCCCACCGTGGGCATTCAATTCTTCGCCGTAGTGATTATCGCGTCGCTCTTGAATCTGAACCGTGCCGCAGCCATTATCCCTATCTGGATCACCAACCCGGTGACCATCGCCCCGATCTACACTTTCAACTACTGGGTCGGTCTGCAGTTTGTAGACGGCCCCCCAGTCAAACAGGTGTCAGCACTCTTTCTGGAGATCAGTAAGAACATGACGAAGATGCAGTTCTGGGAGGTCAAGGAGCAGTTTAAAGTTATCCTCCACACCGGCAAAGAGGTCATCCTGCCACTCACCGTGGGCAGCGTACTGGTTGGACTGGTCTGCGGAGCCCTCACCTGGATTCTATCCCTCTCCCTGCTGAAATTTCTCAGTACCCGCCGCCAGCGGAAACATATTCTCTACTGAGCTGGTTTCTCAATTGATTTTCTCCTCCTGCTCACCCCCGCGCCACGCAGAGTACTCCGCCCGCCACTCTGCGGTACCACTTCAATCTGCGTGGGAATCCGCTCCTTCAGTGCAGCCACATGAGAGATAACTCCGATCAGCTTGCCGTCCTTCTGCAGCCCGCCGAGGGCATCCAGTGCCATCTCGAGGGTCTCATCGTCGAGGGTTCCAAATCCTTCATCAAGAAAGAGGGAATCCACCTGCACCACACGGCTGGCCATCTTTGACAAACCGAGGGCAAGCGCCAGACTGACGAGGAAGCTCTCGCAGCCGGAGAGGTTGTCAATGGGGCGAATTTCCCCCGCCTGGTCGTTGTCGCGCACGTTGAGTTTCAGCGGAAAGTCATGGTCACGCTCCAGCAGGTAGCGGTCCGTCATTCTGATCAGCTGCCGACTGGCATGGGCAACCATCAGCTCGAAGGTGAGGCCCTGGGCAAAGTTGCGGTATTTCTTACCATCACTCGAACCAATCAGCCCGTGGAGCCGATGCCAGACTGCCAGCTGCTGCCGCTGCTTCTCCACCCCCCCCAGGCGGGCGACAATACTCTCCCGTGCCACGCGGTCGCCCTCAAGTCGTTGCCGTAAAGCGGTCGCGACATCCCGACCTGCCACCTCCTGCTCTTCAAGCTCCTTCAGCAAGGGTGCAAGCTCTTCCGCCTTCTGGGAAGTCAAATCCCGAGCCTTCTCCTCCTCAAGTCTGGCACTGCGGTCCCCGCGAAGGGCGGCAAGCCTCTCCTCACGCCTCTCCAGCTCCCGCTCCACCGCTGTAAGTCGTGCCAGCTCCTCTGTACAGAGACGTCCGGCGGAAAAGGCAGACTCATCGGCAAAATCGGCAGCAGCGAGGGCAACGGCAAAGGTGCTCTCAAGAGCGACCAGCTCGGGAACACGCTGCTCAAGCTGGCTCATGAGGGTGGTCAGGGAAGATTTCACACCCTGAAGTTCGGCACGAAAAGTCTCCACCCTGGCACGGGCATCCTTTTCGCCGACGGCTGTCTGTTCCACCCTCTGACGCAGCCGTTTCTCCTCCAATTCAACGTCTCTGTCGCCAAACAGCTCTGCCCGTTTCTGAGACTCTTTTGCAAAACGTGTCTGCAGATTTTTTAATTCCTCTCGCCGGGCTGTCAGCGCCTCTTCTCCGTTCTCTATCCGGGCCAGGACCCCTGCCTTCTTCTCCATCAAATCGCTCTGCTGTTTCTCGACGGCCTCTCCCTGTTCCTCCAGCCCCTGCCAGTAACGGCAGCGTTCACTGAGCAGAGGCAGGAAGTTTTCCTCCTCGCCAGTAATACCAAAAGGTTCAAGCAGACTTTTCAATTCTCTGCGTATCTGCTGCAGACGCTCCTGCAGTTTCTCCGCACGGCCTCTCCGTTCCAGCCCCTGCTTCTCTGCAGTATCACGTTTAAGACGTGCCACCGCAAGCTGTTGGTTCCCCTCCGCACCGACGGCCAGCAGCCGCTTCTCCTCATCAGCCTTTCGCCGATATTCCACCTCCAGCTTTTCGAAACGGAGAATCACGTTATTCAACGTTACAAGCCGTTTTTCTTCACCATTCGGCAGCGGTGTTCCTTCCGCAAAAGGATGTCCCAGCGCCCCGCAGAGCGGGCAGGGCACGCCGTCGATCAAATGACGGCGTTCAGCTTCAAGGTCCGTGATACGCCCCAGAAGTCCGACGGTACGCTCAAGATCGCCGCGTTCCCGGCGGATCTCCGTGATATCCCGCCCGTTGAGCAGTTGTTTTTGTTGCTCCGCCGCAGAAGTCAGTTGCCGCTGCAAACCGGTCACTGCCTCACTATCAGCCAGACCCTTCTTTTCAAGAGCAATCACCTTGTCACTCAGTTTTTGCCAGACTCCCCGCACTGCCACAACCTCTTTCTGTTCCGTGGTAAATTCCGCCAGGGTGTCCGCAACAGTATCCACCTTCATCTTTACAGCCGGGAGCTGTCCCTCCAGCTTCGCATCCTGTGCGTTTTGCCTCATCCACCGCAGCCGATCTTCCTTTTTCTGGAGAAGGCATTCAATCTGCCGCTCAAGCGTTTTTAACTCCTGCTGATTCTTCTCTTTCTGTTTTTCCCCGACTGTAACCATCCCGGCCGCCGCCTCTGTGGCATCCTTCCGCCCGGCCAGAGCAGCATCGAGCAGACGAACATCTTTCAGCCGCGGCCTCTCTGCCTCCTCCGCTTCCACCGCCTGCACAGCAGCCTTCTCCTTCTCCATCAGCACCTGCCGGGCCACCTGCACCTTTTCCTCAAGGAGGGGCAGTTTTTGCTGGCACTCCAGCCGTGTCCTGTCATCCTCTGCCCTGCGCCGCCGTGCCGCCGTCAGCCCGGCATACTCTACATCCAGCTGCGCTGCCCGTTTTCCAAGGGACAACCGCTCTCCCTGCAGGGAAAATTCCTCCCGGTCTACACCAAGCAGTCCGGCCTTCCGGTCAATCTCCGCAAGTTCCATCTCCAGGGAAGCCATCCCCTGACGCCAGCTCAACGCGCGTCCAGTCTGGCCAATTCGGGCAGTAATGACCAGCACCCGCCTCCTCATCTCCTGCAGCCTTTCCTCAAGGGAGGCCACCTCCTCCCTCTCCAGGACCTGAATGCCGTTGATATCTCCCTCCATTCGGGTCAACTGCTCCTGTTCAAGGCGGGTGCGCTCATGTACCCGACGGGAGATCTCACTGTAGATACCAGTACCGGTTATCTCCTCCAGCACTGCGGACTTCTCATCTTCCTTCGCCCGCAGAAAGGAGTCAAAACTTCCCTGGGCAAGAAGGGTGGAACGGGTGAAGCGATCAAAATCCATCCCTGTCGCTCTCTCCACCTCCTCCATCACCCCGCCCTTTTTTGTCTCCAGCACCTCGCCCGTAAGGGCGTTGGCAAACTCATACTTTGGGGACTGCAGCGGAGCCCCGGCCTTTTTCCGTGACCGGTGCTGGCTGAAAAAACTGCGGAAGGTCCCCGAACCGCAGGAGAAGGTAACCTCGGAGCGACATTCACCGGTGTGCCGGGACATGATCTCGTTGCTCGATGCAGTAATGTTGCCAAGGCGCGGGGTTTGCCCGTAGAGAGCGAGGCTGATGGCATCCAGCACGGTGGACTTGCCCGCACCAGTGGGACCGGTAAGTGCGAAGATCCCGCCCTCCACATAGGAGTCGTCGGTAAAGTCGATATCCCACTCACCGTAGAGCGAGTTGAGATTTTCAAAGGTGAGGTGAAGAATTTTCATACTGTCCCCGTAGTCTTATGGGAACCTTGAATAATCAGTCTTTCGCCCATCTTCTTCGTTACAGTCAAAAATTTATCCTCGCAATATCGAATATATAGCTCCGGTAAATTTTCTCCTGTGCCTTGAATATGAACGAAATAC
>JALNVI010000002.1 GCA_023231425.1 Desulforhopalus sp. | reverse complement strand
GCTCTTTCATTGTTGGCAGGAGCCTCAATGGCTTTTGCATCGATTACAACGTGATCAAAGGCAATGAGATCGGGATGTACTCACCAACCTGGACTGTTTTAGAGATCACTGGAAATCTTGTCTGTTGCTGAAAAGGAAGATCTTTCAGTAATAATTCGTGTTTATCCGTGTCCATTCGTGGTTCCTTTTGCTTTTTCCTGTCTCCTGTCTCCTGCCTCCCTTTTCGCGTCCTCCTGGCTTTGAATCCGCCAATACAAAATGTGAATGGTGGTTGCCCGGGTGTCAAAAAGTAACGCATTCGCCAGTGGCGGCCATCTTTTTCATCTCTTCACGCCAGTTTTCGCCGCCGATCTTTTCCGCAAGCAGGACAGCAATATGCTGCGGATTTACGCCCACGTCGCGGTTGCGTCCAAGGCCGGTTATACAGGAGGGACAGTTGGTAGCGACGATCATTGTTTCCTCCCGCTGTCCTGTCTCCTCAAGTTTCTCCAGTTCAATCTCAAACTGTTCTCTCTTGCGCAGGCGCATGGCGCTGGCGATATCCGGGCGGGAGAGAGCCAGCGTTCCCGCTTCGGAGCAGCAGTTTGCCACCGGCCGCACGTCGTTGTAGATGCGCTTGAGGAAGGGTACTGCTTCTCCCTTGAAGGAGTCGTGACAGGGAGTGTGGTAGAGAATGGTGCGCTGCTCTTTGTCTGTAAAAGTCCAGCCATTTTCCAGCACATAGGCGGAGATGTCGGAGAGGGAGCATTCGAAGATGGTTTCAATGCCGCTCTCGTTCAGTGCTTCCCGGCAGGTGCCGCAGCTGACCAGTACCGAAGCGAACTCGATATGGCCGAGCATGTCATGGATCTGGGTGAGGATAATGCTGTTGCGCAGGGCAACCTCCTCAGCCATTTTCTTCTTGGCATTTACCTTCAGCGGAAAGCCGCAGCAGAGATTCGGTGGTGGCAGTACGACTCGCACGCCGTGTTTGAGCAGCAGGTAGATTGAGGCCTTGCCGATGTCGGAGAAGAGCCGTTCTGAGCCGCATCCCGGAAAATAGAAGACGGTGCTTTTCGTCTTGCCTTCCGGCGTAAGCAGCAGCGTCTCGTGGTCCGAGCAGGGGGGCAGTACTGAGGACAGGGTGTGCGGCGTGGGAGAGGTCATTGGCGCGTTGAGGAGCTGCAGCGGTTTCCACTGCTTTTTCCTGAGTGCTTCCGGGGCCTTCGCGAATACCTTTACTGCCGCCTGCTGGGTGGCGCTGCCGAGTTGCAGCACCGATTTACGGAAAATGCTGTTCACCGTGCGGTTACGGCTTTTCAGAAAGTTGAGAGAGAGTTTTGTCTGTACCGGGGTGTGCTTGTAGCCCATCTCGGCGAGGATTTCCCGTTCCAGTATTGAGACCCGCGCGGTATCGATATCCACCGGGCAGGGTGGCAGGCACTTGCCGCACATGGTGCAGTGGTCGGCCACTTCTTCAAGGTTGGCAAGTTGCCGGAATTTTGGCAGGTGAGAGCGCTGTATATCGTAGAGCAGTGCCTCGATGAGCGAGCCGATGACGAGATTTTTATTGCGCGGGTGGAAGAAGAGATTGCTTCCTGGATGGTAAACGCAACAGTCCGGCATACATTTGCCGCAGCGGATGCAGCCGGCAATGGCGGTGGAGAGCTCGGCGAGTGAACTGTGCTGCAGAATCCGTGCCTCCAGTTTCAGCAGGTTGAAGGAGTTGGTGAAGACCTTGTCGAGAATGGCCGGGTCACGCAGCATGCCGGGGTTCATCATGCCGTGGGGGTCCACCTCGTTGCGGTGTTTATTGAGAGCTTGCACCCGTGCCGGTTCGAGAAACTTCATCTTGGTAATGCCGATGCCGTGTTCGCCGCTGACTGCCCCGCCGAGTTGAATCGATTTGAGCATGATCGTTTCCGCAGTGGCGGAAGCGCGTTGCATCATTTCCTGGTCATTAGAGAAGACCGGGATATTGACGTGGTTGTTCCCGTCACCGGCGTGCATGTGGGTAGCGATGACGATACGTTTCTCGCGCACAGTATCATAAACAGTGCTGATGCTGGCACTTACCTTGTTGTAGCCCTGGAAAAGCTCCATCAGGGCACTCATCAGATCTTTAATCGGTGTCTGCGGTTGTGGCAGGTTGAACTCCGGCACATCAAGGGCGGCGATGGCAGCTTCACAAAGCTTCTCGGCAGCGGGGATTTTGGCCTCAAGCCAGTCTGGATCCTCAAGCGGTTCGGCGGTGTGCAGGTACTCCATGATGCTGAGAATTGCCTGCTTCTTGTTCCAGTAGTCTTCTCTGATATTGGTGGAGTCCAGAAAACGGGTGAATTCCGCGAGAGCCGGCAGAGGCAGCACAATATCCTCGTTGAGCTTGAAGGCGTTGGTTCGTTTAGAGATGGCTCCGAGTCGTTTCCGGTCGCGCCAGAAACGTTCGCTTTCGTCGCTGTCCTGGGCGATAAAGACTTCCGTGTTCGGGTAGGGATCGAGCAACTTTTTCAGGCGGTCACGTCCGTGTTTGACCTGTACTGTGTCGTGGCCGACAAGGTCTATCAGCAAGACTGCTTTGGGACGTTCACTGCGGGCGGATTTATACTTGTAATTGATTGCCTTGATGTATTCGGCATCGAAGTGTTCAAGGGCAATCAGTGCCTCTTCGGTGCTGTTTTTGAATTCATCAGAGATCTGTACAATGACCCGGCTCGCTTCATCCATATCCTTCCCGTAGAACTCAAGGCAGAAGGTGATCTTCTTTTCCCATGCGGGATAGAGGACAAATTCGGCAGAGGTAATGACACCATCGCAGCCCTCTTTCTGAAAGCCTGGCAGGCCGCCAAGAGCCTTGTTGGTGATGTCTTTTCCAAGCCCCTTCTTGCGTATTTCCGAACCGTTGAGGGATATCTCTTTTAAGAGGGTGCCTTCTGCGTCGCGCACCTCGTATTCCACGGTATCTTCAGGGTGAATCTTGCGCATCGGATGATTTTTGCGAGCCACCCGCAGCAGGCCTGTGCCGGGCATGGCGATGGTCCAGGCAAGGGCGTTGTCAATGGCTGTTCCCCAGAGAACGGCGGTTTTCCCGCCAGCATTTTCAGCGACATTGCCGCCGATGGTGCAGGCCCAGTTGGATGTCGGGTCGGTGGCGAACACCAGCCCCGCCTTTGTCGCTTCGGCCATTGCCTTTGAGGTGACGACACCGGCTTCAAGCTTAATGGTGGACACGGTGGTCCCTTCACCGAGGTGAGGGAAGGGTGTCTGGGTAATGGGGTGGATGCGGGTGAGTTTTTCGGTATTGATTATGACGCAGTTCCGGGTCAGTGGAACAGCGCCTCCGGTCAGGCCGGTGCCGCCCCCCCGCGGAATTACGCCGAGGCCGAGCCTCGCCGCTGCAGCCATCAGTGGCGGAACCTGCTCTTCAGCGGAGGGGCGGAGAACGGCGAGGGGCAGGTAAAGCCGCCAGTCGGTGGCGTCGGTAACGTGGCTGATGAGGGTGAAGGGATCAAAGCGGACATTCTCTTTGCCAATGACTGCGCCGAAACGACGGTTCATTTTACTGCGGAGTTCCGGTGTTTTTCTCAGCTCTTGCCGCATCTCTTTGAGACGCTGACGGCAGATGGCAAGCAATTCAAAAACCTGCTGTCCCCGGTTTGCCCCGTTTTTATAATTTTTTGTCCACTTTCCAATAAGATTGAGATCCTCCTTCGCCGTTTCGAAAAAGGTATGACGACGAAGACGGGAGTCGAGCAGTTCCTGGAAAAGAAAGGGGTTGCGGCGGAGTATAAAAAGGTCACCGATGATCCGCATCACGAGGCGTGCGGAACGACCGGTTATGCGCTGGCTGTAGAGTTCTTCAAGACATCTCCAGCCTTCTTTCCCGAGGATAAACTCCACAATTTGTTTGTCACCTGCAGAGGTAAAGTTGTAGGCGACTTCGCGATTAAAAAGCGGTTCAACGACGGGGTGGAGGGCTGTCTTCTTCTCTGTATCCTGTATTCCTTGACTGGCAGCTTGTATGTTCATAACAGATCTTTGATAGATTTTAAGAATAATTACAGAAGCGGAACCGAACAAATTACCATTCCTGGTGAGAAATGCCACTTGTTTTGAAGGTGTTTCCTGCTCCTGCCCTGATGGGCTCTGGTAGAGTGAAAAGCCGGAAACAGAAGGAGATAAAACTTTGTTTCTTTTTCTTGCTCTCTCTATTTATATACTATACCCTTAACGATTTTTTTATTTCAGTGCTGCAATATATTTAAACAGACGTTGTTTCGCCGGAACGGCCGAGCGAGACAGCAGCTGCAAAAAAGGAGAAATCTATGAAAGCCCTTGTTATTAATGCCGGAAGTTCCTCGCTTAAGTTTCAACTTCTCGATATGGATGATGAGAGTGTTTTGGCCTCCGGTCTGGTTGAGCGTATTGGTGAGGCGGAAAGTAATATCAAGTGCACCTTTCACCCCAATACGGAGAAAGAGACTGTGGTGAAGAACGCTCTTCCCATCCCCACGCACAGAAGTGCCGGCCAGATGGTCGTCGATCTTCTCACTGATAAAGAGAAGGGGGTTATCGCCGACAAAGCAGAAATTGGCGTCATCGGTCATCGCGTGGTTCACGGCGGTGAGGATTTCAGTAAGACAACTCTGATTACCGATGCAGCCATTGCCGCTCTGGAGAAGACTATTGCTCTGGCCCCGCTGCACAACACTGCCAACCTTGACGGGATCAGGATCGCGCAGGAACTGTTCCCAGGAGTCCCTCAGGTGGGGGTTTTCGATACCGCGTTCCATCAGACTCTTCCCCCCCACGCATTTCGTTATGCCATTCCCAAAGATTTGTATGAGAAGGATCGTATTCGCCGCTACGGCTTTCACGGAACTTCCCATAAATATGTTGTGGGTGAAGGCGCAAAATTGTGCGGGATTGATGCCGACAAGTTTAATGCCATTACTGTTCACCTTGGCAACGGCAGCTCAATCGCTGCGGTGGAGAACGGCAAAAGCATTGATACCAGCATGGGATTTACTCCTTTGCAGGGGCTGGTTATGGGAACCCGCAGCGGGGATATTGACCCGTCTGTGCACGCCTTCCTTGCCCACAATCGCCAAATGAGCGGTGCTGAGATTGATAATATGCTCAACAAAGAGTCCGGTCTGAAGGGACTCTGCGGTCTCAATGACATGCGTGATATCCATGCTGCCATTGAAAAGGGAGATAAAAACGCTGAGCTTGCTCTTGCTGTACAGACCTACCGCACCAAAAAATATATCGGTGCCTATATGGCTGTGCTCGGTCGTGTTGATGCCATTATTTTTACTGCCGGTATCGGCGAAAATGATGACGTTGTACGCAAGATGACGCTGGCAGGACTGGAGAATTTCGGAATTATCCTTGATACAAAAAAGAATGCACAGCGGGTGAAAACACCGACTCTTCTTTCAACCCCGGAGAGCAAAGTTCAGATTTGGTGTATTCCCACCAACGAAGAGCTGGCAATTGCCCGTGAGGCGCTGGAACTGGTATAAGGGTACCCTGTACAGGGTATGTCTGAAAGCTGTTTTTGTATACATAATATGTTGAAATTACAAATTAAAATTGGAAAGACGGGAAAAGGGAGGCAGGAGACGGGAGAAAGGGAAAAGCAAAGATGAAAGACAACAAAACCCAAAACGGGATAACCAGCGAAACACGCTAAACACGCTAAAAATTTTATATATAAAAGGCCTTTTTCGCTGTTTCGTCTTTTACAAGGGTACCTGGAAACAGTCTCATCCCACAACGGACGTCATTGGGTTTTGTTGCCCTGCTTTTTCCTGTCTTCTGCCTCCTTTCTCTCTTTTTGTCTTTGTCTTTTCCCATAATTTTTTGAGACGTTAGCTGTAAATTCCCTTCTGTGCCTCGAATATGAAGGGAATATAAGGTCCTTCAAGAGACCATTGAGGGACTCTTGAGACAGAAAAGGCTTTGCGGACATGGTTTCGCGAAGCCTTTCCTTTTTCCAGGGAGACTCTGCCTGTGAATTACATCTTTGCAATCCTGGCGTGAAACATCGCAATTTCAACGAAAAGTATTATGTTATCAGCGAGATAAACATACAGGAAGTTTTGTCTGCCAGGCGTTTCCGCCAGCCTTCCTGTTCTCAAATAAATTCCCGATATCACTCCGCTTATAAACAGGTCAAACCATGGAAAAAGAAAATGAAAGGGTGAAGGATCCCATTCTCATCGTTGATGATGAGCCGAATTATCTCGTTGTCCTCAGAGAGCTGCTGCGGGAAGAGGGGTATGAAGTCTTTACTGCCGCCAGCGGTGAAGAAGGTTTGGAGATGGTCGACAATATTGATATCTACACCGTTGTTACTGATATGATGATGCCGGGGATTAACGGTCTTGAATTCATGAAGCAGGCGCAGAAGGTGACTCCCGGTCTGCCGGTGATTGTCATTACAGCTTTTGCCGAGGTGGAGCGGGCCGTAGAGGCGATGCGCGAGGGCGCTTTCAACTACCTTTCTAAACCGTTTTCCAATGATGAACTGATTGTCACCGTGAGCAAGGCGGTGGAACACTATAAGCTGATTCTTGAAAACACCCGCCTGCGTAAACCGCAACAGGGCGGCTACTCTGGCATGGTGGGGAAAAACCCGCGGATGATGCAGGTCTATGATCTTATAGAGAAGGTTGCCCCGACCCAGGCCTCAGTGCTCATCAACGGTGAAAGTGGAACCGGGAAGGAACTGGTGGCGCGAGCCATCCACGAACGCAGCAGGCGCAAGGGAAAACCCTTTATCGCCGTCAACTGCGCGGCCCTGTCGGAAAACCTGCTTGAGAGTGAACTCTTTGGCCATGAAAAGGGTGCCTTTACCGGTGCGGCAACAATGCGCAAAGGACGTTTTGAACTCGCCGACGACGGGACCATCTTTCTTGATGAGGTGGGGGAAATTCCGCTGCAGTTGCAGTCCAAGCTGCTGCGGGTGCTGCAGGAGAAGAGCTTTGAGCGGGTGGGCGGCAGTAAGACCCTTGATATAAACGTGCGTATCCTCAGCGCGACCAACCGTGATCTGCGCGAAGAGGTCTCTGCCGGGCGCTTTCGGGAAGATCTCTTCTATCGCCTGAATGTTATCCCGCTGTTCCTGCCACCTCTGCGCGAGCGTCTGGATGACCTGCCTCTGCTGGTCAGCCATTTTCTCGAAAAAGCGCGCAGAGAGCTGGGGCAGGATACTCTGCATGTTTCCCCTGAGGCGATGCAGCTGCTGATGCGGCTCCCCTGGGAGGGGAATATCCGTGAACTGGAAAACACCATTGAACGGGCTGCTATTCTCTGCAGTGACGGGGAGATCAGGCCGGAGGACGTGCAGCCGGATACCCTGCTGGAAGAGACCTCCATGCCGGGAGAATCCGACCTTTTGAAGATGATCCCGCACAGCGCTACTCTCAACGAAGTGCTCTATTCTGTGGAGAAGGGGATGCTGGCCCAGGCGCTGGAGGAGAATGACAACGTCCAGGCCCGTGCTGCCGAACAGCTCGGCATCACCAAGAGTTTACTGCAGTACAAAATGAAGAAGTATCAGTTGAAGAAGAAACAAAAGTGAGTTGACGGAAGGGAAAAGCAAAAAGCGGTAAGACAATTTTTTACCGCGAAGGAAAACGAAGGAAGGCGAAGAGAGGCAAAAGGGGCCCTTGAATAATCGGCCATCTTCTTAATTAGAGTCAAAAAATTATCCTCCGACATAGCGAGGAACGAGACGTCGAGGTAAGCGTCAGACTCCGAGAGCAATCTATTGCCTGTGGCAAATTCCCTTCTGTGTCTCGAATATGAACGAAATACAAGCTGTTTCAAGGTCCCCAAAAGACGACAAAGCCAAAGGCTGGATGGCCAGCGAACCGTAAGTTCTCACCGCAGATGTCATCGGATTTTGTTGCCCTGTTTTTTCCTGTCTTCTGCTTCCTTTTTCCCTTTCCCCATAATTTTTTGAGAAGTTACCAAATGAGAACCTTGAAAATTCAGGGCTCTCATTTGTTGTTTCTACCTGTCCCGGCTCTCTCCCCAGTGCAGTTTGCTGCGAAGGATGGAAAACCAGTCGCGGGTGGAGGTGACCACAAGCTGCAGCGGGTGACTTGCCGTGCAGATCTCAAGAGTATCGCCGTTACTGATCTCCATGCGGGCGCGGCCGTCCATAATTACCTGGGCGGCGTCACGCTCAATATCCGCTTTGAGGGTTATGTGCAGGCGCTTGGCTGCGGGCAAAATTATTGGCCGTGAGCTGAGCATGAAGGGGCAGATCGGTGTGATGACGGTGGTCGCCAGTCCTGGATAGACCAGCGGTCCACCAGCGGAAAGGTTCCAGGCGGTGGAGCCTGACGGGGTGGAGATGATCAGACCGTCAGCCCGATAGGTGTTGAGCAGTTTGCCGTCGGCCGTGGTGGCGAGGGTAAGCAGGCGGGCGAGAACGTTTTTGGCGATAACGATATCATTCAGACAGTGGCACACCTCGCTTTCTCCGTCGGCGGTGATCAAGCGGCTGGCCAGCATCTGACGGTTCTCAATAATAATCTCTCCCTTGAGGATTCTCTCCAGCGCTGTGAATGCCTCCTCCTCTGTGATGTCACTGAGAAAACCGAGATTGCCGAAGTTGATGCCCAGCACGGGGATTCCGTGCCGGGCGGCCTGATCGGCGATATGAAGCAGGGTCCCATCTCCGCCGAGGACAATTACCATATCAATGTCTTCATTGATCTCTTCCCGTACTGAATCGACACCCCGGTTCTTCAACCAGCCGCTGAGAACCTCCGCGTAGTGAGCGGAAGGCGTATTTCCGGGTTTGGTGATGATTGAGACCTGTCTCAGGGTCAGCCGTTTCTCACAGCGAAACCCTGGACAGCGGGAGGTATCAACGGAGGGTTCCACGGAGATCTCCATCAGCTGTTCCCGAGTTCTTTTGAGCGTTTGGTGGCAGCCGCAACGCAGTCCATTAAGATACCTTCAAAGCCGGCTCTCTTCAGCACGTGCACGCCCGCAATGGCAGTTCCGCCGGGGGAGGTTACCCGGGTGGTCAGTCTGGCGGGATGTTCTCCGGTTTCCCGGACCAGTTTCAGCGCCCCCTCAACGGTTTGCAGAACCAGTTTTTCTGATATTGCGAGAGGCAGCCCCTGTTCCACTCCGGCAGAAATCAGCCCATCGATAAAGCTGTAGACGTAGGTTGGCCCGGAACCGCTCAAACCTGTGACGGCATCAAGTTGATGCTCTTCAATAACCACGGCGGTGCCGACTGCATTGAAGATGTCCAGCGCCGTGTTCATGTCATGGCTGGTTGCGTTGCCATTCGGTGCGAGTGCTGAGGCTCCGGCGAGGAGAAGTGCGGGGGTGTTGGGCATTACCCGAATCATCCGCAGATTATTGCGGCCGGTTTTCTGCGCATAAAAGGAGAGGGGCGGACCGGCGGCGATGGTGATCAGCAGGTGGTCGGGGGTGAGGTTGTCGCGGATGGTGAGCAGGGCCTCCTCCATGTGCTGAGGTTTCACTGCGAGGACAATATAATCACAGTGCAGTACCGTCTCGTTATCATCGCTGACTGTGATGTCATAGGTGTTATGCAGGTGCTGACGTCGGATTTCGTTTGGGTCGGTGGCGTGAATTTGGGTGGGGGTATACAGCTTGGCGGTGAGGATTCCACGAATCAGTGCCTCTGCCATCTGTCCACCGCCGATAAAACCAATATGTTTGTCCATTTTACGCTCCAGTAATTTGTGTTAGTATGAAAACGGAAAGGGGGGTACGCATCGGGTCTCCAGCTTCCCAAAGATGATAAAAGGGTCCCTCGAAAAAGTTTGTATTTCGTTTAATTCGAGGCACAGGAGGAAATTTACTGCAGGCATATATTTGATCTCTCGACGTCTCGTTCCTCGCTTTGTCGGAGGATAAATTTTTGACTGCAGCCATGAAGATGGGCGATTATTTGATGTTCCCAGAAGTCCACGAAATTACAGGCGACCAATATACCGTGAAAACAGCAAAAGGGGAATATGATGTTAAAACAGGAACTGCTTGATATCCTTGCCTGTCCGCAGTGCAGAGGGCCGGTGAAGGAGAAAGAAGGTGGGCTGGTTTGCGAGAAGTGCCATCTGTTGTATGAGATAAAGGATGATATTCCGATAATGCTGGTTGATGAAGCCAAAAAACTTGATGCTGCCGACAACTGAGGAGACTGCCATGCTCACAGACCACTTTACTGTACACAAGAACCACGCTGATAACGATTATTTTGGGATGATACGGGCCATCCTTGCCGGTGACGATTTGCAGCGGGACCGCCTTCTCTCAGAGGTATATGATCTGCTTCTTGATGAGATAAAAACGAATACCGCAGCTCCGTGCAATCCCGTGAAGTTCGGGACTTCCGGCTGGCGTGGTTTACTTGGCAGGGAGTTGACGGTGAAGAGCGTCACTCAGGTAACCCGTGCCATCATTCGTCTCTACAGTGAAATGGATGCTTTTCCCGAGCTTCCCGCACTCCTCGGTGTCGCCAGTCTTGCCGAGGCCCGGAGGCGCGGTTGTGTGATTGGCCATGACAGTCGTTTTGGCGGTGAGATTCTCGCCATCCAGGCGGCGAGAGAGCTGGTCGAGGCTGGCTTTGCGGTCTCTTATGCCGGTGAGACAACCACTGGTGTCCTTTCTGCGGTGGTGGAACAGCAGAAGCTTGCTTTCTCTGTCAATTTGACGCCTTCCCACAATCCACTGGATTACGGCGGATTCAAATATAATGCTGCCGACGCCGGTTCAGCTGCCACTGAACTTACCGAGAAGCTTACCGTTTATGCACGGGAGATTGTGGAGAGTGAACTGCAGGAACCTGTTCCGGAACTGTGGAGTATAACCAGGCTGCTGGCCCATGACAGCGTTCAGGTCATTGATTCCTTTGGCAGCTGGCTGCAGGAGGTTGAGAAGGGAGAGTCAAAACACCACCTTGATCTCTATGAGATTACCCGTGCTGCCCGTAACAACCCCGATCTCTTCCTCGCGGTAGACAGTGTGCATGGTGCCAGCCGTCAGCATATTAAACGTCTGTATGGTGCCGAGGGCGGGAACACAGCCCCCTCCTTTGCTCATCTGCGCGCCGATGCCGATGTCACCTTCGGTGGTGTGGCTCCGGAACCCTCGCTGGCTAATCTCAAGGCGGTGAATGATCTGCTGATGAGTCGACCGGAGAGATTGAAAATCGGTGCAATTATTGACCCCGATGGCGACCGCATTCGTTTCTCCGACGGGGAAACCGAAATCACCATGAATCACTTTGGTGCGATGGCCTACCACTTTCTCCATGAGAAGAAGGGCCTGTCTGGACTGGTCGCCAAGACCGTCGCCACCTCCAACCTTGCCAACGGCATTGCCGCAGGTCTGGGAGAAAAGGTTTATGAGCCGGCGGTGGGTTTCAAAAATTTCAAGCCGGTGATCGGCGAAGCGCTGGTCTATTTTGAAGAGTCCGACGGTATCTCCATCCTCGGGCACACTGCGGAAAAGGATGCCTATATTGGTCTGCTGCTGGCGTTGGCCATGGTGCAGAACAGTGGGAAGAATCTCGGCGAGTATCTGCGGGAGATTGAGGCGGAGTATGGTCAGTATCTGCCTGCCAGGGATGGTTTTGATGTGTTGGTAAAGGGTCCGGAGCTGCAGAAAAAACTGGCCGGGCTTGGCAAATATGGCGTGGGCAGCGAGATAAAAGTTGGTGGTGTTCCGCGTCGGGTGAAGGATGTTATCACCCTTGACGGCCACAAATTTGTTTTTGAGGACGGTTCCTGGCTGATGATTCGTCCTTCAGGGACGGAATCCAAGGTCCGTTTTTATGTGGAGAGCCGTACTCCGGAAGGAATGGCGGAGTTGATGGCCGCGGCAACGGAACTGCTCAGAGAGACAGGTCTGATGTAAGGGAACATCGAAGATGAACGAAATACAAGGTCCTTCAAGGTCTGCGTAAGCTCTGGTGCGGACGTGAAGGTGTGAAGGCGGCGGGATTGTGTATCTGCCGCCTTTTCTGTTTCCCGGACGCTGCAAAATCTTCAGAGAACATCGAAGAGCAGGTCTTTGGGCCATCTTCTTCGTTACAGCCAAAAAATTATCCCCGGAGGTAAGCGCCAGAAGTCTGTCGGATTTAGACCTTTTCTCCCATAGTGGCGTTATTTCCAAAGAACCAATACTCGAAATATCAACCACATGCGTGTACTTGATTTTCCCCCAAATACTTCAATATAAGAAACAGAACTTATTATCCGGCAGACTCCTGGACTCCGCTATCAATCATGGCTGTAATAAATTTTATCCTGTGCCTCGAATATGAACAAAATACAAGATGTTTCAAGGTTCCCTTACGGTATATTTTTTCAGATTTGATTTTTGTCAAAGCAATTAGTATTGTGCCTGTCTGCTTGAAAAGGGTCATTGGTATCCTGTAGAAAATCTTGAAATAAGGGCCGTCTGGCAGAAGCTGTGAAGTGCAGTCTTCTGCCTTTATATCCGTCAATTCCAGGGAGTACAATATGTGGGAATATACCGATAAAGTGCAGCAGCACTTTCTTCAGCCGCAGAATGTCGGCGAAATTGAAAACCCCAGCGGAACCGGTGATGTTGGTTCTCTCTCCTGTGGTGACGCACTCAAGCTCACCCTGAAGATAGAAAATGATGTTATCACCGATGCAAAATTCAAGACCTTTGGCTGTGCCTCTGCCATTGCCTCTTCTTCTATTCTCACCGAAATGGTGAGGGGACTGCGGGTGGATGAGGCAGCGAAAATTACCAATGAAGATATTGCTGCGGCCCTTGGCGGACTGCCGAAAGAGAAGATGCATTGCTCGGTGATGGGCAGAGAGGCTCTGGAAGCTGCCATTGCCGACTATCGTGGCGTGCCGCTGCCCGCTGCCGAAGGAGAATTGATCTGCGAATGTTTCGGAGTTACCGATGTGGAGATAAAACGGGCAATTACTGAGAGCCATTTGCGCAGCGTGGAGGATATTACCAATTTTACCAAGGCGGGCGGGGGCTGTGGGAAATGCCTTGGGCACCTGCAGGAAATTCTCAATGAGACCCTTAATGAGGTCAGCCCCATTCCAGTGGTGCCGGTGGTAAAAAAAAGAATGACCACTCTGCAGAAGATCAAAAAGATTGAAGAGATTCTTGAGAGCGAGGTTCGTCCCGGCCTGAAGAAAGATGGCGGGGACATTGAACTGGTGGATGTAGACGGTGATACCGTCATTGTCTCTCTGAGTGCTGCCAGCGGCAGATCCGGTGCGACCATAGAGCTGGTGGAACTAAAGCTTCGCGAAAGGGTGCTCAACACTCTTCTTGTTGAGGAGGAGGAGAAGTGATGGCTGATTATCCTGTTATCTATATGGACAACAATGCAACAACGCAGGTTGCTCCGGAAGTCTTTGAGGCGATGACGCCTTATCTCACCGAATTGTACGGGAACCCCTCTTCCATGCATACTTTCGGCGGGCAGGTTGGGGAGGCGGTGAAGAAAGCGCGGCAGCAGGTGGCAACCCTGCTTGGTGCATATCCCGATGAGATTATCTTTACCTCCTGTGGTACCGAAAGTGACTCCACTGCTGTGCTCTCCGCGTTGCGCTCTTTTCCCGAAAAGCGTCATGTAATTACCAGTCAGGTGGAACATCCAGCGATTCTAAATCTCAGCGAGAGTCTTGAGGTGATGACCGGTCGCAGATATCGGGTCACAGCCCTCAAGGTGGACAGCACCGGGATGATTGATCTGAAAGAGTATGAAGATGCGCTCAGTGATGATACCGCCATCGTTTCGATGATGTGGGCCAACAACGAAACCGGCAACATCTATCCTGTTAAAGAGATGGCGCAGATGGCAAAAGAGCGCGGCATCCTCTTTCATACCGACTCCGTGCAGGCAGTGGGCAAGGTTCCGATAAATCTGGCTGAAGTTGCTGTGGATTTCCTCTCCATGTCCGGGCACAAACTGCATGCCCCAAAGGGAACCGGGATCCTCTATGTTCGCAGGGGAACGCCATATGTGCCGTTTCTCGCCGGCGGTCATCAGGAGGGCGGGCGTCGCGGGGGGACGGAGAATGTCGCCTCCATTGTTGCTCTCGGCAAGGCCTGTGAGATGGCCGGAGCGCGTATGGAAGAGGAAAATACGAGGGTGAAGGCTCTGCGTGATCGTCTCGAAGCAGGGTTGTTGCAGTCTGTACCGCAGTCAATTCTCAACGGCAATCGGGAGAACCGCCTGCCGAATACTACCAATATCAGCTTTGAGATGGTGGAGGGGGAAGCGATTTTGCTGCACATGAACCTCTATAATATCTGTGCCTCCTCCGGATCCGCCTGTACCTCTGGCTCCCTTGAGCCATCCCATGTGCTGCGGGCCATGGGGGTGCCTTTTACGGCGGCTCACGGCTCCGTGCGATTTTCTCTGAGTGCGTATAATTCGGAGGAAGAGGTCGATTTCGTGTTGGGAAAAATGCCTGGCATTATTGAGACGCTGCGGGCTATGTCCCCGTTCTGGAAAGGTTGAAGAAGACAAAAAAAAGCGGTAAAAACGAATCTTTTTATTAGAAATCTTCTCTTTTTTTTCAGGAAAAGAGAAGATTTTTTTTTATGCTGCGGGTATAATCTAAATATTAGTTTTTATTGAATAAAGAGTAGCTTGTCGTTACTCCTTTCGGAAGGACATGAGGATTTTCCTGGCAGAAGACAGCTCTGCTCTTTGATTATGATTTTACGGGACCGAAAAGGCTGGCTGTATGCAAAACAGAACTGCCGAAAATTTTTAAATGGATGAAAGAATATGGTAATCGGCGCAGGATCAACGCGGGGACCGAGGAAAAGAGTGGTGCGAGATCAGTCCGGTGCGGGCAAGCTGAAAATTGGTGAAATGCTTGGCAAGGCGGGTTACATCACCCCTTCGCAGATGGAGGAGGCAAAGAAGATCCTTAATCGCGAGGGTGGGCATCTCGGAGCTATTCTTCGCCGTCTCGATTATATTGACAATGACACCGTCTTCAATTTCCTCAGTCGGCAGAATTTCCCGCCGGTTTCTCTTGATCAGGAAGTCCCCTCTGCCAGTGTCCTGAAACTCTTTCCCTGGGATCTGGCGAAAAGACACATGGCCTTTCCCCTGCGTATTGCCGGTAATACGATGCAGGTGACCATGGCGGAGCCGTGTGATATCCAGGCCATTGAAGCGATGCAGGAGGCGATCCACATGGATATCTCCGCCTGTGTGTCCCTTGAAAGGGATATCGTTGATGCCTGTATCAAGTATTACAAGATTGATAAAGAGGAGGCCGAAACGCTGCTCGGCGGATTTGGAACTGTCGAAATTGAAGAGGAGGATGAGGTTACCGAGGTAGAAGACTTCGGATCCATTGTGGCCGAGGCCGCCGATGATTTCGAGATCGACCTGGGTGATGAGGTGGCTTTTGAAGACCAGTTCAACGCCTCAGATGCGCCGATTATCAAGCTGGTGAACGGGATTCTTATCAAGGCTGTTCAGGACGGTGTTTCCGATATTCACATCGAACCGTATGAGAAATCAATGCAGGTTCGCTATCGGAAAGACGGTTCGCTGTTCAAGTCCATGAACCTTCCCCTGACTATCAAGAATGCCCTCATTACCCGGATGAAGATTCTTGCCAAGCTCGATATCACCGAGCGCCGGGTTCCGCAGGACGGTCGGATCAAGATGCGGATGGGCAAAAACCGCTCCGTTGATTTCCGTGTCTCTTCGCTCCCGACCCTGTGGGGAGAATCGGTGGTTCTGCGTATTCTGGATAAGAGTTCACTCAACGTTGACCTCACCAAACTTGGTTTTGAGCCTGAGACCTTTGAGAGGCTTAAGCGGTGTTTGGACAATCCCCAGGGGCTGCTCCTTGTTACGGGGCCGACAGGTTCCGGGAAAACCGTTACTCTCTACTCCGCGCTCAACTCCATGAACAGTGAGAGTATCAAAATTCTTACTGTAGAAGATCCGGTGGAATTTAACTTCAAGGGAATCAACCAGGTTAATGTGCAGCAGGATGTAGGGATGACCTTTGCCGCCGCCCTTAAAGCCTTCCTTCGTCAGGACCCTGACATCATCATGGTTGGTGAGATTCGTGATTACGAAACTGCTGAGATTGCCATCAGGGCCGCCATGACCGGTCACCTTGTCTTCTCAACTCTGCATACTAACAACTCCCCGGCGACCATCGGCCGTCTTGTAGATATTGGTATCCCCTCTTACATGCTTGCCTCCTCTGTCTCCATGGTGCTTTCGCAGCGTCTTGGCAGACGTCTCTGCAGCAATTGCAAGCAGGAGGTGCACTACGAGAAAGAAGAGTTGCTTCGGATGGGTTTCCAGGAGAAAGAACTCGACAAATTGAAGATTTATGGTCCCAAAGGCTGCCCGCAGTGTAACGGTCTTGGCTATAAGGGACGGGTTGGTTTCTTTGAATTGATGGAGATGACCGAAGAGGTCAGCAAAGCAATAAATGCCAATGTTCCTGAAGATCAGCTGCGCAAGGTGGCCATTAAAGACGGAATGATCCCGTTGCGTGAGGCTGCGCTCGAAAAAGTCCGTCAGGGGGTCACCTCGTTGGAAGAGGTCCTGCGCCGAACCACAGCCTATAAGGAGAGTCTGCCTGCCTACCTCGTGAATCCCGATGAGGAAATTTATGAAGATGGTGATATTATTCTTCGTGAGGGGAATACCGATATCGATTTCTTTAAATTACTGCGCGGCGGGCTTTCTGTTGTCAAAGGCGGCAAAAAAATTGCCGAGATTACAGAACCGGGTGATTACTTCGGGGAAATGGCCGCCATCACCGGTGAAGAACGGACGGCGTCAATTATCAGTATGGGCCGGAGCGCGGTGAAGCGTTATCCAGGGAACAAGCTTGAGGAACTCATTGAGAAATATCCAGAGGTCTCACGTCATCTCTTCTCCTCGCTTTCCAAACGGTTGCACAACACCAACCAGATTGTGCTCAAACTGGCAGGGAGCGGGCGTCGTCCTCAAGGACCTCCGGAGGATGGGCGTCCCCGTCCTCAAGGTTATGGAAAGCCGTCTTCGGAGGCGTAACGCTGAGTTTTTCCTGGTATTATGAAGGTCTTGTGGGTATTTTGGGGGACTGAAATATCCGTTTCTTTTCTTACATTTTTATCCTTCATCCACTTCTCCCTGAAAAGGTATTGCCGTGCTCCATGTTCTTGCCGTTGTCGATGGCCGGCCCGGCCACGAAAAGCAGACCCTCGGAATCGTTGCTGCTCTCAGGCGTCGCTGTGAGGTGGAGCTGACATCATTAAAAGTGGGGTGCGATACATCTTCTCAGTTGAAAGCTCTTGTCGCTTTTTTTCTTCCCCGTCTCAGTCGGAGACGGCAGCCAATTCCCGGGGTAGACCTCATTCTCTGTACCGGAGGCAAGACGCATCTTACGGCCCTCACCCTTGGCAGGAAATATGGCGTTCCGGTTTGTACCTGCATGACACCGGGACACGGTTTTCGTCACCTCTTCAGTCTCTGTTTTATTCCCATGCACGATCGCGTGCCCCCTGCGGAGAATATTATCTCTACCCTTGGTGCACCCAGTTCCTGTGTTGACAGAGACGGGCATGAGGAGGATAAAGGACTTATCTGCATCGGCGGTCTTAATCCCTGGCTGGAGTGGGATGAAGCACAACTCCTCTCGCAGCTTGAGGAGGTGTTGAAAGGTGGGGGCCATTGGGTTGTTACGAACTCTCCGCGCACCCCGAAGAGTACTTCCGAGGCAGTGGCTTGTCTCTGCGGGGAATATGGCGTGCAATTTTTCCATTGGAAGGAGACCGCAAAGGGGTGGATTGAGATGCAGTATGACCTTGCATCTGAGGTATGGCTGACGAGTGATTCCATCTCCATGCTCTATGAGGCACTTTCCTCTGGCTGTCGGGTCAATATTTTCCCCATTCGCTGGAAGGACCTGCAGGGGAAACACGCATACAATGAGAGGATGCTGGAGGAGAGGGGCTATGTGCGTCCCTTCGCCGACTGGTGCAAAGGTGAACCGCACGGTGCCGTTTCGGCTGTGCTCAATGAGGCGCAACGCTGCGCCGATATAATATTGGAAAAATGGTGGCCCGGAAATTAACAGTAGTACAGATTCTCCCAGAACTTGAGGAAGGCGGTGTTGAAGGTGAAACTGTTGATCTGGCGATTTATCTCGCCAGACAGGGGCACCGCTCCATTGTCATTTCTGCAGGGGGGCGTCTTGTCGCTTCCCTTGAAAAGGCCGGGTGTATTCATCTTTGCTGGGCTGGGATTGGCGACAAAAACCCGCGCTGTATCCCCTATGTCTGGACGTTGCGCAAGCTTTTTCTCTCTGAACATATCGATATCCTGCACTTGCGCTCGCGACTTCCTGCCTGGATCGGCTGGCTTGCCTGGCGCTCTCTGCCAGAATATCTGCGCCCCTCGCTGGTTACCACCTTTCACGGATTCTACTCCATCAACTCTTATTCGCGGATTATGACTCGCGGCGAAAGGGTTGTGGCTGTCTCTGAATCAATTTACGAGCATATTCGCAAGTATTATCACCCCGATGAGGGGAAACTTCGTTTGATCCACGGCGGTTTTGCGGCGGAGGCCTTTAATGCAGACAATGTCGCGCCGGAGCGGGTGGAACGGCTGCAGAAAAAATGGCTGCAGGGGCAGGAGGGAAAACGTGTCATTGTCCTTCCTGGCCGAATAACCCTGTTAAAAGGTCAGGAGGTGCTGATAGAGGCGATGGCCAGCTTGCAGTACGAGAATGCCATCTGCCTTATTATAGGGGATACGGATGAAAATCTGGCATACTTCCGCAGGTTGCGTGATCTCATCTCCAGCCGAGGTTTGAGTGAGCGGGTGAAGATGGTGGGGCATTGCAGTGATATGCCTGCAGCCTATCTGCTCGCCGATATTATCATATCTTCTTCTACCCAGCCGGAAGCCTTCGGCAAGGTGGCCATTGAGGGAATGGCGATGGCCCGGCCGGTGATTGCCACCGCCCATGGCGGATCTCTGGAGACGGTGGTGAAAGGGAAGACCGGCTGGCTTGTGAAACCGAGGGATGCGAAGGAGCTTGCCATGGCTATGGATGAGGCCCTTGCTGATCCTGAACGATGTGTCCGTTACGGCAGGGCTGGACGGGAGCGAGTGCTTGCCCACTTTACCAACGAGGCGATGTGCCGCGCTACTTTTGAACTCTACAGTGAACTGATACAGGAGAAGCAGGAGTTTTTTTCTCAGCAGAAACTCACTGTCATGCAGTTGCTTCCCGAGTTGAACAGCGGCGGTGTGGAGCGTGGAACCCTGGAGGTGGGGCGCTATCTTGTCAGTCACTGTCACCGCAGTCTGGTGGTTTCTGGCGGTGGCCGACTGGTGCCTCAGCTTGAAAGTGAAGGTTCTACCCACTTTTGCATGCGTATCGGCAGCAAGTCTCCCCTTGCTCTTCTTCTTATTCCCGCCATGCGCAGCCTGATAAAACGGGAGCATGTACATATTCTCCATCTTCGTTCCCGCATGCCTGCCTGGATTGGGCGCCTTGCCTGGCTGACTCTGCCGAGAACAAAGCGGCCGGTGCTGGTTACCACCTTTCATGGTTTCTATTCGGTCAATGCCTACAGTGCTGTGATGGCGAAGGGGGATGGCGTGATTGCTGTTTCCGATGCTATCAAACAGCATATCGCTGAGCACTACGGGCGAACGAAGAATGTGCAGCTTATCTTTCGTGGTGTGGATGAGGTTGCATTTTCGCCCGATAGTATCAGCCATTTACGTATTGATGCACTCTGTTCCGCATGGAACATCACGGCAACCAGACCCATTGTGGCGCTGCCGGGGCGTCTGACCCGGCTCAAAGGGCAGAAGTATTTTATCGGTGCCGTGGCACAGTTGCGTGATCTCGATTTTCAGGCAGTGATCATCGGTGATACCCAGGATAATCCCGGGTATACCGAGGAGCTGCAGAAAGTTATTGATGCCTGCGGAGCGGGGGATAAGATAAAAATGGTTGGGTATTGTGGCGATATGCCCGCCGCATTTACCCTTGCAGACCTGGTGGTATCAGCGTCCAGTTCGGAACCGGAGGCCTTTGGACGAACGACGGTGGAGGCGATGGCCATGGGGTGTCCGGTGATAGTTACCGCCCATGGGGGAAGTCTGGAGACGGTTGTGGAGGGGGAGAACGGCTGGCTGGTGAAGCCTTCGGATACCGAGGCTCTTGCCGCTGCCCTGCGCGAAGCGATTACCCTGATGCGAGACAGCCCGGAAAAGATCCATGAGATGGGAGAGCGTAACCGCAGTCGTGTGCTTAAATACTTCAGCGCCCGGGCCATGTGTCGAAAAACTCTCAGCTTTTATGGCGATCTGGTATATCAGCGTTGCGGCTTCAGACCGAAGCTGGAGGACTCTCCGTCTGTACCTGACGACGAAAAAACTCTTCTTCCAGAGGAGAAAGATCGTATTTAAGAATTATTTTGCTCACCAGGGCCTTGCGGCCTGCGGCATCCTCAATCTTGTCAAGATGAAGCGAGTCACTGAAATCATGCAGTGCCTGCTTCATCTTTTCCCCTTTTGGTTTCAAATCCATTTTTCCCCCTTGTTATCTTATGGGTACCTTGAATAATCGCCCATCTTCTTCGTTACAGTCAAAAAATTATCTCCGGAGATAAACGTTATACTCCAGGTAAGCGCTGGATTCCGTGATCAGTAACACCAGTGATAAACGGTATGCCCCGGTATAAGTTCCTGTGGTAAATTTCCTCCTGTGCCTCTAATATGAACGAAATACAAGCTGCTTCAAGGCAGCCTTACTGGTTTCAGGATGATGCCGGAGAGCGGGCCGAGATCAATGGTGGTCCGACAGGGCGCCTCTGCCCAGGGTTCATTTACAGGATGTACCACCGTTCCCGTCTTTGAAACTCCTGCCCCGCCGAAACAACGGTCGTCTGAGGAACAGATAACTTCATAATCCACATTCTCCAGCAGTCCCAGCGGGTAGGCGGAGAGTATCTGCGGGGTGAAATTTAGCAGGCAAATTACATGATCTCTGCGATCGTCGGCGATGCGGGCAAAGCTGAGAATGGAATTATCACGATCCTGCAGATCAATCCAGCGGAAGCCGTCTCCCTCATAGTCTTTTTCCCACAGGGCCGGATTCTCCTTGTATACTGCATTGAGTCTGGAGAGAAAAGCCTGGAGCAGCTGATGGTCGCTCTCTTGCAGCAGATGCCAGTCGAGGCTCTGCTTGCAGTTCCACTCTCGCCACTGACCGAATTCACCACCCATGAAGAGCAGTTTCTTCCCGGGGTGCAGCCACATCATGGTGAAAAGGAGACGCTGGTTGGCAAATTTTTCCCAGCGTCCGCCGGGGAATTTATCCATCAGTGAGTGCTTGCCGTGTACTACCTCATCGTGGGAGAGGGGTAGAATAAAGTTTTCTGAGAAGGCGTAGATGATCGAAAAGGTTATCTCGTCGTGATGATATTTACGAAACAGCGGATCCTCGCCAAAATAGCTGAGAGTGTCGTTCATCCATCCCATGTTCCACTTGAAACCGAAACCGAGGCCATTTTCATCGGTAGGTTTGGAAACACCGGCAAAGGCAGTGGATTCTTCAGCGATCATCAGCGTATTGGGAAATTCGCGGTAGACCGTTGCATTGAGATGACGGATGAAACTGATCGCCTCAAGGTTCTCGCGCCCTCCAAATTCGTTGGGCACCCATTCGCCTTCCTCGCGAGAGTAGTCAAGATAGAGCATGGAGGCAACGGCATCCACCCGCAGGCCGTCAATGTGATACTTGTCCAGCCAGAAAAGGGCGTTGGCGATGAGAAAATTGCTCACTTCGTTACGGCCATAGTTGTAAATGTATGTGCCCCAGTCAGGATGAAAACCTTTGCGTGGATCGTCATGCTCGTAGAGAGCTGTTCCATCAAAACGTCCGAGACTGTGGCTGTCGGTGGGGAAGTGAGCCGGAACCCAGTCGAGAATCACGCCAATATCATTTTGATGGCAGAGATTCACGAGGGCCATGAACTCTTCGGGGATGCCGTAGCGGCTGGTAATGGAAAAGGGTGACGTGATCTGATAGCCCCATGATTCATCAAGCGGGTGTTCTGCCACCGGCATGAATTCAATATGGGTGAAACCCCTCTCCTTCACATACGGTACAAGCATATCCGCCAGTTCTTTCCATGTGAGGAAACGTTCCGGATCGTCTGGATCACGTTTCCATGAACCGGGATGGACCTCATAGATCGACATCGGCTTTTTATAGGGATCGTATGTCTCTTTCTTTTGCTGCCATTCGGAGTCTTCCCATGGGTAAGTATCAACTTTGCGGATAATTGACCCGGTGCGGGGCCGTACCTCGCCGAAGAACTGGAAGGGGTCACTCTTTTCCCGGTCAACGCCGTCTCTTCCTGAGACGAGAAATTTGTACACGATATTCTCTTCCATCTGGGGAATGAAGAGTTCCCATATTCCGGAAACACCGAGGGTGCGCATCTGATAGGTGAGTTTACTCCAGTTGCTGAAATCCCCAATTACTGAGACGGAGCGGGCGTTGGGAGCCCAGACGCGGAAAACCGTACCGTTTATGCCGTCCACCATGATGCGATGGGCACCGAGGTGGTTGTAGAGCTGGTAGTTTTCACCTTTATTGAAGAGATAACGGTCTTCCTCTCCGAGGAGGACCGGAAAGCGGTAGGGATCATTGGTTGAAAAGGTATATCCCCCTGGCCAGGTGATGATGAACTGATAACTGAAAGGGTTGAGATCCGGATCACTGAGCGTCGCGCGGTCTAACACGCACTCAAACACTCCGGCCTCGTGAATTTTATTCATCAGGGTAATTTTGTCACCGTGACGAAATCCCACCTTCATCGCGCCGGGGCGTATGGTGCGAACAACCACTTTTCCGGGTCCCTCTTCAAAGTGTGCTCCAAGGTATTGAAAGGGGTCGTAGTGGCACCCGGCGACGATCATCTCAAGATGGTTCATTCATTCTCTCCGGATTGAATATGCAAGAACTCCGGGGTATAGTGCAGAAAAGATATTATGCACTTCGGAATTCACTTCGTAAGCAGCTCCAATACTCTACCACAGTCCTGATAAATATGGAAAAGATAGACAACAGTATAGCTGGAAAATTTCTTATTTCCACCCGTAACATGCCTGATCCCCGTTTTGCCGAACAGGTGATCTACATCTGTTCACACACTGCAGAAGATGGTGCCCTGGGCGTTGCGGTCAACTGTCCTGCGGGGGATATTTCTCTCGCGGAAGTCTTTGCGGATCTTGATGTTTTGCCGTCACTCAGTACGGTGAATGTTCATCTCGGCGGGCCGGTGGACCACGAGGCCGGATTCATTCTCTACGAACGGGGGAGGGGCTATGAGATGGAGGGAGTGCTTGAGGTGAGTGAAAAGATCGCGCTGACGCGGGAGCGGAAGGTGCTGGAGGATATTGTTACTGGCAAGGGTCCTTCAACCTTTCTTTTTGTTCTTGGTTACGCTGGCTGGGGTCCGGGACAGCTCGAAGCGGAGTTGACCCGTAACGGCTGGCTGGTAGTGCCGGGTGACAGCAACATTATTTTTCGCCTTGAAGACAGCGAAAAATGGCAGGCCGCTGCACAACAGTACGGCATAGATATAAATCTTTTTGAAGATGAGACCGGCAATGCCTGAGATTAAAGATATCTTTCAATGCACCCGCTGCGGTTATTGCTGCCAGGGTGAGACCACCGTCTCCTTGAACGAAGACGACTGCAGGCGCATGGTGGCAGAACTTGGTGGTGACAGAGAAGCCGTTCGTGAAAAATACTGGAGGGTCTCCCTTGATGCCGGCGGCGGTGAGGTTGTACAGATGAAGACGCCCGGTGGCCGGTGTATCTTTTACACGGAAGAAGGCGGCCTCGGCGGTTGTCGTGTGCATAACGCCCGGCCATGGCGCTGCGGGCAGTGGCCACTGCATCCCTCTCTTCTTCATGATGAAGCGAATTTCAATATTATCCGCAACTCCTGCCCCGGCATAAATAAAGAACTCAATCACGCCGAGTTTACCGCTGTCCTTCGAGAGCTGATGCGCATCGGGCGCATCAAGTGCTGAGATTGTGCGTCATCATCTTCTTTTTCTTGGCAGGGCGAAAGGTTCCTGGATTCAGAATGGAATCGACGACTATACGCAGAGGCTGAAGCACTATACCCGTCTTGAGACCGTGACCCTGAAAGATCCCGCCGGTGGTCGAAGTGGGGAGAGTGCCCGCAAAAGCCAGGGAGAGGTTTTGCTCAAGGCGGTACCGGCAGGAGCTTTGATACTGGTGCTTGACGCGAAGGGGCGGCAATTCACTTCCGAAGAGTTTGCCGAACAGTTTGGCCGCTGGGAAAACAGCGGGGTAAAGGGGGTCGCGTGGCTCATTGGCGGACCGGAAGGGCACTCACAGGAGGTGCTGAATGCGGCAGCCATGACGCTGAGTTTTTCAAAGATGACTTTCACCCACGATATGATACGCCTCTTTCTGGTGGAGCAGCTGTATCGTGCGCATACCATTAAGGCAGGAGAGAAATATCATAAGTAAGGGTGCCTTGAACTTCTAAAAAGAGCCACAGTACAAAGAGTAATACCATTTACATTTTGTATTGGTGGATTCAAAGGCAGGGGGACGGGAAAAGGGAGAAAGGAGACGGGAGACAGGAAAAAGCAAAAGACGGAACAGCGAAAAACTTTTTGCCAACGAATAAAAGCTCGAAACATGCGAATAAAGGCAAAAAAACTTTAAAAAAGATTTTAAAATTAAACAAAGAATTGTTGTTGTTCTCTCTTTACTCTTTGCGTTCTTCGCGGTGAAATTCTTTGTCTTTTTATACCATTCCTATTAAAATTATGACCCTGTTTAAGGAGGCATCAGTAAAAAATGTAATTGGTATTAGTGAAAATTCGTGTCCATTCGTGGTTACAAACTACAAAAGCAACCACGAATGGACACGGATAAACACGAATTATTACTCATTCGTAAACGCCAAAAAAGATGTCTATGCAGTTGCGTTCTCTGGTTAATACAAAATGTAAATTGTATAAGACAAAATTCTTCAAGACAGCCATAAATGTGGAGAAGCAACTTTACATTTTTTGCATCCGGGGAAGATAAATATCATAGCGGCAGCTTTTTCCCCTGACCACGTGGTGTGGCTGCAGCTCCGAGATCAACGGTGCATCACTTGGCCGTTTGATGGCGATTCGCTCCAATTTCAGTGTCTCGACTGTGGTCATAAACCTGGTACTGTCGTCGTCATCACCAACAAAACTGCGAATCAACCGCATGGATTTTTTATTTGCCGCCGAAGAACTGGTATGAGGATACATGGGGTCGAAGTACACCGTGTCGAAATCCCTTCCGGCGGCACACTCCTGCCGCAGCACCCTTTCACTTTCTCCTGTCAATAACTGCATCCTTTCACGAACGATGTTGCCGATCTCCTCCCGCGACTGCAATGCTCTCGCCATGCCGTCTGCAAGGAGTGCTGCGGGCAGCGGGCTGCGTTCACAGAGGGTTACGCTGCAGCCGAGGCTGGCGAGGACGAAGGCATCCTGGCCAAGCCCCGCAGAGGCGTCAAAAATATGCGGGCGGAAACCGGCGCGAATACCTGCGGCCCGGGCGAGTGGTTGTTTGATGGTGTTGTCGTGAGCAAGTCGCCAAATTGTCCGGGCACTGAGGAAATCCACCCGCAGAACCTCCTTTAAACGACGCTTTTTCCCCTGGAACTCATACAGACCGAGGCCGTCTGGAGTGTAGAGCAGAAGCATCTCTCCTGTGAATCTCTCCAGTTCCACCGTGAAAAACGGGAGCTGTGTGCCCAAAATATAAGCTTTTTCTCGTAATTCCGGGAGATTCGGTGTAAATGAAACGGCTATATTCTTCATTATTTATCTCGTTGCCCGCAGGATTGTACTCTTCGCAAAAAAGGGAATAAAACCCTTCTGGGATCTTAATACCGTTCAGGAAATTACCATGAAACCATCTGTTGTTGCAATTATCCCCGCCCGTTACAATTCCAACCGCTTTCCCGGAAAGCCACTTGCACTTATCAATGGCAAGCCAATGATTCAGCACGTTTATGAGCGGGCAAAGGCAGTAAAGATGCTTTCCCGGGTTGTGGTGGCCACTGATGATGAGCGTATTGCAGAGTGTGTAACGGGTTTTGGTGGAGAGTTTGTCATGACCCGTAAAGATCATGTCTCCGGTTCTGATCGCCTCGCCGAGGCGGCACAGCTCCTGGACATCTCCGAACAGGATATCGTGGTCAATGTGCAGGGGGATCAGCCGCTCTTTCCCCCGGAGGTTGTGGCGCAGGTGGCGACCCCGCTGCTGGAAGATCCCGCCCTGCCGATGTCCACCCTTATCTACCGTATCGTGCGGCCCGCAGAGATTCATGATCCCAACCATGTAAAAACGGTCTTTGACTGCAACATGAACGCGCTCTATTTTTCCCGTTCCCCTATTCCTTTCCAACGGAACCCGGAAGGTTCCGAACAGCCAACCTACTATAAGCATCTTGGCTTCTATGCCTACCGGAAAGGTTTTTTGCTCTCCTTTGTTGCGCTGCCTGTGGGGGAGTGGGAGCGCTTTGAGAAGCTGGAACAGCTGCGCGCCCTTGAATATGGCTACCGAATCCGGGTGGTGATTACCGACCATGACTCCATCGAAGTGGATCGAAAGGAAGATTTGTTGCGGGTGGAGGAAGATCTCCGTCGCCAGGGACTCACATAGGGATATGGTATGATTTCTGAAGTTTGGAACACTCTTTCCAAGATATCTTTTTCCCCGTTTGATCTGCTGCCTCAACCGGAGATGCGGGAAAAAATTGCAGCCCTTGTTCTCAAAGGTATTCCGGAAGGACTGGAGGGAGAGGCAGCGGCTGCGCTGAAGACCTTGCGTGCGGAACTCAACGAAAGCACGGGGAAAGATTTGAAGGTGGTGGTCTTCGGTGGCGGGACCGGGCTTTCCAATATCATTGGCGGGGACTCCCGGCGCCAAGGCTGGGAAGAGCTGCCCTTTGAAGGGCTGAAGCGGGTCTTTCCGCAAACGAAGGCGGTGGTCTGTGTTACCGATAATGGTGGCTCCACCGGCCAGCTTCTCAAGGATGTTGATACTGTTGCCCTTGGGGATATCCGTCATGTTCTGCTCTCCTCCATTCAGGCGTCACGACTGCATCAACTTTATGGGCTCTCCCGCAGGGAAGTGCAGCATGTCGCCAATAATCTCGGTTTGATTTTCAACTGCCGTTTTAAAGGACCGCTCGAAGACGATCATCCTGTCTGGGCTCTGCTCGACAGCAAGGTGGGAGAATTGCCGGCGAAACTGCGGGATTTTCTGCAGAAGTTGATTGCTTTTATCCGTATCGATCCTCGCATGAGTCGTACTCTGCATCGCGATCACTGTTTTGGAAATCTGCTGCTTGCTGCCACCATACTCAGCTATGATAACCCCGGTGCGGAACAAGGACCCAATGCGTTTACCGCTGCCATCAAAGGGCTCAGCAGGGTAATGGGCGTTGGCGAACGGGGGGTTCTGCCCTGTACGACAACGCCGTCGCAGCTCCTTGTGCGTTATGCCAATGGTGTTGAAATCCCTGGTGAACACAAGCTCGACACTGCCCGTCGCGGAATTCCCATTGCTACTGTTCGTATCGAATACTGTGACACAATTCATACCGCCCCGGAAATTTTTCAGGATATTCTTGAGGCCGATCTCATTATTTTCGCTCCCGGCAGTCTCTACTCCTCCATTATTCCCGTTCTGCAGACACCTGGAATTGCCGATGCGGTGCGGCAGAATCGGCGGGCATTGAAAATGCTCATCTCCAATATCTGGGTACAGCAGGGGGAGACTGATCTTGCCTCTGAGGATCCTGAGCGTCGTTTCTACGTCTCAGACATGCTTGATGCTTACGAGGTGAATATTCCCGGCGGAACAGCGGGACTTTTTCACGAAGTCCTCTGTGTCTCCCTGCGTGATATTCCCGCCTCTATTCTCCAATGTTATGCCATTGAAGGAAAGATGCCGATTTACCTCGATCGCAGTGCGCTGATTACGCGGGGATTTGTTCCTGTGGAGTGTGATATCTATTCCCAGGACCTCCTGCGGGATCGCGGTGTTATTCAGCATGATGCCTTCAGACTTGCCCAGGTGATACGCGGCCTTTATTACGGCCGGGGTTCCTTTGAAGAGGCAACGCCATGCCCCTTGCAAAAGAGTGGAAAAATCGTCAAAAGACTGCATCTTGAGCCGGGAAAAACGGTATTGCCACGTCTTCGCTACGACAGAATCTGCAGGCGCATCCAGGAGATGAACATTCAAACCTCGAGTTCTCCGGTCTGGCATGAAGAGGAGTTGAAACGGGAGTTGATTGATATCTTCTGGGATCATCCTGTTATCCCTGTATCTCATCTTGAATTTTTCAAGGATATTCAATTAATAGACCGCAGTATATGGGGACGGGATCAGAAGTGGGACAATGTTTTTTCTTATTTTGATCCGGAGGATCGCTGTATCAAAATTCTCGCCGAGGAATTGACCAGTTATCGCCGCCTTGAACTGGCCCTGATGGTTGCTCTCGGAGAGTCGCTGCTCGGGGATTATGCGGTGAAAAAAGAGATCAGGGATGTGGTTGTGGATGGCCTGCAGCTTGGCCATGTTTTCCATCTTGAGCTGCGCAGGGAAGAGGAGCGAACCAGCTGGTTTTCGGATCGTGAACTGGAGACCTTCTTTTCGCTTGCGCGGATGTCCCGGGTAAAAGGTGAGCCAGGACATTACTATCGTCTGCTCAATATGGAGGAAGGATTTACCCCGCCGGGACTGTTGATGGGGCTGACCTACGCCTGGTATGTGGACAACCGGCTTGCCACGAACATCGAGTATAAGATGTCGGTGTTACAGATCAATAGTTCCAGCCTGATTCCAAACCAGTTGAAGATGGCGGAACGGCGGCGCAAAACCGTTGATTTCTTCCGTGAGGTGGTCTTTCTGAAAAAACCCGGGGAGTAAACACCGGGTCAACGACAACCCGAGCGGATTTTTACATTTGGGAACATTGAGGAACGCGAAGGGTAAAGACATAAGGGTACCTTGAATAATCAGTCTTTCGCCCATCTTCTTCGTTATAGTCAGACATTTATCCTCCGACAAAGCGAGGAGCGAGACGTCGCGGTAAGCGCCGGACTCCGATATCAAAGTTATGGCTGTGGTAAATTTTATGGTTAATTTTGAAAATCTTTTTCTCAAATGTTTTTGCCTTCTTTCACGTATTTAGCGTGTTTCGCTGGCTACCCTGTTTTTGTCTTTTTCTTTTTCCCGCCTTCTTCTTTTTCGCCCTTCCCGTTTGTAAAGCACAAAATTTTGATTCTCAAATGCCTTTGTGTTCCTTCGCGTTCTTCGCGGTAAAAAAATTGTCTTACCGCTTTTTGTTTTCCCTGTTCTTCCCGGTTTTTGAGAAGTTACCTTACTTTTTCAAAAACTCCTGCCACTGTGCATCCAGCTTTTTACCTGAAACTGGCATGAGTTTTTTTAATTCCGGGGAAAAAATGGAGATTTTAAATTCCGTCAACATCTCACGGTAGAGGGAGAGTGCGTCAGCTGCTTCCGTTGTGCGTGGAGAGTGTGCTTCGGGCTGCTCAAGACGTCTGCAATACTCTTCTGTCTGTTCCGCTTTTATTGCGTCCTTTTGAGGATTTGTATAAAATCTCTCAAGTCGTATTGAAAGATACTGAAGCTTTCGGGTAACAAGGCTGTAATCTATCATTTTCGTAGAGAGAAGCAGTGGCGCCGGAAAGATGTCCTGCAGTTCTGTTTCAAACTCTTTTTTCATTCGCCCCGGGAGTTTGTGCCCCTTTTCCCCCGCCTTGATAAACAGTTCTGAAAGCTGTTCATTCACCTCCCGTCGTTTGCGCAGGGCAGTCATGAACTGGTCAAGATAGAGCTGACCGATCTTGTAGAAACCTGCCTCCTTTGCCTGCTCAATTCGTCTTTTAAACGCTTCTTTTTCGGGAATCTTCGTCTCTGTATCACCGTAAATGCGATTCAGTGTCTGCATCAGCACCAGCTCTGCCAGTTCCGCTCTGCCCATTTTGAGAGTGGTGAGAAAGATCGTTGAGGGGCCGGAGAGGGCCGTAGTAATCAGACGTTTGAGGGATTTAAGAGGCTCACGGAACTGCAGAGAAAAGAGAGAAAGCACGCCGTTGCGATTTATGGCCTGCGCCTGCTGCCGCTCCTTTTCAAAGATAATGGAGACACAGCCCCGCTGAACCTCCGGCCTCAGTGCCGGAAAGAGGAAACCTGAGATCTCACCTGCTGCCGTGAAGCTTGGTATTTTCTCCGGCAGACCGGCAAAGCCCCACTCCCGGTACTCGCCATCCCGCCAGCGATTGAGCAGTTCGGCGCTCTCCTTCTGGGCACTGCCGCTTCTTGCACCGGCAGGAGCACTTTGTTGCTTCTGTGGATGCTTTGCGAGATGGAGCCGGGCTTTTTCCACCAGTGCAGCCAGGTCACGGCCTGCCGCCACAGTTTTGTCCTGGTCATCAAAAATGAGATAGCGCGGCTGGAGGTGATCTGGCAGATCATCTTTCCAGTCACTGCGGTGGATGCTCATGCGATGTTGTTTGAGAATAGCCGCTTCAATAGAGGCAAGGAGGTCACCCCGGCCGAAATCAATCTCGTCGAGAATGATATCAACACTCTCCTGGATGGGAACAAGGCGGCGGCGCAGGCTTTTTACCAGAGACTTTAGATGCCAGGTCAGCTTTTCTTCAAGCAGGCCGGGGACGAGCCATGCAAAGGGCCGTTCATCGAGGTTGAGGGCGAATTGCAGGGGCAGGCGAAAGGTGACGCCATCGCTCTCTGAACCCGGTTCAAAGTTGTATTCGAGGCGGAGAGTGAGTCCGCCGATGGTACGGGTTTCCGGGAAGTCATAGAGCTCTTTCTCGGCAAAATCGCGCAAAAGAACATTCTCTTCAGTCATGGTGAGCAGTTCGTTGCGGTTCTTCTCCTGTTTCAGAAAGAGGTTGAGCTGGTGCTGATCATAGATCTCTTCCGGCAGTCGTTCATCATAAAAACGGAAAAGGGTCTGTTCATCAGCAACGAGGTTGCGGGTACGCAGTCTCGCTTCAGACTGTTCCCATTTGTGCACCAGTTCAAGGTTGTGAGCGAGAAAGGCATAGTCGCCATTCATCTCCCCGGCAACCAGGCCCTGTTGAATAAAAATCTGCCGTGCCTCGGGAATATTCCTGAGGTTGCGACGTGGAAAATTGACTCGACGGCCTGCACTCAGAATCAGTCCGAAGAGGGAGACACTCTCCGTGGCACGAACCTGGCCGCTGCGTTTCTGCCAAAACGGAGAGGACCATGAGAAGGTACAGAGGTGGCCGGCGGCAGCTTCTATCCACTGCGGTTCGATGGCGGCTACGGTGAGGGCGTAGAGGCGGGAGGTCTCAAGAAAGGTGGCCGCAAGAATCCACTCAGGCGGCTTCTTTGCCAAACCGGAACCGGGAAAAATGAGCAACTCTTTATTCTGCCCGCCCTGATAGATCTGCATCTTACTGCGACGGGGGCTCTTGATTGCACTGCTGTTTTTACTCGAAGTATTCTTTGGTTCTTCTTTTTTCTTTGCGATATTGCGAATAAATCCGGTAAAAAGAGACTTGTGAATTGCCTCAAATCCAGCTGCTTCGGTATTGGGGGTAAAACCGTCGAGTCGGGAGAGGATACGCTCCAGCTGTTCGCGCAGGTCAAACCATTCCCGCATTCGCTGAAAGCTGAGATAGTTGGCTTTGCAGAACTTTTTCAGATTGTTCCAGCTCTGCCGCTCATCACCGGCAAAGCAGCCGTCCCAGATGTTGAGCAGGGTGAGAAAGTCGGATTTTTCATCACGGAAGACGCGGTGTTTTTCATCAGCTGCCTGTTCCTCATCCGTCGGGCGGATACGCGGATCCTGGATGGCCAGCACAGAGCAGATAATGGTGGTCTCCCGGACACAGTTCAACTCCTTTGCTTCAAGTAGAACCCGGGAAATACAGGGATCAACCGGCAGGTCTGCCATGATTCGACCGCGTTTCGTCAGTTTCCCCTGCCCGTTGATCGCACCGAGTTCCTTGAGCAGGCTGTATCCCTCGCGAATGGCGGAAGAGTGAGGCGGATCGATGAAGGGAAACTCCTCCGGGGCTCCGAGTTCAAGAGAGGTCATCTGCAGGATAACTTCGGCGAGGTTGGAGCGTTTGATCTCCGGTATGGTAAATTCTGCACGGCTGTTGAAATCTTCCTCGCTGTAGAGCCGCAGGCAGGTGCCCGGACCGATGCGGCCTGCCCGGCCCGCACGCTGGTTGGCACTTGCCTGAGAGATGCGACTGATCGGCAGGCTGGTGGTCTTGGCACGGACGTTATACTGCGAGATACGGGCGGTGCCGCTGTCAATAACGTAACGGATTCCCGGTACCGTGAGGGAGGTCTCGGCAACGTTGGTGGCGACAATAATCTTGATGCTGCGTGCGGCCTTGAAGATACGGGTTTGCTCCCCCGAGGAGAGACGGCCGAAAAGCGGCAGGACGGTGGCACCGGGGAATGTCCCTTCAAGCAGGCTGCAGCATTCGCGGATATCCCGCTCGGTGGGCAGGAAGATGAGGATATCTCCCTCAGGACGGGCAAGGAAAATCTCCCTCACGGCACTGACGCAGTGTTCCACGCCGCCTTCGGTGTCGTCTTTTTTCTCTTCGGGCAGGGGACGATATTTGATTTCCACCGGCCAGTCCCGCCCGGTAACGTTGATGATCGGCGCATTGCCAAAGTGCCTGGAAAATGCCCCGGTATCGATAGTTGCCGAGGTTATGAGCAGCTTGAGATCGCTGCGCTTTGTGATCAGCTGGTGCAGGAACCCGAGAAGAAAATCAATATTGAGACTGCGTTCGTGGGCCTCGTCGATAATAATGGTGCTGTAACGGCGAAACATTTTGTCCCTGCGGGATTCGGCAAGGAGTACCCCGTCCGTCATGAATTTAATCTTCGTCTCTTTTGTGGTGCAGTCATGAAAACGAATTTTGCTGCCCACAAGCTTTTGCAGGGGGCCAAGTTCTTCTTTCACACGGGCTGCCACAGAGGTTGCCGCAATCCGGCGGGGTTGAGTGCAGCCGATCATTCCCCGGGTATCAGGATTGGCCTCAAGGCACATCTTTGGAAGTTGAGTCGTCTTGCCGGATCCTGTTTCTCCTGCAATTATAACAACCTGGTTGTTGCGTATGGCTTCGAGAATGTGTTCTCTCTCCGCGCTAACGGGGAGTTCTGCCGGGTAATTTAGATTCATTGTTTCACAGAGAAATTCGTTTTCAGATTTTTGAGACCGGGGTAGTGTAGGGGATTGTGACTGACCGGGGAGTATTTTCAGCCCGGGATGTCCGGCTCCCGTCACTTTCTACTACAGGGAACATCGAATAATTGCTTATCTTCTTTGTTACAGTCAAAAATTCATCCTCGGTATAAGTTCCTTCATGAAATTCTTTTCAAAAAACTGCGAAAATAATTTCCAGGGTTCTCATCTGTCTGGGATGAATTTTTTTTTGTGTCTCGACTATAAACGAAATGCAAGTTGTTTCAAGGTCCCCTGTAAATAACGCTGTCTTGCCATTTTTTATTTTTTTCTTTATGCCACAACTCCTCGAAATTGCCGTCGCCGCGCCGCTTTTCCATACTCTCACCTATGTGTTGTCTGATGATCTGACGGTCACGGATGCTGCCCCGCTTATCGGGCGCAGGGTTTTTGTGCCTCTCGGGCGGCAGCGGGTGACCGGTTATATCCTTGGGCCGGGCGAGGCCATCAAAGAAAACGGTGGAAAAAAAATCCGTCTGCGGAATGTCTTGCAGCTGCTTGATTATGAGCCGTTTTTCCATGGGGAGATGGTGCCGTTTTTTCGCTGGGTTGCCGAGTACTATCTCTACCCGATTGGTCAGGTGATCAAGGCTGCACTGCCGGGCGGCACTACAGTGAAGGGAGGCCGCAGGCTGGTCCGGCTCTGTGACCCTTGCGAACTGCCGCTGGAGGAGGCTGCCTGGTTAAAGGTTTTTGTTGAGAAAAAAGAGCTTTCGATGGCCGAAAGCAGCGCTCTTTTGCGGAAAAAGGGCTCTGCAAAGATACTTGCCCGGCTCTGTGAAGAGGGGCAGTTGCAGAGTGTGGAAACCATTGTCCGCGAGCGCACTGGTCGTAAGATGGAGGAGTGTTTCTCTCTGTCTCCGGAGCTGCAGAAGATTTCTGCATGCTTTCTAAAAGAACAGAAAGATGATGTGATGGCGGAGATACTTAAAAATTTCCGTAAGAAAATAGAGATTGATCTGAATCTTGATTTCAGCGTTGCGCAGACACGTACTGTTTATACCCTTGCCACCCTCTGCACAGAGAACGAGCTCGCGGAGCTTCCGGGGAGGGAGTTGCGCCGGGTCTATTCTGGAGCCTCAAAGCCTCTCGCACAGCTGCTTGAGCAGGGGAGCATTCTGCAGCATATCCGCCGTATCTTCCGTGATCCCTTCGGCGGCATGGTGGCAGATTTCAGTCTGCGCTATACCCGCCCCGAACTTCTCAGTCCGCAGCAGCAGGAGGTCCTGAAAAAAATAAACCCGGCCATAGAGGCGCATCGGTATGAGACCTTCCTGCTCCACGGGATTACCGGTTCCGGGAAGACTGAAGTCTATCTGCGGGCGGCGGAGACTACGCTGGCAAAAGGACGGGATGTCATCGTTTTGGTCCCTGAGATAGCCCTTGCCACCCAGCTCGAGGGACAGTTCGTTGCCCGATTCGGCGATCAGGTGGTGCTGCAGCACTCCGGCCTGAGTGCGCCGCAGAAACTTGATCAATACAGTCTCGCGCTGAGTGGCGAGGCGAAAATTGTTATAGGTGCGCGTTCGGCGATCTTTGCGCCGGTGAAGGATCCCGGACTGATCATTGTTGATGAGGAACACGACGGCAGTTACAAACAGGATGACAGCTTTCGCTACAACGGCCGAGATCTCGCCGTAGTGCGCGGTCTGCAGCAGGAAAGTACGGTAATACTCGGTTCAGCCACCCCCTCCGTGACCAGTTTCGCCCACGGACGCGGGGGAAAGTTTACTCTGCTCTCCATGGATAAGCGCATTGGTGAAAGTCATCTTCCGGAGATTGTGCTGGTGGATCTCAATGCCCGTCATCAACTCCAGCGCAGTCGTATCCTTTCGGAAACACTGCTGGAGAAGATGGAACAGAATCTTGCGGTCGGTCACCAGACCATACTGCTGATGAATCGCCGTGGTTTCTCCTCGGCAATTCTCTGCAGTCAATGCGGAACGCCGGTGCAGTGTCCTCACTGTAATGTCAGCATGACCCTGCATAAGCACAATAATCGTCTTATCTGCCACTATTGTGGCAACAACACTGCCTGGCTGCCGGGGGAAATGGTCTGCAGCCAGTGCCGTTCTACGGCACTGGCCCCTGCCGGATTTGGTACAGAACGGGTAGAGGAAGAGACGCAGAAATTTTTTCCCGATGCCGTGGTGCGTCGCATTGATTCCGATATTGCCGGAGACCGTCGGCAGTTCCACAAACTGCTCGAGGATATGCGGGAGCGCCGCATTGATATTCTCATTGGTACGCAGATGATCGCCAAAGGACACCATTTTCCTGCAGTGACCCTGGTGGGTGCGGTGTGGGCTGACGGCGGTATGAGTATGCCGGATTACAAGGCTGCGGAAAAGAGCTTTCAGCTCATCACCCAGGTGACCGGGCGGGCAGGGCGTGGGGAGTTGCCTGGCGAGGTGGTCATCCAGACCCTGCGGCCGGAACACTATGCGATTTACTACGCCACCCGACAGCAGTATGTTGAGTTTTTTGACTACGAGTATGAACTGCGGCGGAATCCCGCATTTCCTCCCTTTGTCCGCCTGGTACTCTTTCGTTTGAAGGGCCGGGTCGAAGATAAAGTGCGTCTGGACAGCATTGCCCTGGCACGTTTCTGCCGTCAGTGGGCAAAGGAGGAAAAGGTGGAGATTGAGATCCTCGGTCCGGCGCCTTCGCCGATTGACAAGGTGCGGGACAGCTATCGCTATCAAATTCTTGTACGCGGGCAGACGCCATCGCTGATTCATCGGTTGAGTCTGCAGGTGTTGACTGTGGGAAAGGAGATTATACAGGGTGGGACAGAGATTTCGGTGGATATAGATCCGGAAAACATGATGTAACAGGGAAAAGGCAAAAAAAGAAAAAGGAGGCGGGAGGCAGGAGAAAGGGAAAAGCAAACAGCGGAAAAGCAGTTTTTACCGTGAAGGACACGAAGAACGCGAAGAGTAAATATATAACAACAACAGCAAAGCCCTGTTTAGTTTTAAAATCTTTTCGCTGTTCCGTCTTTTGCTTTTCCCTGTCTCCTTTCTCCCGTCTCCTGTCTCCTTTCTCCCGTCTCCTGCCTCCCTGCTTCAATCCTTCATCTTCAGCTGCTGGCGGACCCGTCCGGACAGGGAACAATTTTGCCAAAATTGTTTCTCAGAAAGAGGACGGAACCTTCACGCTTTACGATGGCATCGGGGGTAAGGGCAATTTTACCACTGCCATCGGGAAGATCGAAAGTGAAAGCGGGAACAGCCATGCCGGAGAGACGTTGGGAGAGGTTGTGCATGATGGAAAGACCTGTGTCGATACTGGTGCGGAAATGGTCAGTACCACGAGTGATGTCGCCCTGAAAAAGGTAGTATGGCCGCACCCGCATCTCAAGAAGGGAGTGCATCAGCGAGGCAATCGTTTCTGTAGAGTCATTGATGCCCCGCAGCAGAACAGTCTGACAGCCCAGTGGAATTCCTGCATCGGCGAGCCGGGCACAGGCTTCGGCTGCCTCGGGAGTAATTTCGGCGGGGTGATTGAAGTGGGTGTTTATATAGAGTGGATGATATTTCTTCAGCACTTCCACGAGGCGACCGGTAATTCGCAGGGGCAGGGTAGATGGGGTGCGGCTGCCAATACGGATCATCTTGACATGGTCAATGCGGGAGAGACGCGCCAGAATATCATCCAGTCGATCGTCGCTGAGGAGCAGCGGATCACCACCGGAAATGAGTACATCGCGGATTTCCCTGTGAGACTCGATATAGCGAAAAGCGGCATCCAGTTCATTCTGGTTTACGACCATTTCCGGGTGACCAACCTTGCGTTTCCTCGTGCAGAACCGGCAGTACATCGCACACTGCGAAGAGACGAGAAAGAGCACGCGATTGGGGAATTTATGGACGAGGCAGGGGACGGGGCTGAGTCGCTCTTCCTGCAGCGGGTCTTCCAGGCAGGGAGATTCTGCAAGCTCTCGGACATTCGGAACTGCCTGTTTCCACAAAGGATCATCAATCTCTTTGATCTTTGCAAGATACCAGCTGTTAATCCTCATTGGAAAGTTTGCAATTACCTCAGCCAATGCGGTATTATCTCCCTTTGATGGTCGTAGATGCTCCGGGAGGTCCTGTGGTCTGGTAATGCTCTCCTGTATTGCTTTCTGCCATGTTTCCATGCCCGCATTATGGAAGTACGGGGGCGTATTGTCAACGTGTTTCAGGTCGTGTGGAGGCAAAAATTGGTACTTTACCATCATTCACTGTCCGGCGTTTCACCACTTCAAAAAATCTCAATCTCAACCATGTTTAAGGAGCCACGATGGTAAGCAGCCTGTTTCGCTTGAAGTCTGATGAGTATGGTAATACCAGAGAAATAGTTGTGTATGCCGACGGACAGTCTGCCCAGGCAACAAATTATATAAACAAGGGAACCGCCTTTACCTCTGCGGAGAGAGAGCTGCTGCAGCTTGAAGGTTCGTTGCCTCCAGGTCATCGAACTCTTGAACAGCAGCTTGCCGGCAGCAGGATGAAGGTGGCGCAGAAACAGAGTGACCTTGAGAAATATATTTTTATCCGTGCACTTTTTGGCCGCAATGTCACCCTTGCCCATGCACTTATCGCCAGTGACATTCCCTCCTGGATCAAAATAATTTATACCCCCACGGTGGGAATCGCCGTGCAGAACTACTCCTCCATGTTCCGTCAGGCTCATGGTCTCCATCTTCATCCGGGAAATATTAATCGAGCGGAAGATCTCCTTCGTCGTTTCGATCACCGTGATATCCGCCTTGCCGTGGTGACAGATAATCAGGGAGTTCTTGGTCTGGGTGATCAGGGGGTGGGGGGAATTGCCGTCTGTCTTGGGAAATTAATGATTTATACTCAGGGAGCGGGAATAGCCCCATGGCACTGTCTTCCGGTTACCCTTGATGTCGGAACGAACAACGAAGAGCTGCTTGCCGATGATCAGTATCTCGGCTGGCGTCAGCCGAGACTCGAAGGGGAGGCATATCTCTCTTTCATTGGTCGTTTTGTCAGGGCGTTTCGCAGTGTTTTACCCAGTGCAGTCTGTCAGTGGGAGGATTTTTCCACACCTAATGCAATCTCTATTCAAAATGCATTCTGTGATGAGCTTCTCAGTTTTAATGATGATCTGCGTGGTTCCGGGGCAATTGCACTCGCTAATATCCTTTCGGCCATGAAAGTGAAAAAAGAGAAGCTGATCAATCAAAAATTTCTCATTCATGGTGGTGGCCCCAGTGCAATCGGTATAGCAGATCAACTTCGCCGGTCCCTTATACAGGCCGGGCTGCAAGATAAAGAGGCCTGCGAGCAGATATTCATTATTGGGAAACAGGAGATGCTGGTGAAAAATCAGGGGGTGCCATATTACAAAGCTCCATACGCCAAATCTCTGAAGAAATATCCATGGATGAAAGATGTCAGTTTCAACGATGGTGCGAAGGTGGTTGCCCAGGCAGACATTACAACGCTTATAGCCACGTCCGGGCAAAATTACTTCTTCTCTGACGAAATTGCGGAGGCTCTGAGACAGAACACGCCGAGACCGATAGTATTGCTTCTCTTTCAACACATCTCCGTTCCGGATATCTTTTGTCAGAATGTCTGCAAGTGGGCAGAGGATGGTTTTTTGCTCTCTATAGGACATTCCTGTAATGAGGTTGATGCTCTTGGATGCAGTGGCGCGAGTCAGTGCAACAGCGCAATGATTTGTCCGGGGGTTGCGCTGGGGGTTCTTGCGTCAGGTGCCAGAGAGATTCTGCCGGAATTTTTTGATGTTGCTGCAGAGGCTCTTTCCGCTATGATGAGTCCGGCTGAGATTGGGATGGGAAGGCTCACCCCGGATATACACCAGATTCAGGAGGCAGCCCTGCACGTTGCCAGTGCAGTGGCCCTGTGTGCGGTGAAGATGGGGGTCTCCCGCCCCTGTGCCTTCTCTGATTTCACGCATAACAACGATGAGGCCCGGCTTGTGCGATTAATCGAACGGATGCGCTGGCAACCTGAGTATCTGCCATTAACGGTTATGTAAGGGGCTTCTCGCTTCAGCCGGGTTTCTGAGCCCGGCCGGGGCGATGAATGAGGGTGTGGATGCGGAAAGGATTCTTCTTTATAAGAATTTTCAGAATGGTTAGTTTTAGAGCTTGATTAAGGGTACCTTGAAACAACTTGCATTGCGTTTATTTTTGAGGCAAAGAAGGGAATTTACCACAGGCATAACTTTGCTCTCGGAGTATGGTGCTTATCTCGACGTCTTGTTCCTCGCTTTGTCGGAGGATAATTTTTTTACTGTAACGAAGAAGATGGGCGATTATTCTATGCCCCCTTAAGATGAGGGAATAAAAAAACCCCTATAGAGTAAATACTCTACAGGGGTTTTTATGAAATCGCGGTATAACGAAGCTCAGATTTTCTGAACCTTGTCAGCAGCGGGGCCTTTCGGGCCGTCAACGATTTCAAAAGTTACTCGACAACCTTCTTCGAGAGATTTGAAGCCGTCGCCCTGGATAGCAGAATAATGTACGAATACATCTTGTCCACCATCTTGCTCGATAAAGCCAAAACCTTTAGCGTCATTAAACCACTTAACTGTTCCTTCTGCCATGATACAACTCCTGTTGGTAATCGGGTTCACATTGTGAACCAATAAAAATTTTTCCTGCCTTGCTGATGTGAGCCCTGTTGGGTTAATACCTCACTTCCGGCCGGACTTAAAAAACTGTTACAATTTTACCCGTCTACCTTAGCAGAGTTTGCGTCCCTCCTTCAGGCATTATCCTGAAGAGAGAAGCCTCGTAAAATGCAACACTGAAGGTGGGTTTATCATAATCCGGGGGAGAACGCAAGAAGAAATATTCGTCCTTTCCCTTTTATTCAGGGGAACTTTCAGGTGTTACAACTCCGCAAGGGAGCGCATAATTTGTCATTTTGTGCCTGCAGGTCTTATTCCTGCTGGATATTCATCTAAAATAAGTGTAAAAATTCTACAGCTATTGCAGAACAAATTTACTTAATTTTTTCTATAATTTTTTTGACTCTGAATTTGTTTTTTATCAACTATTATCTTTTTTCCAGGGAGTTGCTGTGTTGCCTGAATACCCTTTTGTCTCTCATTATCATCACCTTCCAGCCGGACGTCTGCACTATCTCGATGAAGGTGAAGGTCCCGTAGCAGTGCTTGTCCATGGAAATCCTACATGGTCCTACTATTATAGAAACGTTGTGGCAGAATTGCGTTCAACCCATCGAGTGATCGCTGTGGATCACCTCGGCTGTGGTCTGTCGAGTAAACCACAAAAATATGCCTATACTCTCGCCAGTCACATTGCCAATCTCGAATCTCTGCTGGATTCTCTCGGCATAGAGCGATTCTCGCTTGTCGTGCATGACTGGGGCGGGGCAATCGGGATGGGACTGGCGGCAGGACGGCCGCAACTGGTTGACAAGGTCGTTATTCTCAATACTGCCGCCTTCCGGTTTCCCTCGATGCCGAGGCGTATTGCTGTCTGTCGCATCCCGTTCTTTGGGGAAATTCTGGTACGGGGACTGAATGGCTTTGCCTGGCCTGCCACCTTTATGGCTGTGAACAGATCGCTGAGTTCCGAGGTGAAACGTGCTTACCTCAAACCGTATAATAACTGGCACAACCGTGTTGCTGTCCACCGCTTTGTCAAAGATATCCCAATGAAGGAAGGGGATGTCAGTATGGCGAAGTTGATAGAGATAGAAAATGCTCTTTCCCAGTTTCGTGGTGCGGGACGCATGCTTATTCTCTGGGGTGGACGTGATTTCTGTTTTAATATGGCCTTTTACCAGCGCTGGTGTGCGCTCTTCCCTGAGGCTGAACATCACTGTTATGAAGACGCGGGGCACTATGTGCTGGAAGATGCACGGGAAGAGGTTATTCCACGGATTGCTGAATTTTTCAGGAGAGAGGCATGATCCATAATATTGCCGACGCTTTTGTCCAGGCTGCCCGTGAGAACAGCGGGCGTACGGCCATTGTCGACGCCAGGAGTGGCGAATCAATTCTTTTCGGCGAGCTTGACCGGCGGGCGGACGCCTTTGCTGTCTCTTTCCGTGAGGCAGGGCTGACTCACGGGCAGGTCGTAAGTTTGATGGTTACTCCCGGCATCGATTTTATCTGTATTACGATTGCGCTGTTTAAAATTGGGACACCCATCGTTTTAATTGACCCGGGAATGGGATATAAAAATCTGCTGCGCTGCATTGAAAGAGTCGCCCCGCAATATCTCATTGGTGTTCCCCTGGCCTGTTACTTTGCCCGTCTCGCCCGCAAAACTTTTGCTTCTGTGGAGAAGTTTTTTTGTCTGGGACCCTCTCTCTTCGGTTTTCCGGGGATTAATATCTGCCGTGGAATGCGTGAAACGGTTGCTGAAACTTTCCCTGTTTATCAGCCGGGTGTCGATGATCTCGCCGCCATTATCTTCACCACCGGTTCCACCGGTCCGCCAAAAGGAGTTCGCTATGAGCACTCCATTTTTGCTGCCCAGCTGCGCATGATCCGTGACTATTATAAGATTGGTCCTCAGGACATTGACCAGCCGGCTTTTCCTCTTTTTGCACTGTTTTCTACGGCTCTTGGTGCCTGTGCCGTGATTCCCGACATGGATCCCACCAGACCGGCACAGGTTGATCCGGTTAAATTTAGCGGGAGCATCCAAAAATATGGAGTGACTTACTCCTTTGGCTCCCCGGCTATCTGGAATGTAGTCTCACGCTGGTGCATTGATAACGGAGTGCAACTGGATTCTCTGCGCAAGGTATTAATGGCCGGCGCACCGGTTGCCCCGGAATTGATCCAGCGAATGAAAAAGATATTGTCGGCGGGGGCAGAGGTTATTACACCCTATGGTGCAACTGAAAGTCTGCCCATTGTTTCCATCGAAGGGGATGAAATTCTGGAGAGCTCGGCAGAGAAGAGCTGCAAAGGAAATGGTATCTGTGTCGGCAGGCCTTTACCGGGGATATCTCTTCGTATTGTCGCCATCTCTGACCAGCCTGTTGCCAATATCTCTGACACCGGGCCCTGTGCTGTGGGAGAAATCGGTGAGATTATCGTTCAGGGCGAGGTTGTGACCCGTGGGTATATGAACAACGCTGAGGAGACCCGCCTCGCAAAGATTCCCGGGGAGAACGGTTCTTTCTGGCATCGCATGGGGGACACGGGATACCTTGATGAGGCGGGGCTTCTCTGGTTCTGCGGGCGGCGTGCCCATCGCGTCGTGCGTCAGGGGAAAAAAGGACAGCCCGACACAACATGGTTCAGTATTCCCTGTGAAGCGATTGTTAATCAGCATCCGGCTGTTTATCGCTCTGCGCTGGTGGGCGTTGTCTCTCCCGAAGAAAACGTCGAGCCGGTGTTGATAGTGGAGTATCAAAAAGATGTGCATGCGGGAGAAAAGGAACTTCGTGAGGTTGAAGTCCTTGCGTCGAACAGCCCGTTAACAAAGGACATTCACCATTTTCTTGTGTATCCGGATTTTCCGGTGGATATCCGTCATAATGCTAAAATTTTTCGAGAGAAACTAGCCATATGGGCGCAGCAGAAGATATATCCGCACAAGTAGACCGGGTTCTGGTTACCGGCGGCGGTGGCTTCGTTGGGCGGGCTGTTGTTAATCGTCTGCTTGAGGCGGGAACCGCAGTAACGGTGCTTGGACGGCACAGATATGACGATCTCGCTGAGCGGGGGGTACGCCTTGTGACCGGTGATATTGCCGACTCAGACGCGGTCCACTCTGCGGTGGAAGGGGTTGATCTGGTGTTTCACACCGCTGCGAAGGCTGGGGTGTTCGGAACACATGAAATGTATTTCCATCCCAATGTCCTCGGGGCGGAATGTGTACTCAATGTCTGCCAGGAGCGTGAATTGCCCCTTGTGTATACCTCTACACCCTCAGTGGTTTTCAACGGAGAAGATATTCTCGGCGCAGGAGAAGAACTCCCCCATGCGGAGCGCTTCCTCTGCAACTATGCTGAGACAAAAAGTTACGCAGAGAAACGTATTCTTGCTGCGGCAGACCGTATCCCGGTCTGCGCCATTCGGCCTCATCTTATCTGGGGACCGGGAGACCCTCATCTCCTGCCACGGCTGATTGCCGCCGGAAAGGGAGGGAGACTGCGTATTATCGGTGACGGCAGTAATCTTGTGGATATCAGCTATATTGACAATGTCGCCGAGGTGCATCTCTGTGCCGGAGCGAAACTCCTTGCCGGAAAGGGTTCTGTGGCGAATGGGCACGCCTATTTCATTGGTCAAAAAGAGCCGGTCAATCTCTGGAGATGGCTCAACGACCTCTTTATCGCCCTTGATATCCCGCCGGTACAGAGGCATATCTCCTTTGCCTCTGCCCGCCGTATTGGTGCAGTGCTTGAGGCTGGTTGTAATCTTTTGAATCGTTTAGGAGTGCAGCGGGAGCCAGGCATGACCTGTTTTGTCGCCGAACAGTTCGCCCGCTCCCACTGGTTTTCCCACGCGGCCGCTGAACGTGATCTCGGTTACCATGAGCTGGTCAGCACAGAAGAAGGATTACGGAGGACTCTGCCATGGCTCAGAGAACATTGTCTTTGAAGAAAACGGTTGCAACACTCTGTACTGTTGCGCTGCTCAGTGTGTCTGCATTGCCTGCGGCCTCTTTTTCCATCAAAGAAGAGAGAGAAGTTGGGGAGAAGCTGGTGTATGAGGTTCGCCAGGTTTTTCCGCTGCTTGAAGATCCGGATATCAGCCAGTATATTACTTCGCTCGGGGATGATGTCCTTTCCGTTGCCGGGGTGCAGTATTTTAAATATCATTTTTATGTAATCAAGAGCAGTCAGTTCAACGCCTTTTCCGCGCCTTCCGGCATGATCTTCTTCTACTCCGGACTTATCACACAAATGGAGAGTGAAGACGAACTTGTCGCTGTCCTTGCTCATGAAATTGGCCACAGCGTTAAACGGCACATTGCCAGCGGACAGAAGGAAGGTGCCTGCAGTACGGGAGCGGCACTGGCCCTCGCCATCCTTGGTCTTGCCGTTGGAGGAAATGCCGCACCTGCTTTGATGACCGGAGCGCTGGCCACCGGGCAGACCGTTAATCTGCACTACAGTCGGATCCATGAGCAGGAGGCGGACTCGCTCGCCTATCACTGGCTTCGCAAGATGAAGCGCAACCCGCAGGCGGAGGTGCAGATGCTCGGCATCATGCGCCGCATTGCCCGCTATCGCAGTGAACAACTGCCGCAGTATCTGCTTACCCATCCCAACCCCGAAGAGCGGATGAATACGGTGGAGTCGTTTATTGACAGCGACGGTATCCCTGCAGATACCCGTGTTATTGACAACTTTGCATTTCTTCGTTTTAAATACCGTATTCTTGTGCTGACTGAAGACCCGGATACTCTGCGGAATTATTTCAGCAACAGTCTCTCCGGCCGGGATGCCACAGAGCAGACACGGACCATGGCGAAGTATGGTCTTGCACGACTGGCCTGTGAAGAAATGAATTTTGACAATGCGCTGAAGTTGATTGATGAGGTAATTAAAGTCTATCCGCAGGCGTCAATACTCAAGGTGGACAAGGGCGTTATTCTTATAGAGGCAGGAAAACTGAACGAGGCACTTCCTTTACTGGAGCAGGCACATCATGATGATGCAGCCAATCTCTATACGAGCTGGTCGCTTGGCAGGCTGTATCAACAGCTGGGGCGCGTTCAGGATGCACTGCACTGTTATAAAGAGGTGCAGAGTGTCAATCCGGAATATCCAAAACTGCTCTTTGAGATGGGGCAGATTGAAGCGGGGCAGGGGAACACCGGTGTTGCCAACTATTACCTTGCCTCCAGCCAGCTTTACGAGGGGAATATAAAAATGGCGAAGGAGAGCTTGAACCGTGCCCTCGATGGCTCGTCAATGTCGAGGGAGTTTAAGCATAAATGCTTTGAGCTGCAGGAAAAGATCCATGATCTGGAGAAGGACTGATTATTCAAGGTGCCCTTTAGCTTTTCCCATAACTTTTTGAGCCGTTACCGCTAAAGTCTCTCCTGTGCCTCTTGAAGGGTTCCCTTCTCTTAATCTGCGTCATGGGAGCCGGTGGTCCTTTGGAGAACGGCATGGATATCTGCAGTGCTCTGCGCGGAGAAGATATCGCGCCGCCATGTCACACAGCCATGCAGTCCCTTGAAATAACGGCTCATCTGATTTTTCACATATCCAAGTACTTTTTCCGCCGGAAGATGCTTCTCCATAAGCTGCAGGTGGCGCAGGGCTACGGCTTTTACCTCGGCCACACCTTGCGGCTCCGGGACATCGCTGAATATCCACGGACGACCGAGGGCTGCACGGCCGATCATGACACCGTCACAGCCGGTTTCGTGCATCATCTGGCGGCCTTCTTCAAGGCTGTGAATATCACCGTTGCCGATTACGGGGATGCTCAGGGCATCTTTCACCGTTTTTATGTAACTGGGAGTGATGTCTCCAGAGAATCCCTGTGCCATGGTGCGTCCATGGACAATTACAGCTGCGGCCCCGTTCTCTTCGGCCATCCGGGCAAAAGAGAGAACGTTTCTGTTCTCACGGTCGGGACCGAGTCTCATCTTGACAGTGACCGGTACGGACGAATTTTTTACCACTGCCTGCACAATCCTGCCGGCCAGCTCCGGGGTACGCATCAGTGCAGCCCCCGCCCCTTTTTGGATCACCTTTTTCACTGGACAGCCCATATTGATGTCGAGCATATGCGGGCCGAACTCACAGGCGATCTTTGCCGCCTCTCCCATACAGTCAACTTCCGCTCCGAACAACTGGATGACAAAGGGATTTTCTTCCTGCACGGTGCGCAGCATGCGCAGAGTATTGGGTTGTCGGTAGTGCAGGCCGTGGCTGCTGATCATCTCTGTAACGCAGTACCCCGCACCGAAAGAGCGACAGAGCAGTCGAAAGGGCAAGTCTGTATAGCCCGCGAGAGGCGCAAGAATGAAGGGAGATGTAAAGGAAATATTGCCGATGGTAAGCATGGTTGTGAATGCGGTAAAAAAAAAGGGGATGCGTCGCGTGACGCATCCCCTGGAAACAGTGCTGTATCGCGCTGTGAATTACAGTTGTGACACCATGGCAATGGTCCGTTGATAGATGCGTTTGCAAATATCATCTACAATGCTGTCAAGGGCCTCATCTTCGCTGGTTTCATTCGTTGAAGAAGATGCGTTGACAGTGTACTCATCAGTCCATTGCTGATTGGGGATTTCAAGGAGAATTTTGTTGGTCTTGAGATCCTTGAGGACGTAGCGAATCCGCAACTTCACCTTCACCTGCGAGGCTACGTCTGCTGAATCATAGGCGAGAGAAGGCAGATCAATAGAGATTATTTCTCCGGCGAGAATAAGATCTGCACCGGCTTTCTCCTTGGTCAGGGAGAGAGCACTCGAATATTGGAACCACTCGGTCAGTTTACGATAGAGATCCGAGTCCAGATTGAGATTGCTGGTACGGTTTTTCCATTCAGGAACGTAGATCACCTTACTGGCACCGGTGTAGACGTTGGGGTTGTGGTAACCGCAACCTGAAAACAGGGTCAGAAGAAGAACCGCTATCAGGGCAGGGATGATTTTTACACAGGTTTTCACATCAAACTCCTTGAATAGTAGTAGGAAGACAATTGTACTGAATAACTTTGTGAAGAGTAGCCTCAAACAACGATATTGACAAGTTTCTTCTTCACCACGATGGTTTTTCTGACGGGTTTACCATCAATGAATTTCACCGTGTTTTCATCACACAGAGCCTTCTCTTTAAGGGTCTCGTCGTCGATATCAGGGTTCACCTCAAGACGGGAACGAACCTTGCCGTTCACCTGAATAACAATGGTAAGCAGGTCTTCTTTGGCAGCCTCTCTGTCAAATTCCGGCCAGGGCTGATTTTCAATAGAGCCTTCTCGACCGATTACTTCCCACATCTCAGCGGTGAAGTGAGGAACCATTGGTGAGAGAAGCACCAGCAGGGCAGAAATTGCCTCGCCAGCTACCGCTGCAGCAATATCCTCTTTTTTCTGGTCCCCGAGGGTGCTGTTGAGGGCGTTGAACAGTTCCATCATTGCTGAAACAGCAGTATTGAAGTGAAAATTCTGTTCAATACTTTCGGTAACCTTTTTAATTGTCTGGTGGGTCTTGCGGTGGAGGTCTCGCTCGGAATCGTTTAATTCCTGTGGCATGATTGCTGTACCCGCTGACAAAAGTTCAAGATTGCCAAATATGAGACGGAAAACCCGATTGAGGAAGCGTGACGCGCCGTCTACGCCCTTACTGCTCCACTCAAGATCGCGTTCCGGCGGAGCAGCGAAGAGGCTGAAGAGACGGACTGTGTCTGCGCCATATTCACTGATGAGTTCGTGGGGATCAACTACATTACCCTTCGATTTACTCATTTTGGAGCCGTCTTTGATCACCATTCCCTGGGTGAGCAAATTTCTGAAGGGTTCGTCGATATTTTTCAGGTAACCAAGATCACGCAGCACCTTGGTAAAGAAGCGCGAGTAGAGCAGATGGAGGATGGCATGTTCCACGCCACCGATATACTGATCCACCGGGAGCCAGTAGGAGGTCTGTTCCTCGTCCAGCGGGGCAGTGGCATTACGCGGGCTGGCGTAACGGGCAAAATACCAGGAGGACTCCATAAAAGTGTCCATGGTGTCCGTTTCGCGTTTCGCCGGGGCCCCGCATTTTGGACAGGTGGTGGCAATAAAATCCGGACGCTGATACAGTGGAACACAGGTCTTGCTGTGATCGGTGTCATCAGGCAGGGTAACCGGCAGCTGGGCAGTGGGAACCGGCACAACGCCGCATTTCTCGCAGTGGATCATCGGAATAGGTGCCCCCCAGTAGCGCTGTCGGGAAATTCCCCAGTCGCGCAGCCGCCAGGTGGTGTGAGCGGAACCAAAACCTTTTTTCTCAGAATATTTGATAATTGCTTTCTGAGCGTCGAGGGAAAACATACCTGTAAAGTCACCGGAGTTGACGAGATTACCGGGAACCGTGGAGGCCTCATTCATCTCGGCAGGGTTGAGTTCAACTCCTTCCGGGATGACAACCGGTTTAATCTCGATGTCATATTTTCTGGCAAATTCAAAATCACGTTCATCATGAGCTGGAACTGCCATTACCGCACCGGTTCCGTATTCAGCGAGAACGAAGTTTGCGAGATATATGGGGACCTTTGTTCCATTGAAGGGGTTGATGCAGCAGTGGCCGGTGAAGATTCCTTTTTTCTCAGGTTCTTCGTTAAGAGACTGGCGTTGTTTTTCGAGCTGAATCTCCTCGATAAAGGCTTTCACCCCGGCTTCACGTTCGGTCCCGGTGATCAGTTTGTCAATAAGCGGATGCTCAACCGCCAGCGACATGAAGGTTACCCCGAAAATGGTGTCCGGGCGGGTGGTGAAAACAGAGATTGTCTCATCCATCCCCTCTACTTTGAAGTCGCAGGTGAGACCCTGAGATTTGCCGATCCAGTTCCGCTGCATGGTAACTACTTTTTCCGGCCATCCGTCGAGCTTGTCAAGGTCTTTGAGCAGCTCCTCCGCGTAGTCTGTGATCTTGAAAAACCAGCCGTTCATCTTGCGTGGCACCACGGGCTGATCACAGCGCCAGCAGGCGCCGTCGATAACCTGTTCGTTGGCGAGGACTGTCTGGCAGTGATTGCACCAGTTGACGGTGGTCACTTTTTCGTAGGCCAGTCCCCTGTTGAACATTTCAATGAAAAACTGCTGTTCCCATTTGTAATATTTGGGATTGCAGGTTGCTATCTCGCGAGACCAGTCATAGGAAAGACCAAGCTGCTTGAGCTGGCCGCGCATGTAGTCGATGTTGGCATAGGTCCAGTCGGCGGGATGAGTGTTATTTTTCTGTGCGGCATTTTCCGCCGGCAGACCAAAGGCGTCCCAGCCCATGGGATGGAGAACGTTGAAACCCTGCATGCGTTTGTAGCGGGCAACCACATCACCAATGGAGTAGTTGCGGACATGGCCCATGTGAATGCGTCCGGAGGGGTAGGGGAACATCTCCAGCACATAGTACTTCTTCCTGTTACTGTCGATTTCCACCTTGTAGGTCTGCTGCTTTTCCCATTGGCTCTGCCACTTTTGTTCAATGGTTTTAAAATCATATCTATTTGGAATATCGCTCATATTGTGCCTCAATAAGTTCAATTAAAATTTGCCAGAGGTGGTGACCGGTGTACAGCCCTGATTCCGGCGTTATACAGGCCGAAAGGGTTAACTATTCCTCAAGTCCTTCTGGAACATCAAGGTCACTGTAATTTTCAAAACGTGTGCATTCTTTGACGAAAGTGAGGGTGGAAATTCCGGTCGGTCCGTTTCGCTGTTTACCAATAATGATCTCCGCGAGGCCCCGGTTCGGATTATCTTCGGCTTTGTTATAGACCTCGTCGCGGTAAATGAAAAGGATGACATCCGCGTCCTGCTCAATAGCCCCGGATTCACGCAGGTCACTCATCATTGGACGTTTATCGGTACGGCTCTCCAGACTCCGGTTGAGCTGAGAAAGAGCGACGACCGGCACGGAGTATTCCTTGGCGAGTGCCTTGAGGGACCGTGAAATTTCACTGATCTCCTGGGTGCGGTTTTCGGTAGAGCGACCCTGCATCAACTGAAGGTAGTCTACCACCACGAGACCTATTTTATACTGTGAGGCGAGGCGACGCATTTTCGCGCGCATTTCGAGAACTGAAAGAGCAGGGGTATCGTCGATATAGATTGGGGCCTCACTGAGGGAGGCAACCGCCCGTGTAAGATCGGGCCAGTCGTTTTTCTGCAGATTACCCTTGCGGATACGCTGCGAATCTATATGCCCCACCGAGCTGAGCATTCGGGTAACGAGCTGCTCTTTGGACATCTCAAGACTGAATATCGCGACACCGACACCTTCAGTGAGTGCAGCATGCTCTGCAATATTCATGGCAAGAGAGGTCTTCCCCATTGAGGGCCGGGCGGCCAGGATGATAAGATCAGAGGGCTGCAGTCCGGAGGTCATTCTGTCGAGTTGAAAATATCCCGTAGGTACGCCAGTGATTGATTCGTTGTTTTTAGACAGGGAGGTGATAGCGTCGAATACTCCGGGCACGATATGCTTTGCTGCCGTAAATCCCTGTCCGCCCTTGTTGTCGGCAATATCATAGATCGCCTGCTCAGCATCATCCAGCAGCAGGTCGATATCATTTTGTGCCTCATAGCAGCGGGAGGCGATGTCGGTATTGGCATGGATGAGGCGACGCAGAATCGATTTTTCACGAATAATAAGGGCGTAACTGGCAATGTTGGAGGTGAGTGGAACGACCGTTGTCAGCATACTGATATAAGATGCTCCGCCCGCCTTCTCAAGCTGATTACTGGAGGCGAGATGATTCTTCACATTGACGAGGTCACATGGCAGATTTTTATTGAAGAGTTCAATAATAGACTCGTAAATGAGTTTATGATCTTTGCGGAAGAAATCTTCTGCCCGTAATTTATCAATGACCCGGTGCAACAAATCTTCCTGAATAAGGATTGAACCCAGCACGGCCATTTCAGCTTCAATGTTCTGGGGAGGAATGCGACCTTGAAAGGTCACTTCCCGGGTTTGTAAATCTGTCATATTATGGTCCAGAATTATTGGCTGTGAGTGGGTTGAGAGCAGGTGTGCGAGGGTGTATTACGAGGGGTTCTGCCTGCCGCAGCACGGTACAACTATACCCGATGGAAGAAAATCGAGCACAAACAAAAACACACCTGAAGTAAAACTCTCAGGTGTGTTTCATGTTGCCGTGATCGGCAAAGGACTGCGGGTAAAAAATCAGTTCACCTGAAGCGGCACGACATTAACCATTATCTCTGCATTGACGTTAAAGCCGACCTTGACGGTAACTTTCGTTAACCCAAGGGTCTTCAGCGGGTCATTGAGGAGAATCTGATGTTTTTCCACTTTTACTTCAAGTTCTTCAAGTTTTGCACAAATATCATTGGCGGTTACGGAACCAAAGAGTCGTTCATCGATACCTGCGAGCTGCTCGATAATGACCTCCAGACCTTCAATTTTGGAAGCAAGTGCCTCCGCAATTTTTTGTTCTTCCGCACGCTTGGCCTCAAATGTGGCACGGTTTTCTTCCAGTTCACTGAGGTTTTTTTCATTGGCAGCAACGGCCTTGCCCTGGGGCAACAGGTAGTTACGACCATAACCGGGTTTCACCGTAACAACATCACCTTGGAACCCGAGGGAACCTATGGTTTCTTTCAAGATAAGTTTCATTCTATACACTCCTTATCACATGAACTGCCAGGGGCAGTTAAGTCAAATTTATGGGGATTATAAAGCCTGTCTGTTTTTCTCCGGGCAGTACATATCACTTTCCGGAGAATCAGATCAGCCTGCCAATCCTTCAGGGTACCTTGAATAATCGTTCATTCTCTTCATTACAGTAAAAAAAATTATCTTCGGAGGTAAGTGTCAGACTCCGATATCAATTAGATACCTGCGATGAATTTTTTTCTGTGTCTTGAATCTGAACGAAATTCAGGCTGTTTCAAGATGCCCTTTATTTTTCAGCCCTGGGGGTTGCCGGAGTAGGGCAGGAGCGCAATGTGGCGGGCCTGCTTGATTGCTTCGCAAAGCTGACGCTGATGGGTAGCGCAGGTGCCGACAATACGGCGGGGAATAATTTTTCCGCGCTCGGAAACAAAATTGCGCAGAGTTTTTACTTCTTTATAATTAATTACCAGATCAGAATCGGAACAGAACCGGCAGGATTTTCTACGGGAAAAAAGTTTTTTCTGGGGTCTTGGTGCCATGATATATTATCTCCTTAACAGAATCTATAAGGAAAGCATTACAGAGAATTACCTGTTGTTTTTCTCTTTGCTCTCATCGTCATCATCATCATCGTCAACATCGTCATCGTCAACATCGTCATCATCGTCATCATCATCTTCAGCTTCCTGACGGGCTGCTTCTTCTGAAGTAACACGATCGTTTACTGCATCAACGGCCTGAAGAGCGCCTTCTGCGTTGATATCGTCAGCAATTTTCAGTGTCATGAATTTTATAACAGCGTCATCGATGCGATACCGACGTTCAATCTCAGCAACGCTGGCGGGAACAGAGGCAAAGTCACAAAGGACGTAATACCCCATGCTCTCTTTTTTGATAAGGTAAGCAAGCTTTTTCAGCCCCCACCTGTTGGTTTCAATAATTGTCCCGCCATCAGCTGTAATGATCTCACTGACGTAATTTATAACACGATTAATTTCTTCTTCTCCGGCGTTCGGCCGAATGATGAAGACAGTTTCATACCTGCGCATGATTTCCTCCTTGTGGACTCATGTATTTTTTACGGATATTCCGTATTGGTGGCTCTCATGCCAGATCGCAGAGAGTAAGAAGGATGCGATGGCTGAGGCCATCGCGGTGTGACAGGCTGTCAGGGAAGGGCAGCAAAAACCATCATCCATTCCATTGAACGACAACCTTGGAAAACAAAACAAACAATTCTACGAAAAAAAAGTAGTGAAGTCAACCTGTAAAAATATTACTTCATACTTTGTTTTTTTGCCTGGCAGATTTTTCCATTGCCTTGATCTCTTCCCATTGGCGGGCGAGATCCTCTTCGCTCTCCCAGGTTGTACCTGCAAAGACATGGGGATGACGGCGAATCAGCTTTTCGTTAATTCCCTGGACCACGTCGGTAAAGGTAAATTCCCCTGTATCTTCGCCGATGCTGCTCAGCATTAAAAGCAGATAAAAAACATCGCCAAGTTCTTCACAGGTGTTTTCTGCATCCCGGTTTTCGATGGCCTCAATCAGTTCTTTTGTTTCTGCCTTTACGTATTTTACCAGTGACTGTGTGGTCTGCCTGCGGTCCCAGGGGCAGCCTTTCTCACTTCGGAGGCTGTTGATTGTCTTAATTAATGGAGAGAGATCTGTATCGTGCATGAATTTCCCTGAAGTCGCAACATATTGTAATTACAGGTTTATCCTGATATACGTGTTATAGTGTGATAAATATCGTTTGACTTAAAATGATGTAATAGCTAAAAAAATTTTATGAATATCTGATTGATCTTGCATGCCAACCCGATAACCGGAAAAAGATGACTGAAAACCTTACTGCAGGGTACCTTGAAACAACTTGTATTTCGTTCATGTTCAAGGCGCAGGAAGAAATTTACCGCAGGTATATGTCTCATATCGCGAGGATAAATTTTCGACTGTAGCGAAGACGATGGGCGACTATTCGATGTTTCCTGTACTTTGCGAAGCCTCGTTCAGGCAGAGGTTCTAAGTGTCATCCGATCCGCAAACTGAATCCACCCCCCCCCGGGGGGGGAAACAATTCTGATTTGAAGCACGAGGTTATAATAAAAAGGAGGGGAGGACAAGCGTGGAACAACAAATTAAGGTTTTTTTAGATAAAAAGCGCAATGATAAAGAGATTGGCGGGCAAAAAAGGTTAAAAGAAAAGCATAAAGATATTGCACGAATAGACCAGGAGTCCAAGAGGACCCATGGCTGGTACGTAAGAGTACGGTTCGTGGGGAAAACCTACTCAAAGTTCTTTTCGGATAGAAAGTGTGGCGGTCGTAATTCAAGCCTTCTCTCCGCGATCAGCTGGCGGGACAAGACAGAGAAAAAGCTCGGTAAAATGAGGACTAACAAGCATGTCGTTACCGTGAGCAGTTCCGGTACCGGAGTTGTCGGTGTGCGGTTGAATGAAAAGCTTGCCCGTTATGAGGTGAGCTGGGTGACTCCGCTCGGGAAACAGGGCAAGACCTCTGTCTCAATAAGCAGGCACGGTAAAAAAACTGCATTTGAAAAGGCCTGCGCCATTCGCCATATACGTGAACAGGAACGTCTGGAGAGCGGAAATTGACTCTCAGATAGAGACGCTGGCAGAGAACATTCTTCTTCTGTTTTCTTAAGATTTCACGAAATTATCTTGACAGAAACGTATATTTTGGGTCAAATGCTCAATTCTCGAATTTATTTACTGTGCTTGATGAAAAAAGCGCTGATCTGTTACTTAAATGAGGTCTATATATGTATGCGATAATTCGTACCGGTGGAAAACAGTATCAGGTTGCCTGTGGCGATCAGCTCCGTGTTGAAAAGCTTGAAGGCAATATTGGTGACTCTGTTGATCTTGCCGATGTTCTTCTCGTCGCTGACGGTGAAGATGTCACTGTAGGGAAGCCTGTTGTTGCAAATGCGAAAGTTACTGCAAAAATTGCCGAGCAGGGGCGTGAAAAGAAAATCATTGTTTTCAAGAAAAAGAAACGGAAAGGCTATCGTCTCAAGCACGGACACAGACAGTCTTACACCGCATTGAAAATTGAAGATATTTCTCTGTAAAGAGACAAGATAAACCGTGCGTCGGCTGCTGGTCGGCGGGAAGAAGGAGTAAGTTATGGCTCATAAGAAAGCAGGCGGAAGCTCAAGAAACGGTCGCGACAGTGCCAGCCAGCGGCGTGGAGTAAAACGTTTTGGTGGTCAGGTTGTTAGATCCGGAAATATCCTGGTTCGGCAGCTCGGAACCAAAATTCATCCGGGGACCAACGTAGGCTGTGGCAGGGACTACACTCTATTTGCTCTCGTTGACGGAGTTGTGACCTATGAGGATTTCGGTAAAAGCAAAAAACGTGTCAGTGTTTATCCTGTTGCGTAATTGCCGATCTGTCCAGCTCTAAAGAGTGTTCATGCTCTGAGTGTATTGCCCGGTCATCACTTTTGATGACTGGGCTTTTTTATTTTTCCTTCGGGTGTCGGTCATGTCGTTTATTGATGAAGCAAAATTTTATGTGAAGGCGGGAGATGGGGGGAACGGTTGTGTCAGTTTCCGCAGGGAGAAGTTTGTCCCAAGGGGTGGCCCTAATGGTGGTGACGGTGGCCGGGGTGGCGACGTTATCCTTATTGCTACCTCAGAGCTGAACTCTTTGCTTGATTTTAAATTCAAGTCCCACTTCAAGGCGGACCGGGGAGTACATGGCAAAGGGAGTGATATGCACGGAAGGGGTGGAAAAGACTGCCTTGTGAAAGTGCCGGTCGGCTCTATTATCAAGGATGATGAGACGGGTGAGGTTATCGTTGACCTTTCTGAAGATGGAGCCCGTTTTGTCATTGGCCATGGTGGAGCAGGAGGGCTTGGCAACCCGCACTTTTCCAGTGGAACCAACCGCACCCCGCGCCAGTCAACCAATGGAGAGCCTGGCGATGAGCAGTGGCTGCGAATAGAGCTGAAACTCCTTGCTGACGTTGGTCTTGTCGGATTGCCCAACGCCGGGAAGTCGACACTCCTGTCAAAACTCAGCGCTGCCAATCCGAAAATCGCCCCCTATCCTTTCACGACCCTTGAACCTCAACTCGGGGTTCTGCACCACAAGTATTATGCGTCCTGTATCATTGCGGATATCCCCGGTCTCGTCGAGGGTGCCCACCAGGGCGTGGGCCTTGGTGACACCTTTTTGCGGCATGTGGAGCGTACCAGCATCCTTTTGCATGTACTTGACATGTCCGATGAGAAGGTGATTGAAAATTATGAAATCATCTCTCGGGAACTGGCACTCTATAAGGATGAGCTTGCTGAGCGGACCCGGATACTGGTCTTGAATAAGAAAGATCAAATGATTCCTGAGATTGAGGAGGAATTGCTGCGCTATTTCAAGCATCTCAACCCAAACGTGCTGCTGACCTCCGGAAAAACAGGCGAGGGACTGGAAGAATTAAAGGAATTGCTCTGTACAACTCTCGAAACCAAGCGACTGGCAGAGCAGAAAAAACAGCAAGAGGAAAATCCACCGGCAGATTTGGACCTCACTGAATGATAAAAAGGTAAGGAATGGACAACGAAGAGAATTACTCCCGTCGTCAATCACTTCTCAATGCTGCGAAACGGGTGGTGGTGAAGGCGGGCAGTGCTGTCCTCACTGCCGAGGATGGCCTTGACATGAAGGTTATCAATGGACTGGCCCGTGGTATTGCCTCTCTGCAGGATTCTGGGCGGGAGGTAATTTTTGTCACCTCGGGTGCTGTTTCCGCCGGAAAGCGCAAGGTGCATTTTCCGGGGTCGAAGCCTCTCTCCATGCGTCAGAAGCAGGCCCTTGCCGCCATTGGACAGTCTGGTCTGATGCATGACTATTCGGAGGCCTTTGCTCTTCACGGCAAAATTATTGCCCAGATTCTCCTCACTCACTCTGACCTTGCCAGCCGCAGTCGCTATCTCAACGTCCGCAATACCATCCATACCCTGCTTGATAACGGTATTATCCCCATCCTCAATGAAAACGACACTGTTTCTACCCGCGAACTGAAATTCAGTGATAATGACAATCTTGCTGCTCTTATATGCAACCTGCTTGAGGCCGATATTTATATCAGTCTCACCGACGTTGACGGTCTCTTTGACAGTAATCCATCACTTAATTCGAAGGCGCAACCGATTCGGCTTGTTCTTGAGGTGACTCCAGAAATTTTTGCAATGTGTGGCAGCAGTAAAAGTACAGTCGGCACGGGAGGAATGGCGACCAAGGTTCGTGCGGCACAGACCGTGGCGACTGGCGGGGGCAGTTCAATAATTGCTCCGGGGAAAGAGGTGGATGTACTGCAGAGAATTTTTGCGGGGGAAGCGATCGGTACTTTTTTCATGCCCAACAGTGAAAAGATGCAGAGCCGCAAGCGCTGGATTGCCTGGGTTTTGAAACCGCGGGGCTGTCTGACCCTTGACGCCGGGGCGTGCAGAGCCATCAGTGAGCACGGAAAATCTCTGCTGCCTTCGGGAATTATTAATGTGGCGGGCGATTTTTCTGAAGGCGATGCCGTGCAGTGTGCAGATCAGAGTGGTAACGTCTTTGCCGTCGGTCTTACCTGCTATAATTCCAAAACGGTGTGGAAAATTAAAGGTCGACGCAGTGCGGAGATTCGAGACATCCTTGATGATGATCACCGTGTAGAGGTTATGCATCGTGATAATCTCGTTCTGCTCTAGGAGGCTGTCCGAGAACGCCCTCTTGCCCAAACTCTTCGGAATTCCAAAAAAATAATGCTCGCAATATCAAACATATGGCTGTGCTTATTTTTATAAAATTTCTCGATTTTGAACAAAATACCTCTTCTCGGACAAGCTCCTGGGGTACCTTGAATAGCCTTGTATTTCGCTCATATTCGCTGTCCCCTTTAATTTATCAGTAGTATTTTCTGGAGGGTTCCATGGATATTCAGGTTGATCAAATTGCTTCCCGGGCAAAAAAAGCTTCTCGAGAACTTGCGACACTTTCTACTACACGCAAAAATGCAGTATTGCTGCAGATTGCCCAGTTGCTGGAACAGGAAAAGCCGTGGCTGCAGCAGGAGAATCAGAAGGATCTGGTGGCTGGTCGTGCCGCCGATATGAGCGATGCCATGCTCAACCGGCTTGAACTTTCTGATGATGTCATCGCCTCTACGGTGAAGGGGCTGCATGAGCTGGTCAATCTCAATGATCCTGTCGGTTCTATTGATCACATGACACGGCGGCCTAATGGCATGCTGGTCGGTCGGATGCGCATTCCCCTCGGTGTTATTCTGATGATTTATGAATCTCGCCCCAATGTCACGGTGGATGCCGCAGCTCTCTGTCTGAAGACGGGTAATGGAGTGATTCTCCGGGGAGGGTCTGAGGCAATTCATTCCAACAGAGCCCTGGCCTCTCTTTTGAAGCGGGCCCTTGAGGAGCAGGGGGTAAACGGGGATGCAATACAGGTGGTCGGTGTCACCGACCGCAGCGTTATTACCCGCCTGCTCCATGAAGAGGACAATATTGACCTGGTTATTCCCAGGGGAGGTGAAGGGCTGATCCGCAACGTTATGGAAAATTCGCGGATTCCAGTTCTTAAACACTATAAAGGTGTCTGTCATCTCTATGTCGACAAGGCAGCAGATCTTGACAAGACAATTCCAGTCATCCTTAACGCCAAGACCCAGCGCCCCGGCACCTGCAACACCCTTGAGGGATTGCTTATTCACGAAAAGGTAGCCGCCGATTTTGTCCCCCGCATTGCTGAAAAGCTTGCTGAGGCCGGAGTCGAGATCCGGGGATGCAAGATGAGCTGCGCGCTCTCCGAAAAGATTATACCAGCGGTAGAGTCTGACTGGGGAAAAGAGTTTCTTGCCCTGATAATCAGTGTCAAAGTGGTTGCTGATTACGATGAGGCAAGGGCTTATATTGATCGATATGGATCTCACCATACCGAAGCCATTATGACCGAAGATTATGAGATGGCACAGCGTTTCCTCTCAGAAATTGATGCCTCGGCTGTAATGGTTAATGCGTCTACCCGCTTCAACGATGGTGGAGAGCTCGGCCTCGGTGCCGAGATAGGAATCAGTACCACCAAGCTTCACTCATACGGGCCCATGGGGCTGGAGGAACTGACAACCCGTAAATTTATTGTCATGGGTACAGGTCAGGTTCGGCAATAGGGTGGCGGACGATTCTCAGCATGTGCGTCGGCGCAGCGGCATTTACGGGGGGACCTTCGATCCCTTTCATAACGGGCACCTTTCGGTAGCTCTCGCGGCCCTCACGGAACTGAATCTCGACAGAGTGTTGATAATGCCTGCTGCCACTCCGCCGCATAAGGCTTTAGGCACAACTACCAGCTGGCGACACCGCCTTGCCATGATTCGACTGGCGCTGGCTTCCCGGGCAGACGATCCTCGAATTGGCAGGCTCGTCCTCAGTACACTGGAAAGCGAGCTGCCTCCTCCTTCTTATACCTGCAATACCCTTCGTTTCCTGCAGCAGCGTGAAGAAGATGAATTCTTCTTCATTCTCGGAGTGGATGCATTCCTCGAAATAACTGGCTGGGAAGAATATGATAAAATTTTTCAGCGAGTAAATATCGTTATTTCACCTCGAATTGGATATGACAATAAACGGATGGAAAAGCTTATATATTCCCTCGGTTATACGCAAAACGACAATAAATGGAGTCATCCGCAGAAGAAAGATATTTTTATGCTCAAATGTGAGCCGCCCTTCATCAGTTCAAGTGATATAAAGGAGGCTGTTCATGGTGGTGGGAGTGGGAAGAAACTGAGTTCGTCCTTTCTCGCTGTAAGTGTTCTTGCCTACATCAGGGAAAACGGGTTGTATCTGGATTGACGAGAAAGAAGCAAAAAGAGAGTTCAAAAGAAGCGTTTTGCTTTATCCGGAGTCGAGGAGTCTTTTGGCTTTAGACTATTTTTCCCGGAGTGGTGTTGTTTTCTAATAACAAAGACTCGTAATATCAGCCGCATGCGTGTACTCGATTTTCTAAAAACGCCTCAATATAAAAATTAAAACTTATTGTCCGGCAAACTTCTGACGCTTACCTCTGAAGATAAATTTTTGACTGTAACGAGGGATAGCGAAAGACTGGTTATTCAAGGTACCTTTATGTTGAAAGTTCTCATAGTTGATGATTCCCTTGTATTCAGAAGTCTCCTCGGGGAGATCTTTGAAGATTGCGATAACATTGAGATTGCAGGTGAAGCTTCTAATGGAATCGAGGCTCTTGAGCTGCTCCTCCGAGTGAAGCCGGATGTCATCCTGCTGGATCTGGAGATGCCGATTATGGACGGAATGACAGCTCTGCAACACTTAATGATCCATCGTCCCACCCCGACAATCATGTTCTCCAGCCTGACAAAAGAGGGGACAGCCCGTTGTTTTGATACCTTGAAAAACGGTGCAGTAGATTTCCTTAACAAAGACCTTATCTCTCAGCGCAACAATCTCACAGAGCAGAAGCAATCGCTGGTGAAGAAGGTTGAGAAAGCGGGAAGCATGGTGCTTCTCCCCCGGGATCCCTTTGCTGTCGCTTCTGTAAAGGAAGAAAGCAGTGTCTCCGGTCTGCGAACGAAACAGTGGGCGCTTTTCTGTGAAGAGTGCGGGCATCGTGAGATTGTCAATATAGACAATGGCAGGCCAGTGCAGTATTTCACCTGTTCAGCCTGCGGAGACACTATTACCTGTACGCTTCCCGACAGAATGCTGGTGCAGAAGGAGCGGTTTGTCCGTTTTCTTGTCGGTGGTGGCTGTGGTTCTTTCTCCAATCTTCTCTCCATTCTGCCTTTTCTGGACAACAGCTTTACTGGTTCTATTATCGGCCTTATTGAGAGTGAGCATGACGATTATTTGAAAAATTTTGTTGAATACCTTGATTCCATCTCGAGTATACGTGTATTGCGGGCGGAAGAGGGCATGAGTATTGATCCGGGGACCTGCTATCTGCTCTCCAGTAACGATAAGATGAGCTTCATTTCAAACTTCACCGGTGGCATGTTGCAGAAAGATATCACCATGACAGAAGAATCCTCTCTCGATATTCTGCTGGCCTCCGCCGCAGATACGTTCAAAAACAATCCCTCAGTCTATTTTCTTTCCGGCGGGAAGATGGCTGCGGGTTCTGGATTGAAGATTTTTACAAACCCTGCCGAGTGGGTGAAACTGCTGCCTGGGGGGGAAGGTTTTTTTTCAGAACTGCCCCGGGGTATGTCGAAAACAATCGGGTCTGATTGCGCAGTGGAACAAATTTCCACCTCCCGGATGGTTCGGTCTATTTGCTCTCTGCACCGTAGTGCGGGCAGCATTGCATGAGAATATTCCCCGTCGTATTTGCTACGTATTGCCATGAGCGACACTGATTTTTCTTCTTTGGATGGCCTTGCCGAATGGGTGAAAGCCTCCCCGATGATGCACAGCGGGGAACATCTGCGACTGCTTGACGAGGCATATAAGCACACCACATTACATCCTGTCTTTCCTCTTCGTGATGATGTCTTTAATGCCCTGCGCCTCACACCGCTTTCTGCTGTGAAAGTCGTTATTCTTGGGCAGGATCCTTATTTCAACGAATATCCTGGATACGGTTGTGCGGCCCACGGGCTGGCTTTCTCCGTCCGTAACGGTTTTCCTGTACCACCTTCCCTGCGTAATATTTTCAAGGAGATAAACCACTCCCTTTATGACGAACGAAAAAACTCTTTTTCAAGTGATCTCAGTCGCTGGGCAGAGCAGGGAGTGCTGCTGCTCAATGCAACCCTCACCGTAGAAAAGAAAAAGCCAAACTCCCACAGGAAGCTCGGCTGGCTCGCTCTCACGGACGAATTAATCTCTATCATTTCACAAAAAAAGCATCCTGTCGTCTTTCTTCTCTGGGGTGGTTTTGCGCAAAAGAAGGCGCGACTCATAGATACCTCTATTCATACAATTCTCACGACATCTCATCCCTCCCCCCTTTCAGCTTATCGCGGATTTCTCGGTTCTGACATCTTTGCAAAGTGTAATGCCGCCCTGCTGCAGAAAGGCATTGCTCCTGTTCAGTGGTAAATCAGGTAACTTCTCAAAACCCCGTGGAAGGACGGAAAAAGGGTGGCAGGAGACAGGAGACAGGAGAAAGGGAAAAGCAAAGGCGAAAGACAACAAAGACAGGATGTTCAACGAAACACGCGAGAGATTTTTTAATAAAATGCCTTTTTTCGCATGTTTCGTGTATCTCGTTGGCAAAAAAAATCTTTTCACTGTTCTGTTTTTCACAAGAACACATCAAAACAGTTTCATCCCACAACGGACGTCAGCGGATTTTGTTGCCCTGCTTTTTCCTGCCTCTTTTCCCCTTTTTGTCTTTTCCCATAATTTTTTGCGAAAGTACTCAATCAGAGAGATAAATCTGTTCCATAGAGATGCTGCAGAAGATTGTGTCTTGCTTCCGGCAGTTTATCGGTGACCTCTGAGGCATAAAAGCCCGGGCCCATGTGTTCAAAGAGGATATCTGCCGCTTTTCCGTGTAAATACGCTGCTGTGGTTGTTGCCGGGAAGGGATCCATTCCCTGAGATATGAATGCGCCGATAATTCCGCTGAGGACGTCTCCCATGCCACCGGTGGCCATACCAGGATTACCCGTAGTGTTGATGAAGCACCGGCCCTCGCTGTTGCAAACGATGGTTCCGCTTCCTTTAAGCAGCATGACGGTTTCATATTCATCATTCTGAAAAAGAAGACATCCCTGTTTTACCGCACCGAGCGGATCCTGGACGATCTCCGCAGTCGGTTTACCGAGAATACGTCCCATTTCACCGGGGTGTGGCGTAAAGATGCGGGGACCGGCCGGAGTGCCCAGCGTTTTGCGGTGGGCAGCAAGGATATTGAGAGCATCAGCATCAATCACTACCGGTAAAGGTGCTTCGTGATAAATTTTCAGAACCAGTTCAGTGGTGTCGGGATGCTGACCTGTTCCGGGGCCTGTGACTATGCAGGAAAAGCGGTTAAGGTTTTCCTTGATCTGTGGCCAGTCTTTGATACTGAGATGAGAGGGATTTCCATGCAGGAGCAGGGTCATTGCTTCAGGGACAGCGGATTGCAGAATCATGTTGTTCTCGGCAGTGGAGCCAAGAGTCAGTAATCCGGTTCCTGCCCGCAGGGCACCGCGTCCGGCAAGGACAGCAGCCCCCGTGGAACCTGTGCTGCCGGCCAGAATAAAGGTATGCCCGTTGGTTCCTTTGTGGGATGCACTCTGGCGGCGCAGTCGGGTGCAGTTTTCTTTCAGCACCTCCATGCCCGCCAGTTCCGTATTGATTTTGGAGCGAGACAAGACTTCCGGGGGAATGCCGACATCAATTACTTGGAGGTGACCGGTCCGGGCATTGTTGCCAAAGAGGAAATGGCCCGGTTTTGCACAGCCATAGGTTGCAGTGTAATCCGCCTGCACTGAAACCCCGCGAATCTCGCCGGTATCAGTATCAAGGCCGGACGGGGTATCAAGAGCAATTACAGGCGCTATCCCGCGCAGTTTCAGCGAGTTTATACCTTCGATGATGTCGGCAATATACCCTTCAATATCCCGGATGAGACCGATCCCGAAGATGGCATCGATAATGGCATAGCAGCGACGATTGCCTGACTCATACTGCCTGATGATGTCTTGAATGGTGCCAACCTGCTCTGCGTTGTCGATAATGTGGAAGGGCAGGTGCAGTTTTTCAACGACCTTGAGGTTCTCCAGGGCATCACCCTTGAATTTTTCGAGGGGCTGCAGAAAGAAAAAAAGAGGCTGGCAGCCACGCTGATACAGCTGACGCCCTATGACCAGACCGTCTCCGCCATTGTTGCCGGGGCCGATGAAGATCGGACAGAAGCAGTCTTCACAGGAACCGAGCAGCCTTTCTGCCATGGAGACTGTTCCAAGGCCTGCATTTTCCATCAGAATAAGGGAGGGAATACCGTAATCTTCCATGGTTATGCGCTCAAGTTCACGCATTTCACTGACTAAAGATAATTTCATCTTTTCTCCTTTTTTTGTCAGTTAAATATGCAAAACATGCGAAACAAGGCATCTTATATATAAAAGATTTCACGTGTTTAGCGTCTTTCGTTTTCCTGCTTTAAATTTTTAAAATCTTTATTCTCAAATGTTTGTGCCTTCCTTCGTGTCCCTTTGCGTTCTTTGCGGTAAAAAAATTGTCTTACCGTTTTTTTCTTTTCCCGTCCTTCCCGGAGTCCTTTTCAGGATTTTGTTTTGTTCTGCTGCTCCAGCTTTTTGCAGTCCGGGCAGGGTCTGAAACCGGAGCGTCTGGCAATGAGATGATCCTTGAACTTCAGTGTACATTCATCATCGAGAAAATGTTTGCATTTAATATAGTGAAATTCTTTGGTCGTCAGATTTCCGGATACAAGATTGCGGTTGCGAATTTTACTCAGTTTTCTGAGCATCTCAGTCTCTTTTGCCGATTCCGGGTCCCTGTGGGGGAAAAAGCGGTAGCGAATCTCCGCTATCCAACTGACCCCGAATTGTTTTAGTACAAAATACAGGTTGGAGATTGGTGTCGGAATCAGTGATTTCTCAGCTGCTACCCGATAGATCCAGAAAACGGTGAGTAAAAAGAAAAAGGTATTTGGTGCCCACATGGCAATAATTACAGGCAGTGTCCCTTCCTCAGCAAGAGAACGCCCCGTAGAGAAAAGGATATAATAGATAACGAAAATCGCCAGGCCTGCTTGAATTCCTACAGCTTTTTTCCCTGGTTTTGCCTGCAGTCCGAGAGGAAGTCCGAGCAGACCGATGAGGAGACAGCCTGCTGGCAGTACAAGGCGTTTATTGAACTCAATGAACAGCTTTCGCTTCTCCCTGATGTCATGCTCATTACTGGTGGGAGCCGTCCTCCATGCTGTAAGAAGTTCAGACATCCCGAGAATATTCCGCTGTTTGGTTAGTGTTGCCTTGCTGCTCGGCGGTTTCAGCGGAATATTGATCTGGTAGTGTTTGAACTCCACAATCTGTGCATTCAAATGCTCGGAGCGGTGCATACTGCCGTTATTCAGATTGATGGAGACGTTCATGTCATTAATGTTGGAGGTCATATCACCGCTGCTGGCCATGGTGACGGTGGGCAGGTGGACGTTCCGCATGTCGGAAACCCACACCTTGTCCCACTTGTCTGTATTTTTATCGATGTCATCAACATAGACTACCACCTCTCCGAGGGCCTCAGTGAAGGTGTGGGGTTTTATTCCCTTGGTGATTTTCTCCTTCATCAGGGTATAGGTGAGCTGTTTCATTGCCAGTTCACTCAGGGGAATGAGTTTAATGGAGAAGTAACTCGTGAAGAGAGCAATCATTGCGGTGACAAGCAGTACCGGGGGGATGATCTGATACATGCTGACCCCGCTTGCCTTGAGGGCGAGAATCTCCGTATCGCTTGACAGTCGTGCAAAACCTATCGTCACCCCGAGCATGGCAGCCATCGGAATGGTATAAAGAAATATGTTGGGGAAGAGATAGGAAAAGAGGCGGACGAAGTCTCCAAAAGAGATGTTGAGATCAAGGACAAAGTTGAGAAATGGGATGAATTTGACCAGAAAAAAGACGCAGTTCATGATAAGGAAACTTGCGAAAAATGGGGCCAGCATCTCTCTGGCAAGATAGGCGTAGAGAAGTTTGGGGATCTTCGGCATTCGGGTATCCAGGATATCTCGCAGGGAGCAGTAATCTCAGCGGGTTAACAGTGTATGAAACCCTCTTCGGGGACGTTGTGAATTTTTTAAAAGAGGGCATCAAAGCAATGCAGCAAGTTTGTTATTTTACAGTTTTTTGCTGAAAAAGTGTATCATGTTCTAAAGAATGGGGTCTTTTTTCAACCCCCGGAATGTATCTGACAATACCATACGCCGAAGGAGCAACAATGCATCTGTATGAAACTGAAGAGGGAGACAAGTGGGTGTGTGTCAACTGCGCCAAAGAACAGAAGGAAGAGCTCGAAAAGCAGGGCTGGAAGTATATCTTTGATCGTGATGATCTCGAATTACGTTGTGCTATCTGTGGTAAACCTGATTATGATTTTGAGGACTTCAACTGAGAGTCCGGAGAATATTTTTACAGGTCTGCAACAAAAGGTCACGCTGGAAAGCGTGACCTTTTGTTGCTTATTGGGAACATCCAATAGCCCATCTTCTTCGTTACAGTAAAAAACTTATCCTCCGATAAAGCGAGGACCGAGACATCGAGATATCAAAGTTATGCCTGCGGTAAATTCCTTCCTGTTTTGTCTCGAATATGAACGAAATACAAGGTTCTTCAAGGAGCCTGTTGCTTTTCTGCTTTGGGGGGAATGAGACGCAGTTTTCTCAGTGGTCCCTCAATATTATTTTGTACCCAGTTGTTATCCCACCATTCCCGCGGGTTGACGAATATTCCATTTATCAGCATGGAGAAGTGAAGGTGGTCGCCTCCCGCCATGCCGGTGGATCCGGTGAGACCGATCAGCATCCCTTTCTGAATAGTGTCACCAGGGCGAACGTTGATCTGACTGAGGTGGGAGTAGAGACTGTATATCCCCTGACCATGGTCAAGTATAATCATATAACCGTAGATCCCAAGGTAATCAGCCCATTTCACCCTGCCAGTGTTGGCAGCGGTGACATTATCATGTTTCACTGAGGCAATATCAATCCCGAGGTGAACCTGATGATCAACAACTTGCTCCTCATAGACATAGGAACGATAGTCTGCGAAGTTTGCCTTATCGGTACCGTGCATGCGCAGAAAAACTCCTGTCCAGAGCCTGTCCGAAACCGATGAGGTGCAGATCTCTTTGATTTTTTGGGAATTTTGCTTGCGAATGGTGTTGTTGATGTAGATATAACGATCAAGGTTGCTGCCCTTCATCGTCGGATAATACTGCTGAAACTCAGGGATTTTGAGATTCAGGAAGCTTTCGGGAATATTGATGGTATCCTTCTGCTTGCGTACAGCCTTGAAGCTGGTTGCAAAGGGAACCCGGGTCGTATTCCCGGCAAGGTCGGTGGTGGTGATACTCATCTCCCGGATGTTGACTGCGTTATAGGGCAGGGCGAAATAGGCGATGAAGATATCTTTGGAGTTTTTGGTTACCGGATACGCTTTGAAAAAATTATCGTTCAACTGCACTCCCGAGGTACTTTCAAGATCAGATACCTTGAAGACTGCAATACCACTCAGACCTGGAGAGATGTAATTTTCCACATGCAGAACCTGGATTTTCGGGGCCTCGGTGTCAATGATCAAATCTTTGGTAACGACCGTCTTATTGCCCTGAAACCAGCCGTTCAGCGAAAAATCCAGGACCGTGAGCTGTAGAGTGACAGGGCCTTCGTTGAAGCCGAGCTTTTTGCTGTCCACCTGAAACCGTACAGAGTGCTTCTTCGGTCCGACCGGGTTGTGGTACCCGGTGCGTGGATATTCTTTATTGTAGATAACCTGTTCGCTGTCGCCTTGAATGGCCTTCAGTTCAACGCTTTTTACCCCGCTCTTATTATCAATTACATCAATAGCAAGAGTGGAATCCGTGCCGAGATATTTGCTCTTTACAGAGAGCCGGGCATCAGGATTTTCGGTCTCAGAAAAGAAAAACCAGACAATTCCGCCTATGACGGCGAGCAAAATAAGCAGTGGCAGGAGGAGTCCTCTTTTTCGGCGCTGGGTGCCAAATCGAGTTGAATGTTTTCTACGCATAATTCCAGAGTCGTTAAAAATTTGCGGGCAGTTTTGGCAGGGCGATTTCGTCGCTCTGCCAGAATTCCCTGAGATCAGGTCGAGGGCTCCGACCAGTTGAGAGTGTAGTTTTCAAGATGTAGCTCGTCCGTTGGAATAACCTCAATCCTTCGGTTTATTTGTTGTTCCACTCCCGCAAGATTTTTTGCTTCATTTTTAAAAAGCAGTTTTGCAATATCGGGGTGAACCCGCAGCTCTACCTGCTTTTCTCCATGATTTTCGCTCTCGCGTTTGAGCTGACGAAAAATTTCGTAGCAGATGGTTCGCCGTGACTTCAGCATTCCTTCGCCATTACAGTACTGACAGGGTTCGCACATGAGCTGGTGAAGGTTTTCACTGCTCCGTTTGCGGGTCATCTGTACAAGGCCGAACTCCGAGAGCTTGAGGATGTTGATTTTGCTCTTGTCGTTCTTCACCGCATCCTGGAAGGCGGTGAAGAGTGCCTCACGGTGCTCCGCACTCTCCATGTCAATAAAATCGATGATGACAATACCACCGATATTGCGGAGTCGGAGTTGCCAGGCGATTTCAGTCGCGGCCTCCAGATTGGTTCTCAAAATAGTATCGTTGAAGTCATTTTTGCCAACAAACCTGCCGGTGTTAACGTCGATAACGGTCAACGCTTCGGTCGATTCAATGATGATATATCCGCCGGAACGCAGCCATACCTTTTTATCAATGGCCCGGGATATCTCCACCTCAATATTGTGTGCTTCAAACAGAGGCACTGAATCGGTGTAGAGCTGGATGCGGTCGCGTAGTTTGGGAGCAAAAGTCTCCACATGTTCAAGCAGTGCCAGCCATGTCTTGCGGTCATCAATGATCAGTCTGTCTACGCCGTTGGTAAAATAGTCGCGAACGGAACGGAGAGTAATATCGATATCTTTGTGGAGCAGCGAGGGTGCGGTTTGCTTGTGGGCTTTGTCGAGTATCTCCTGCCAGGAGAGCAGCAGGTATTCCATGTCGGCCTCAAGTTCTTCATTGGAGGCGAACTCTGCAAGAGTACGGGCAATAAAGCCGTTTCCTGCAGGGCGGATAGCCTCAATCTTGTTCTTGATTTCTTCCCGCACAGCCTCATCCTCGATCTTGCGTGAGACACCGATGTGGTCGGTTTGCGGCAGGAATACCAGACTGCGGCAGGGCAGGCTGACATGACAGGTAAGACGGGCTCCCTTGGTACCGATGGGGTCCTTGCTCACCTGCACAAGAATCTCCTGGCCCTGGGTGAGCAGATCCTCTATGCGCAGAGACTGTTCGCGCACGTGGGTGCTGGCACAGTCGGTGACGCAGGGGGCGAATTCGCCGGAGCGAGAGGCAAGACAGACATCATCCACATAGAGAAAGCCAGTACGTTCAATGCCTATATCGACAAAAGAGGCCTGCATGCCGGGGAGTACCCGCACGACGCGGCCCTTGTAGACATTGCCCATAATCCCGCGCTCTGTAGGGCGCTGCATGTGGAATTCGGCGAGGTTGCCGTCTTCTACAAGGGCAAGACGTACCTCGTAGTCTGCGGCGTTGATGAGAATTTCTGTGGTCATCCCAAAGTGTGAAACGAAAGTATCGAGAAAACCGTGAAGGTTCTCTGAAAATCTTTATGGAAGAAAAAATGTTAGTATAATAAGAAAAAACAATATAACGCAGTACCCCTGCCAATTCCAGGTAATTCCACAATGAATTTTCTTCCGGTAACCGTCATTATCCCCACATACAATCGCAGAATTATGCTGAAAAGGGCGATGGATTCGGTGTTTCGCCAGAGCTGGTCCTGTGCCGAACTGGTTGTCGTGGACGACGGCTCTGAGGACGGGACGGCTGAAATGCTTGCCGGAATTTCGGTGAAAGAGCCGCGTCTCCGCCTCCTCACCACTGCCCATCAAGGTCCGTCTGCGGCACGTAACGCGGGGATCGCAGCGGCGACGGAAAAATATATCGCCTTTCTCGATTCAGACGACCACTGGCAAAAACGCAAGCTTGAGAAACAGTATGCCGCCCTCAGCGCAAGCGATTTTCTCATCTCCCACACCAGGGAACGATGGTTGCGGCTGGGGGAACACCTTAATCAGAAAAAGATCCACATCCCGCGTCATGGTGATATCTTTGCTCACTGTCTGCAGGTGTGTGCGGTGAGCATGTCCACATTGATGGTGCGACGGGATCTGTTTACCGAGGTTGGTCTTTTTGACGAAAGCCTGCGCTGCTGTGAGGATTATGACCTGTGGCTGCGCATAGCACTGCATTACCCGTTTTTGCTGGTGGATGAGGCATTGACTGTTAAAGAGGGTGGCCGTGAGGATCAGGTCTCGTTTCAGTATCAGGTGGGGATGGATGCACTGCGGATCAAAAGTCTGCGGAAACTGCTTGCTGGCACAATGGAGCCTCCGAGGCGTTGTCTCGCCCTTGCGGAATTAATACGAAAAATTACAATTTATGCGGGCGGGTGTTGCAAACACGGCCGGGAAGAGGAGGGGGCGGCACTGTTTGTTGAGTGTGTCGGGTTCAAGGCCGAACTGGCCGCACTGTCTTACAATTGCAGGAAAGGAGAATCATGACCTGGAAAGATCCATCAAAATATGTGCAGGAAATTTTTGTCGAGGAGTCAGTGGCTGATCTGCCATATACAAAGGAAATAATAGAGCGGGCTGGCCTGCCGGTGCACATGGTGCCGGCGCGGGGCAAGCCCAATGATCTCGATGCGGAGTATGTGCGTAACCTTACCGCCGGGAAGCGGCAGCTTTTTCTCACTGCCAACCGCGGGCAGTTTTTTAAGCCCTGTCCTGGTACCCGGGAGTATCAGTGCTGCAAATATCAGGTGCTGGGCTGCGGTGCCGGCTGTCCCATGGACTGTGTCTACTGCATCCTTCAGGCTTATCTCAACACACCGTGGATTCTCCATTTCGTTAACGTAGAGAAGATGTTTGACGAATTGCGGGAAGGGCTGGGCAATAACCCCGCACAGTTTTTCCGTATCGGGACCGGGGAGTTCACTGACTCCCTGGCCCTCGACCGTTTCACCGGCCTCAGTCGTAAATTGGTCCCTTTCTTCCGGGATTGCGACAACGCCGTGCTGGAACTGAAGACCAAAAGTGCGGTAATCGACAACCTGATTGATCTCGACCACGGCGGACGCACGGTGGTCGCCTGGTCGCTGAACAGTCCGCTGATCATGGAGACTGAGGAGATCCGCTCCGCGACTCTTGATGAGCGCCTTGAAGCGGCAGCCCGGTGTGCCTCCCTCGGCTATCATCTCGCCTTTCACTTCGATCCCATCATCGAACATGAAGGCTGGGAGGAGGGATATGCCGAGACCATTCGACGCCTCTACAGCGTTGTCCCCGCCGAGTCCATTGTCTGGATCTCTCTTGGCGCTCTGCGTTATATACCGAAACTGAAAGAGATCGGCATTCATCGGTTTCCCAACTCGAAAATTTACTACAACGAGTTTATCAACGGACTGGATAACAAGAGCCGCTATTTTCGTCCAAAACGGGTGCGTCTCTACCAGCATATCTATGGTCTGCTCAAAGAGAGAGCTGCGGAGCGCACATGCATTTACTTCTGCATGGAGAGTGATGAAATATGGCGTGAAGTCATGGGCTTCGCACCGGACGAGCGTGGTGGTTTGCGAAAAATGCTGGATATTTCAGTGCAGGGTTGAGTAGAATTTATTACTCTACTCCTTTTAATTCCAAACCGGATTTCCGGGTTAATTCTTTACAGGAGTGAGAACATGGTCAACAAAGTAATTCTTATTGGTAATCTTGGGGCAAATCCTGAATTGCGCTATACCAATTCCGGTACTGCGGTGGCTTCCCTGCGGCTTGCCACCAGTCGTCGCAGAAAAGATCAGGCATCAGGCCAATATATCGAAGAGACCGAATGGCACAGTGTGGTTGCATGGGCGAAAACCGCAGAGTTCTGCAGTAATTACCTCTCGAAAGGGTCCAAAATATACGTCGAAGGGCGCCTGCAGACCCGGAAGTGGCAGGACAAAAACGGTAATGACCGCTACACCACCGAGATAATTTCAGAAAATCTGCAGAACCTGACACCGCGAAACAACGGCGGTGCTGGTGATAAAGGTGGCGGCTTCAATGATTCGTCTGCATCCCAGAGTCCCTTTGAAGGTGGTTCTGGTGGTGATAAGGGCGGCTTCGGCGGCAGTGGCGGCTTTGGCAGCGGCGGTTTCGGCGGAGATTCTGGTGACAGCGGAACCGGTGACGATGTGCCGTTTTAATCCGTTTTCCTGACAGTTTTACATTCGCCGCTCTCCAGATCGGAGAGCGGCTTTTTTATTTTAAGGTTCCTCTCCGTCGCCCCTGTCTTTCAGGCAAGATTTCTCCAAAAAGAGAAAGATATCAGTCCTTTTTCTATCCTTCCGTTGACGGCGCCGCGCATAATTCCTATTTTCTTCGGCACATTACTGTTTTTGTTTTTGGAGAATCTACAGAGAGATATTCATGGAAGACTATTACAAGGTGCTTGGTGTCGAGAAAAGTGCCTCCGCAGCTGAGATAAAAAAGGCCTATCGCAAACTTGCTATGAAGTACCACCCGGACAAGACCAGTGGTGACAAAGCTGCAGAGGAGAAGTTTAAAGAGATTTCCGCTGCCTATGCGGTACTCTCCGATGGGGAGAAGAAGCAGCAGTATGACACCTATGGTTCGGAGGATTTCCACCGGCGATACTCGCAGGAGGATATCTTTCGCGGTGCCAATATGGATGATATTCTCAAACAGTTTGGTTTCGGTGGCGGAGGAGGACGGCAGAACGTACACTTTTCCAGTAGAGGCGGGGGAGCGGGCGGCGGTGGTTTTGGCTCTTTCTTTAACCAGGGCGGTGGTGGTTTCAGCAATCGTCCGGCTCCGCAGAAAGGCCACGATATGAACTGCCAGATCAGTGTTACCCTTGACGAAGTGCTCAACGGGGCAGAGAAAACCATATCCCTGAGCAAACACGGGGCCCCTCATAATGTCTCGGTGAAGATCCCCAAAGGAATCGAAGAGGGAAAAAAATTGCGTCTTGCGGGGAAGGGGCATGCCTCACCCAATGGTGGTGCGCCCGGGGATCTCTTTCTCAAAGTGGAGGTGGTTCCCTGTGACAGGTTTACCCGTAAAAATGATGACCTCGTAGTAGAAAAAGAGGTCTCTTACTCTGACGCCTGTCTTGGCAACAAGGTGGAAGTGGAGAGCCTTGAGGGTAAGAAGTTTAGTATTACCATCAAGCCTGGAACGGTGGGCGACAACAAACTGCGTATTCCTCATTATGGCCTTCCCTCGGGACCGCAGGGACCGCGGGGAGATCTTATTGTCAAACTCTCTGTGGCAGTGCCAAAGGAGTTGACGGAAGAGCAGGTGGCATTGATTGAGACTTTGCGTGAGGCTGGTCTTTGACAGGTTCCTGCAGCTGAAGAAACATCGAAGAATCGTCCATCTTCTTTGTTTCAGTCAAAGATTTATCCTCCGACAAAGCGAGGAACGAGATGTCGAGGTAAGTGCTGGACTCCGATATCAAAGTTATGGCTGCGATAAATTCCCACCTGTGCCTCGAATGTGAACAAAATACAAGCTGTTTCACGGTGCCCTGAACCCAAAAGGGCCGGAGAGCATTTGCTCCCCGGCCCTTTTGGGTTCCGCTCAATGGTGAAACGAAGTTTTGTGGCTTGCTTCAAAAACCTTAATACTTGCTGTCCGCATAGGCCAGCCAGCCGCCAGCCCCTACGAGCTCACGGTCAAAGCTGTTCATTTCAAAGGAAAATTCTTTTTTCTCACCCGCTGTTTCGGCCAGAAGCAGGTTTTTTTCAAGGTTAATGGAGATGGTCATATCACCTTTCATGGCAAAGAGTTGATCAATCTCTTCAGGCTTCAGCTCTACGGCGAGGATGCCGCAGTTGAACATGTTCTGGCGGAAGATTCTGGCAAAGCTTGAGGCGACAATAACGTCTTTGTCATTCACTTCAAAGGCCCATACAGCATGTTCACGGGAACTGCCGCAGCCGAAGTTTTCCCGGGCTACCACAACCTTCGCCTTCTTCATTGCCTCACTTTCATGATCAAAGGCCTTGCCGTCGACCAGCAAATCTTCGAGAAGATGGGGGCGCAGTGCAATTTTGGTTATCTCCGTGAGGTATTTCGCGGGGATGATTTCGTCGGTATTGATATCGTTTCTGTCCAGCAGAATGGCCGGACCGCCGAATTGTCTCATGGTATTCCTCTCTTAGATTTCGCGGGGATCGGTTATAACGCCTTTCACGGCCGTGGCAGCCGCTGTCCACGGGCTCATCAGGTGAACCATGCCACCTTTACCCATGCGCCCGTTGAAGTTGCGGTTGGTGGTGGAAGCACACACCTCATCCTCAGCCAGCACGCCGGCACTCATGCCGAGACAGGCACCACAGGTGGGATTAAGGACGCAGAAGCCAGCGTCCATGAAAATGGCAATAAGGCCTTCTTTCAGTGCCATGGAATAGGTGAGCGGGGTTGCAGGGGTGACGATGGCGCGAACGCCCTCGGCAATCTTTTTTCCCTTCAGAATTTCGGCGGCGGCGCGGAGGTCTTCGATACGGCCGTTGGTGCAGGAGCCTATATAGATCTGATCAACTTTTGTTCCTGCCATCTCAGTAACGGTTTTCACCTGATCCGGTTTGTAGCCATGGGTGACCATCGGGGTAAGGTCAGCAACGTTAATTTTGATGACCTTCGCGTATTCCGCGTCGGCATCGCTGCACCAGCGTTTGAAATCTTCAACGGCGGCATCGATGGTTGCATAGTCACCCTGGATGAAGGGCCAGAGGTATTCTGCAGTGGTGCGGTCCGGCTGACAGATACCACAGGTTCCGCCTGCTTCAACTGCCATGTTGCAGAGGGTCATGCGCTCGGCCATGTTCATCTTGTCGACGGTGGGGCCGCTGAACTCAATCACCCGGTCGGTGGCACCGTTAACGGTGAGCTGTTTAATGATACTGAGGATGACGTCCTTTGCGGCAACCCGCCTGCCAAGTTCGCCTTCAACCTCGATTTTTATGGTTTTCGGGGCGCGGAAGGAACAGACACCCTTGTAAATCCCAACTTCGAGGTCCGTGGTGCCAATACCGGCGGCGAAGGCACCGAAGGCCCCGTGGGTGCAGGTATGGGAATCGCCCATAATGACGGTGTAACCGGGACGGATAAAACCTTTTTCGGGGAAGAGTGCGTGGCAGACGCCATTGGCGCCAATATCAAAAAAGTCTTTGATTTTATGCCGTCTTGCCCATTCACGCATAATTTTGCCCTGCATGGCGGTTTTGGAGTCCTTGGCGGGGGTGACATGGTCGATGACGGCCTTGATCTTCGTTGGATCAAAAACCTTGTCCATGCCTTTTTCCACCAGGTCCATGATGGCGATGGGGGTTGTGATCTCGTGACACAAAATCACATCGAGGTCGAGCACCATGTTTTCTGCGGAAACCTGCTCCCGCAGATGTGCATCGAAAATCTTTTCTGCTATGGTTTTTCCCATTGAACTGCTCCTGTCTGAGATTGAATGGTGAAAGTGGGTGCTTTCTGTTTTTTATCGTTAAAAAGGTAACTTCTCAAGAAGTTATAGAAAAAGACAAAGAATTTTACCGCGAAGGACGCGAAGGAACGCGAAGAGCAAAGATATAACAACAGCAATTCTTTGTTTAATTTTAAAAATCTTTTTTTCAAATGCTTTTGCCTTCCTTCGCGTCTCTTCGCGTCTCTTCGCGGTGAAAAAAAACTGTTTTCCCGTCTTTTGCTTTTCCCGTCCTTCCCGTTTTAATTACGATTAACTCGGTATTCTTAAATGTTTTTTTGTTGTCCACGGGTTTTTTGAGAAGTTACATAAAAAGGAATATTACCGCCCGTTATACTATTAGCAAAAAAGCGTTGCGTAAATCGTTATTTCGGCAATACTGTATTGCATAAACTGCAACGTGAAGGGGGAATGTCCTCCCGGCATCCTGGTAAATTTTATGGATCACGCTTCCTTGAGAATCTTTCTGCAACTCGCCGACGCCCTCCATTTCGGGGCAACCAGCCGGGTGTGCAATATCAGTCCCTCTGCCTTGAGCAGACAGATTCAACGACTCGAAGAGGTCGTGGGGCATCGTCTGTTTGAACGTGATAATCGCACCGTTCGGCTCACCGATGCCGGTAAGCTCTTCCGCCGCTATGCCCGCTCTGAGTTGGAGCTGTGGAGCGGTTTTACGGAGGAACTCGAACGTGAAGAGACGGTCCTCCACGGAGAGATCTCCATTTATTGCTCTGTAACAGCGAGCTTGAGCATGCTTCCCGATGCCCTGGCCGCTTTTCGCGCTGCTGCGCCGATGGTGCGGATTCGTCTGCAGACTGGAGATGCAGGCAGTGCCGTGGAGAAGGTTATGGCCGGGGAGGTGGATTTCGGGGTTTCGGCACTGCCTGCAAGTGTCCCGGAGGGGCTGGTTTTT
>JALNVI010000001.1 GCA_023231425.1 Desulforhopalus sp. | reverse complement strand
GCAGGAGAGAGATTGAGCTTTACCATGCGCACCATCGAGTAGACGACAGCGTCTGCGGTGAGTTTTTTTCCAGAAGGAAACGTCATGTCTTTGCGGATGTGGAAAGCAGAGGTCATGCCGTCGTTGCCGACCTCCCAGTTCACGGCGATTCCACCATAGATCTCACTGAACTTTTCTCCCTTGTAGTTAATGAGTCGACTGTAGGTGTTGGGCGCATACTCCGCACGGGTAAACTCAAAATTTTTTTGAGGGACCAAGACTCATGAGAGCATCAATTTTAAAAGCCGTGACGAGAAAATTTTTTAAGTCAGTTCGTGAAGTCTTCAGGGTACCCCTCAATCATTTATTTAACATGTTGCAGATCGTTAATTCCGTCAGTCTTGACGGGCTGCTGGCAGGGTTCAAAATATGAGAACACAGAGTTTAAAGCAAGTAACCATTCGCAATCGTCAGATAGGTGGAGACAAACCATTAATATGTCTGCCACTGGCAGGGAAAACAACGGAAGATATTTTTGTTAAAACAGAGGCGGTGACCGCCTTGAATCCCGATATCCTTGAGTGGCGGGTAGATGGTTATGTTGGCGTCTCGCAGGTAAAGTCCTGTCTGGAGATACTCCGGGGTATCCGTGATCTTATTGTTGATATTCCGTTGATTTTTACCTGCAGACGAAAAGAGGAAGGAGGGTTTGCTGGTGCGGCTGGCCTGACCGATGCCATGAGACTGGATCTCTACAAAAAAGTGATGGAGACCGGCCTTGCTGATATAATTGACGCCGAGCTCTCCTGTGGCCGTGGCTTTCTTTCCAGACTGCGGGAAATGGCTGACGGGCAGGGAGTTCGTCTTATCTATTCCAGTCACAACTTCATCGAGACACCTGAAGAAAAGGATATTCTGTCGCTGCTCATGAATGCCGAAGAGCAGGGGGCTGATATCGCTAAAGTTGCGGTTACAGCGCAGAATTATGGTGATGTGCTCACCCTGCTGTCGGCAACGAACCGGGCGCGAAATGGTCAGGTTAAGGTTCCCATGATAACAATCTCTATGGGCCAATACGGCTCCATGACGAGGCTGGTGGGGGGGCTTTTCGGCTCTGATGTTACTTTTGGTGACGGGCTGGGAAGTTCGGCACCGGGACAACTCCCCTTTGAACAGATGCGCAGTGCAATGAAACTGTTTTATGGGAGGGAGGCATAATGGCTGGTGAGGATAATAATAAGCCCGGCCGAAAGGGGATGGACCGTATCCTCTGGGCCGCATATTACTCATGGCGGGGGTTTATCTCGGCGGTGAAGTATGAGGCGGCTTTCCGCCAGGAGCTGATACTGGTCTTTCTCATGCTGCCCTTTGCCTTCTGGCTCGGTGATGGAGCGGTAGAGCATTTTTTACTCATTGGTTCAGGGCTGCTCGTGTTGATAGTTGAGTTACTCAACTCTGCCATTGAGGCTGTAGTTGATCGCATTGGCATGGAACGGCACAGGCTTTCTGGTCAGGCTAAAGATATGGGTTCAGCGGCGGTTTTTCTCAGTCTGCTACTGATGACTGTCTGCTGGCTTGAGATTGCACTGTTCTAATATATCTGTTCACCGCAGAGCTTAGAAAGAGGTCTGCGGTGAACAGACCCGTTCTGCAAAGGTACCTTTTTGTTTTCGTCCAGCAGACAGCATATCCATTGATCCAGAACTCCACCATCTTCGCCATTGCCGAGTATCGTGCAAATATTCAGAAACTAAAGAATACGCCTTTTTTAGACGGTGGGTACCTTGAATAATCTTCTCTCTCGTTCATATTCGAGGCAGAGAAGAAAATTTATTAGAGCGATGTTTGATAGCGGAGTCTGGCGTTTACCTCGGCGTCTCGTTCCTCGCTTTGTCGGAGGATAACTTTTTGACTGTAACGAAGAATATGGGCGAAAGACTTATTATTTAAGGTCTCCGTGTAATAATATCTTTTTATTGAAGGAAAAGTATCCGTATTTTGGTCTTATAAAGAAATGATTTGTAATAAAGATGTCAAAATATTTTTTTACTTTTATACTCTTTTGTTGTTAAAAAAAAAACAGGAAACCCCGTCCATAATAAGACGGGGTTTCCTGTTTTTGGGAGAACTGCTGAAAAACTGTCTCTTTTGTTTAGCGAACAGTATTTTACTCAGGTGCGGGTATCTGTTGGGGCTTTGCAGACTGTTTTTCTGCAACAGGTGCCTGTTGCGAGAACATACCGGTCATATCCTTGTTGTTAATCATCAACTTTCCTTCGGGCGTGAGTGAGAGGTTTATGGTGTCGATGGTTCCGTTGTCTGTTGTAGTGCGGCTGGAGAGAGAAGTCAGTATGGCCAGCGTTCCTTGAAGGGGCTGCCAGCCCGGCAGACTAACGAGGGTTGTGTTTATATTGTCCACGTTGTCAATCTCCAGAGCAGCTTTACCCTGAGCCTGCAGCAGTAAGGATGAATCCTGCTGGAACCTGGCGTTGAGCTTTATTGCCGCGTTGGGGAAGGTTATGAAGTTGTTGTCGAAGACACCGATAACGGAGCCGCCGTCAAGCAGTTCCAGCGCTTTTAAGCTGAGTAAATTCCGCAGTGTATTGTCGGTGATGAGCAGCGCCGTTGTTGCTGCATCGGGAATAATTTTAAGCAGGGGAGGAAGCTGCAGGGCCTTAACATCTATATTGACATCCGTGGGCATGAAGGCCCCCATGGACGGCACCTTGAGTCCAGAAAAATTGAAGTTGCAATTAATACCATTGTTTTTACCGCCGGCAGCGGTAATCCCCTGGGTGAGATTCAAAGCGGCCAGTTTGCCGGAAATCGGACCCTCCACCGTAACGTTCCTGACAGCAGTACTGGCTTTTATTTGAGAAAGCAGGGAGAGATAATCTCTGCTGGTTTCCATGAAGACTCCGGTTGTTGCCTCCTCGGAGTTCTTTTCGAACATGGTGGTTATCATTGGTGTCAGATGTTTATAAATGCTGGCGAAGAAGTTTTCGGGAACCTTCTCCATACTGCCGGAGACGTCCATGCGGATCTCTTCAACGGCAATCCTGGCTGGTTGCTGATCTCCTTTGGATATCAGGCTCGATATGCCGTGAATCCTGAAGAACCCTTTACTGTCGATGCTGCCGCTGCTGGATTGAGCTGCTTTACCCTCAAGGGAAATCGCTTCTATATGCAACGTGTTCCGGGAGGGTTTGAGAGAGGATAAGGTGATGTTGCCGAGCTCGAATTTTGATATGCCTTCATGGTATATTTCCTGAAAGGTATCAAGCATATGAGAAAACTTTTCTCCGGCTGTGACGGCGCCTTTTGTATCGTTTATGGCAATACTCTTTTTGAAATTCGAGGTGTTGTTTATATAGTCCTTAATGAGACTTCGGACGGTTTGAGAGCTTTCTCCTTTGATTGAGGAGTTGAGTTGTATCGTGCCGATGCTAAAAATTGGAGAGTTTTTTACTTTGACGGTGAAGGCTTCCGCGCCAGCTTCAGTTGTATAACTCCAGTCGGCCGACTCGGTGTCGAGGACAGTCTTGATATTCAGGCTGTTCATTTCGAGGGTAGACAAAACGTCGCTGCCGTCCTGATATGAGGATGAAATTTTTGGAGAGGACATTTTGAAGAGCCCGCTTGTCATACTCTGCAGGTTCTCGTCCCATATTCCTTCCAGAATGGAATTCGTGTTTGTGAGGGTCGCGGCTGTTGTGCCTTCATAACTGAAGGAAACGGAGCGGGGAACAATGACGCGGCAGGAGATCCTGCCTTCCTCAAGAATCTGTACCTTGAGGAAAATGGGGTGGTCTGTAATGAAACCCTCACCTTCTTCGAATATAAAACCGACACTGCCGAGGTTGACGACAAATATATTGTCGTTTTTTTTGTCAACAGAGACTGCTGTGTCCGGAGTAATCTTCTGCTTCTCTCCAGTCGTCAGACTGGACCACGGGGTTACAGTGTAATTCGGGTCAATCTGCAGCCCATTACGGGTCATTAATTCGTTGTCTTCACCTGTAGCCAAAAAAGTGGATGCGGCAATTATTTTGTTTACCATCCTGCGAATACGTTCTTCTTCCGGACTTGCGGCAATATGAACAGATTGGACAACCTGTGCCGGAGCAGCCTGGGTTGCGGCAGCCATGGTAACCTGGCTGACTTCCGTCGTGGAAGATGTCGTTTGCGCATTCTCCTCCGGCATTGCTCCCATTTCGGCAGGGGGGGCTGCTCCGACAGCTTTTTCAGGGGCAGGTGTTGCCGCTGCGTTCAGACCTGTCTGCTTTATGATTTGGTGAGAAAGCTTTTCAAGGGTCGGATTTGGTTTCAATTTCAGGCTCTGCTGGTATTTTTCCAGCGCTTTGGGAATATCCCCTTTAAGCTGCAGTTTTGTGCCTTCGAGGTGCAGCTGGCTTGCCTTTACGGCAGCCGTATCGTCGCTTTCGGCGGAATATCCTGCATTGGCGCTGCCGAGTAAGCTGCCAGCAGTGAGCGCGGTGGCGAGAAGGAGGTTCCCGGCGCTGAATTTATATCTTTTCTTCATGGTTATTCCTGTAAGTAGGAGTAAGGGGGGGTGGAAAACCGCTCTGGTCTGGACACGGTTCTTCATATTTTTCTCTAAATAAAGAGCAGCTGTGAGTCAAAAATTACGATCTTCTCAAGGCTATTCTCAGGTTAAAATCAGTTGCAGTTTCATTTGGGTACCTTGAATAATATTGTATTTCGTTCATATTCAAGGTCCCCATTTATTATTGTACGAGAACCTGTTCAGGAACTGTTTTCTCTGCCGGAGTCGCGGTCTCTGGCTGTGCGGGGGACTGTTGTGGGAAGAACATGTTCGTTAGATCCTTGTCGTTGACCATTATTTTTCCTTCTGGAGTGAGGGATAGATTTATGGTATCGGTGGTTTTACCGTCCCCTGTCGTTCGATTAGCGAAAGAAGTCAGCATGGTCAGTGGTCCCTGCAGTTGTTGTACGCCGGGCAGATTGCCAAAAATGGTATTGATATTGTCCGCATTTTCAATCACCATTACAGCTTTTCCCTGAGCCATTAATGGTGAGGAGAAGTTCTGCTGGAAGCGGCCGTTGAGTTTTATTGCAGCGTTGGCGAAGGTTATATAGTTGTTGTCGAGTACTCCTTCAAAAAGGCGGCTTTCTTCCAGTATTTTTGATTTGTAATAACTGTCAATAGTATCATCTTTAATGAGTTGTGCCGTGGTTTTTGCATCTGGTATAAGACTTAACAGCGGGGGGATTTGCAGTGCTTTTATATCAACATTGGCGTCCGTAGGCAGAAGGGCTGCCATGGCCGGAACATCAAGTCCGGAGAATCGGATATTATGGCTGGTACTGTTGTTTTTACCGCCGCCTGCGGTTATTCCCTGGACTATACTTAACTGGGCAAGTTTCCCGTTGAAGGGGCCTTTCACCTCTACATTTCTTACGATGAAATTCTCCTTGTATTCCCTGAGGAGAGCGAGGATATTCCTGCCAATTTCTATCGCAATACCAGTATATTCTGCCTCGTCCGCACTTTCATCAATGAGGGGTTTTATCATCGGCTTTATCTTCCTGTAATTACTGACAAAAAAATCTTCAGGAATTTTTTCAAGGGCACCGGAGAGGTTTAAGCTTACTTCATCAATATTAATGGTGGTCGGCTGTTGTTGTTCTTCTTCATTAATAAGGCTTGATATGCCGTTGAATGTGAAAGCCATATTGCTGACAATATTTCCCTGAGCAGTTCGTGAGTCTTCACTGGTCAGATTTATGTCATTGATATGAAAGGTTTTTTTAGAATGCTCGGGATGAGAAATATTGATGTTGTTGAGTTTAAAAGTAGAGCTGCTTTTACTGTAAATATTCAGGATGGAGTCTATCATGCGGAAAAAAGTCTCTCCGTTCGCAGTAATTCCATCAATATTATTTATTGTAACGTTCTCCTGCAAACTTGCGATACAGTTTACATACTCTTTGATCAGGTTGCGCAGAGTCTGTGTATCGCGGCCTTCGCCCGAAGAAGAGAGACTTGCAGATCCGATGGTGAAGAGGGGGATATCTTTTCCAGAAACGGTAAAGGTTTCGGCGTTCCCATCCGTTTTATAGTTCCAGTCAGGCCCGTCTGTGTCGAGGATGCTCTTAAATTTTATACTGGTCATTTCGGCACTGCAGTTAAATCCGCCACTGTTATCCTCCTGCGGAGCGAAGAAGACTGCGGGAGAATTTATTTTATAAAGGGTGGTCGTGAAGGCATTAAGATCCTCATCCCAAACCCCCTCGAGGGTTGAAGTTGTGCTGGTTATTTTCAGTAATGGTTTGCCTTCACAGATAAAGGGTATGGAGGGGGGGATAATGATGCTGCAGAAGAGCTTGTTTTTTGCTGTGATCTCGACTTTGAGGATAAAAGGGGCCTCAATAGAGATTGTTTTTCCGCTTTTAGTTATTATTGCAGCCTGACCGAGATTGACTGAGAAGGTGTTGTCATGTTTTCCTTCATTAGAGGAGGTGTATTCCGGGACTATTTTCTGTTTCTCTTTTGTTGTCAGCTGTGCCCAGGGGGTTACTGTATAGTTTGGATCAATCTGCAGCACGTTGTCTGCGTTTACTTTATTGTCCCTGATACCTGAAAAGGCAGAGGGCATGGTGATTATTCTGCTGACCATATTGCGGATGCGGGCTTCCTCCGGGCTGGCAGGAACTACCGCCGGCCCGGAGGAAGCAGTTGCGGGAACATCCTGAACCTCAGGAACTGAAGTTATCGCTGATGCGGGATCTACAGGGGGAACAACGGCGCTGCCTTCAATTGTCTGCTGTACAGCTGGAACAGGTCCTGCCATCGGGGTGGTAAAAGTTACATCTGTCGGAGAATTCGGCATGGGGGGGGGCGCAACAGTTGGTTCAGCCACAGCCGGAGCTGCCACTTCCGATACTGCTGGTATGACAGGGGCAACAACCTTCTGTACTACCGCTTCAGCTGATTCAGCGATCGCCGGGGTTTTACCTTCTTTTTCCGCAATACGCTGAGAAATTTTCTCCAGACGAGGGTTTGCTTTTAATTTCAAGCTCTGCTTATATTTTTCCAGAGCTCCGGCGAGATCGCCTTTCAACTGCAGTCTGGTACCTTCAAGGTGCAGCTGGCGTGCCATTAAAGCATCTGCACTGGTATCAACGGCAAGACCTGCACTGGCTCCACAGAAGATGCTTCCGGCAGTGAAAGCAGTAACGAAAAGGAGGTTTTTTGCCCCGGATTTATAATTTTTTTTCATGATTTTCCCTGTAAATTTAAGAAATAAAGGTGGCCTTGAATACACCGCAGCTGCTTAAACACTCATTGTTGCTGAGAGAGAGGCGAGGGTTTCAGTTTTCTTTTCGAGATTATTTACGGCTTTTTTAAGGTCAGCGATGCGGCTGTTCAGCACTCTGCTCTGTTCTGGAGATTCTCCGGGTTTGATATGCTGTACCACGGTCTGCTGTTCTTTCAGCTCATATTTTGCTTTATCAAGATGTCTTTGTGCTGTTTTGAGTGTGTTTTCTACCTTCTGTTTCTGGGCGAGCATCTCGGCCCTCGTGACTGTTTTCTTTTTATAGCTCTTCTTCAGTGCCTTACTTCTGGCTTTTAGACTGGTTATTTGCGCTGCCAGTTTTTCATTATAGGCCCGGGTCTCCTGATTTGTTTTGGTGGCGCTTACAATGCAGGCGTTCAGCCAGTCTTCCTGTGATGCAAATTTTTCTTTCTGGTTGGCGACATGGTTGCCGTAGAAATAACCTGCACCCGCACCCACGGCGGCCCCGATGGCCGCGCCGAGCAGTGTCGAGGTACTGTCTTTGCCTATGAGCTGGCCGAGAATACCACCTGCTGCGGCACCTCCTGCGGCACCGACACCCGCGCCCTGGGCACGTGTAGTATCAGAATCGTTCATCCCTGCACAACCGGAGAGCAGCAGTGTTGAACTCAAAAGAAAACAACAAACTTTTTTCATGGGTAAACCTCCTTCTCTGGGTTCTTTTTTCTTGTGAGGACCTTCAGTATGATCGAAATATCCAATTCTTCAAAAAAAGCCTCGAGTCTACAGGGCTGAAGGGTCCCTTGAAACAGCTTGTCTTCCGTTCATATTCGAGGCACAGGAGGGACTTTATTACAGCCATGTTTGATATCGGAGCAGAGTGCTTACCTCGACGTCTCGTTCCTCGCTTTGTCGGAGAATAAATTTTTTACTGTAACGAAGAAGATGGGCGAAAGACTGATTGTTCAAGGTCCCCTAATGAGATTTCTCCTGTTGTTTTGTAAGATCTGCTTTCCATCTTTCCGGGGCAGCCCGCTGGTCTCTGCGATAGATCTCAGCATGTTTTGCTATGACGGGCAGCAGCAGGAGTTGTTCCTGCGCGTTCTCTTTTGTCAGAGACTCTTCCCGTTCTGCAAAGGCTTTTTCCACTGCCAGCTGTTCCAGTTTGACCAGTTGACGCATGGTAGTGGAGTAGCCCTTCATTCCTGAGACTATATTTTTTTCTACCTCCTGAATTCGGACTTTATACATTTCTATTTTACTGGAATTGCCCATTTTTTGCGCCTGTGCAAGTAAATCGACATAAAGTTTGAGGTTGCGCAGACTCTGCCGGCGAATCATCAAGGCACGTTCGTCAGCAATGAGCACCCAGGCCGCGGCCGAATCGGCTTCTGCCTTTGCCCTGATCTGCCGGGTTTTCATAATGGAAACCTCAATGAAGGCAACCTCCCGCAGCATCTCCTCTCCGTTATCGCCCATGCTGGTGAGCTGTTTTTTCAGCCGGTTGATATGGGTTCCGGCGTCGTCAAACTCCACGCCCTCCTGCACGTCGGTGGGGGCTATAGAGACAGCGGCCGGCATTGTGGATCCAGTGGTTTTACGATACTGCTCCCAGGCACTTTCCATTTTTTTGACTACAGAGCGCTCTGGGTAAATGATAGTGGAAAGAACGACGCGAAACCCCATGGTCTGCTGGTGGTTGGGAATCATGGTGGCAGTCTTTTCATCCCAGCGGTAGAAAGGTTGTTCACTGCGTGCCGAAGAACGCAGGTGTTTGCTGTCGGTGAGGTAGTGGCCGCCGCGGGCGACAAAGCCGCCGATGCGGCCCTGATAATACTCCACCCGGTAAAGGCTCATGGTCATTTCGCTGACGTTGCCGAGCATGTCATGCAGGCCAAGAGGATTCCCTTTCAGAACTCCGACGGGACGAACCTTGTTGTGAGAGGAGCCCGGGCCGGAAAACCATTCGTATTTTGTCGCTTTTGCGGCTGGAAAGGGGATGGGACTGTCAAATTCATCAATGCTGACAGCCGATCCTCCCCGTACGGCAAATTCCCACTCTTCTTCGGTGGGCAGACGGAAATAGCCGTAACCACCTTTGGCGTAGCGGGGCAATGCGGCGAGCTGATTGGCGTAAATCCACTGGTTGAGCGTGTCAATGAAATGCCCGGCTTCGTACCAGGTGATGTCCCGTACCGGCATTTTCAGCGTTTTATCCTCTGCTGTTCCCTTCTTCTCCTCATTGAGAATCGACTGGTACTGACCGGTGGTTATCTCTGTCGTGCCCATGTAGTAACACCAGTCTTTCCCATCCTTTGTCGGGAAGGCCCCCCCGAGGGTAACGGCGGTGGAGGACTCTTTATACCCGCCGACGGGGTCTCCGAGAGTGAAGCGCCTGCCGGAGAAAAGATCTCCTCCTGCACCGATACATACCTTTTGCAGGGAGAGGCTCTCCCCGTTTGGGAGGGGGATCTCAAGGTCGGCGGCCCCGGCAACGCTGAGCGGGACGGTGAGAAGGGGAGTGAAAAGGATTGTGGCGAGCAGCAGGGGGCGGTAGAGCATGACAGCCTCTTTTTTTGTTTTAAAAGTATTTTGACGTCAAAAACATATTTGGCCATAAATATATTAAAATACAAAGAATAATAATATTGTTTTTAATTGTTTTTTATTCATCACGCAGGGCCTCCACCGGTTCGAGACGGAGAATACGTACCGCTGCACCAAGTGCCGCAACCACTGCTATGGCAAGCATGACTGCGGCGAAGAGAGCAAAGTGGACAGGGGTCAGCGTGCAGAGGGATTCATTCTCACGGATCATTTCAGCGAAAAGGTTGTTGATAAGCAGAGACAGGGCAAAGAAAAAAATCGAGGCAACCACAAACCCGCCGAAGGTGAGGATAATTCCCTGGTAGAGCGGGAAGCGCAGCAGAGAAAAGCGGGAGAAGCCGAGTAGACGCAGGATGCCGATCTCCCGTCGCTTGCGTTCTACCGAGCCGTAAAGACTGGCGGCGAGAGTGGCGGCACCTCCGGCTGCAGCGGCTGCGGCGATAACGTAGAATATAAGACCGAGATAATGGTTCAGCTCCTGCACATCACGGATACGGTCGGCCTCAGTGGCCACGGAAATGCCCTCTTTTGCGAGGTTGCGGCGCAGACTGTCCACCTCATCAATGGTGGTGGTGTAGAGGCGAAAACCGGCATACCCCTGGCGAGAGAGGAGGAAGGCGTTGTTCTCCGCATCGTAATGGACAGGCCGGTCACGAAGCAGCCGCAGAATACCACCGAGTTCCGCTGGAATATAAAGTGTGCTGTCTGTCTCGCCGTAAAGGAGTAATGGCAGAGTCAGGCTGTTCTTTTCATGGATATCAACCTGGACAACCCGGGAGAGAGAATGGTCGTTGTTCTCTCCGGCTGTAAAAGCCTGCAGAGAAGCATTCGGGCTGTCAGCGGGGGGGAGAGCCCATCGCGGAAGAGGGCTTATCTGAAGACGTTTTGCGGTGTCGGCGGTGAAGCCGAGGGAGCGCAGGGTGACGTTGCGTGTGGCACCGTCTTCTGTCAGCAGGGCGCTTACTGGTGCAGCCATCGGCAGTAGAATGGCGTCGCGACCGCGCAGACGGTGGGTGATATTGTCAATATTATCCTGCCGGGCAGCACGTTTCTGTGTGGTGAGAAAATAGATGCTGCCGGGAGCAGTAATGGAGAAACCGAATTCTTTTTCCATTTCGGCGGGTTTGATAACCCGGACGGTCGAGAAACCGGTATTGGTTCGCAGTTTAATCTGTTCAAGTTTTGTCAGGGGGGCTGGGAGCCACACCAGCAGGCCGTTAAACTCAGCGAAAGCAGTACGCTGTTTTCCTTTCCAGCCTCTTTCGGGTACGGCTTCGCCATCCTTGTAACTCTCCACCTGTTCAAGCACGGAAAGTGGCACAAACATTGCTTTTGTTGCACCGGCACGGGCATCAAGAACAGCATCCACATGGAGGGTGAGGGCTGCTTTGTGCCAGTCACCACCGATTACCCGACGGATGATGACGCGGATGCGATCCCCGGTTTTTGCACCCGCTTTTTCTGCAGCAAAACGGGTGAGTACACAGCCGTCTGGACCGGGAATTATACCTTTGTTTTCAAGGAGCAGCGGGTCGCCCGCTCCTGTGGGGAGAAGGTCAAGGCTGACGGGTTCACCGTTGCAGGCGGAGTCGCTTCCGGCTACGCAGGCATCTACTGAGGTGGAGATCTGCCGGGTCATTGGAGTTATGAAGGCTGTTTCCGGCATTCCCTGCATCTTGAGAAACCACTCGGGCTGGTAGCGGGCACTGCTTATCGGCCGTATCTCACGATTCCGCGGGTCTTCAATGAGACGGCTGCGCAGAAGCTGTACTGAACCAAATTTCAGTCCGAAGAGGACGAGAACAGGGCCGAGGACCGCAGTGACCGCCATCACAAGGCAGAGGCTGAGTATCAGCTCATGGCGCAGGTCCTTTGCCGCGAGCGAGAGTATCAGCCAGGGACTGCCTTCTTTCCTACTGTTGCGGACGCCATTCATTGGCTGGAACCTCCTGTAGACGGGATACGGTGTGGTTTGTCCCTCTTTTTTCTATTGTAAAGGTGAGCAGCCGGTTGATTACCGGCAGCACCAGCTTCTTATCATGGGTTACCATCAGCACTGCGACCTGCTGCTGGCGGGCAAGGGAACTAAACTGGTTGCGGATGTCAACGGCATTAATTTGATCCACTGCTGCCGTTGGTTCGTCGGCCAGTACAATGGCGGGGGCATGGACGAGTCCGCGGGCAATGGCAGCCCGCTGGCGCTGACCGCCGGAGAGCTGAGCAGGTTTCTTGTCGAGTTGTTCGGTGATGCCCAGTTTTTCGGCCAGTTTCGCAGCTCGTCCGCGCGCGTTTTTCAGGCGGTTGAGACGGGCGGGGAGTTCAATGTTTTCACGCACGGTGAGGAAGGGGAGCAGCCCGCCATTTTGCAGTACATAGCCGATCTTTGCCCGGCGCAGAGCGGCGAGGCGTGCTTCCCCGAGGGTGGCAATATTGTCCCACACGCTGGGGTTTCCACTTCTCCTTAAAGTGAAAGTCTGGCTGTGGTCCGGCGGAAGAATAAGGCCGAGGATATCGAGCAGTGTAGATTTCCCACAGCCGCTCGGGCCGGTAACGGCGATGAACTCCCCATGTTTGATGATCAATTCAGGGATCTCAATCTCAAAGATTATCCCGCCTTTCTCTCTCCTGCGGGACACCCCTTTCAGTGTATAAAAAGGCAGGTCGCCGGAGACCTCGTGCATGTTGATATCCATGGACTGCAGGTTCTTTTTAAAAAGAGTGAAACGGCCGCCGTCCGGTCAGGCAGGATGGCGGCCGCAGAGTCGGATCAGGGAAGCATCTCAAGGGCGAGGGGATAGACATTCTGGTCAGTATCATCGCCTGGGTTGAGTTGAATCCACCCTTCCGGTGAGTCGTGGATGATCTTGTAGGCCTCAATCAGTGCCTCAAGATTATTAAGGAACTCATCCTGCTCGTCCACCGACCAGCTTGACCACAATTCACTGCTCATATCCATCAGACGGCTGTGGTAGGGGAGTCCCTCAAGGAATTCGGGGATCAGCCCGGAAGATGCTATGGAACTGGCTTTCTTCAGCAGTTCAGGATCTCGAGCGGTGGTGGCCGCCGTGGCCTGCAGGGCGTTGAAAAAGTCACCACCACCAATCTGCCCTCGACGGCCGGCTGCCAGTACAGACTTGAGTACGGTATAGAGGGTATCCAGCTGCTGCTTGTTAATAAGCAGACGCACCTCCATGCTGGTTATACCCGGATCTTCCAGGTCTTTATCCACAGCCCAGGCAACTACATCGCGGGGGGCTTTTGCCTGTTCGCTGCTGCCGAGCCATTCCACCATGGCAGCCTTTACCATGCCAGCGACCGTTTTATTGCCGCCGCTGCTTTTGGCGGTGATTTCGTCAAGGTCAACATTTACATTTTCAGCAGCCTCTGCGGGAGTGACCGGCAGAGGATCAAGGTTTGCCATTTCACCGCTTTCGACAGGGATGTCTGCCGGGCTGGGTGGCAGGGGATCCAGTGCTGCCATCTTATCCTCTTCAATGGGCGCGGCAGTGGAAGATGCAGCTGCTGCAACCTTTTGATTGTTTGCGGCTGCCTGCTTGAAGCTGATAAGACTTTGGCTGAGTCCATTTGCCAGCTCGCTGGTTACCTGAGAAAAAGCCTTCATATCCGTGGAGTCAACAGGCATATAGGCTGTTTCATCGGAGTTTCCTTTGGTGGCGAGTACAGAGAGCTGTTGTTCTGCGAGGGGGCTGAATTTGGTGGCGCGGGGATTTTTCAGATGGATGGCAGTGATGTTCACTTTGCGGTCACGGGCGAGGCCGTGCAGACTGTTCTCCTCATGGCCGCTGAGGTTCCATTTATGACCGGCCTTGTGTGACGGTGCATCCGCGAGGATGATCATGAAACGTACTGCATCCGGCGTCCACGGGGTGTGAGTAATTCCCTCGTTGACTCCGGAGAAAAGATCTTCGGCATAATCAACTGAATCAACCTGTGTCACCTTGACATTCAGCAGGGTGTTGATGAAATCGTCTACACCCTGCAGCTGCGGGGTGTAGTTGTGGGTGGTATAGCCGATTCCCCTGATGTCACTCTCAGAGTCGCGGTAGCCCCAGAGGCCAAAGTGGAGGCTCTGTTTTGCCAGCTCTTCACTGCCGAGATTTTCGGAGACCTGTTTGATTATGGCCAGTGCCTGGTCAATGTAGGGCTGCATGGAGACGGTGGTATCAACGACCCACACCACATCAAAATTTACCTGCTGCAGCGTTTTTTTCGACACCTCGTTGACGCGGCGGCCGGCATTGGCGAGGTAGTTGCTGTTGGTACGGATATCGCTCTTTTCACGGGCACCGGCACCGGCGCTGGTAACGGCTGCGAGCTGTACGAGACGACCCTCCATGGGACCGATCTCAATGGATTGATAATCAAGGATGGGCAGGAGATAAAACTCTTTGCTGATATCAACTGCTTTCTTTGGCTCAACGCTTTTTACAGGGAAGTTTAGCGGGATAGTTCTTGAGTCGATGGTCTTGTAGAGCGATTCAGTTTGAGCAATGCGCGCTTCTTTATCTTTACCTGCCAGTTCTTTGAGGTAGCCGAGGGAGTCAAACATCAGTACAGGTTTCCGTCCGAGGGGCAGGGTATAGGCGAGGCAAAGGGTCTGTTTCCACTCAAAGACATCATCCTGCTTCATCCATCCGACCACTGTGCCGCGGTTGTCGCTGCCTACCTCATACCAGCCGCTCTCCATTTCCCGCTCCCCGGGGGTTGGGGCTGTATAGACGTAAAAGGGTTGAAAGGCAGGCAGGTTGTCTCGTACCACGGCGCTCTTTTCATCCTGTTCTGCGTAGATTGTGGAGTAGGGTTTGGTCAGCACCTGCAGGGGCAGGACCTTCTTGCCCGCCAGTTTGACCGGAATGCGATTTTCCGTGAAGCCCGTGAGGGGGGATGCGGCAATGAGGGCCGCTGCGAGGAGCAGTGGCAGGAAAATATGACCTTTTTTCAGCATGTTTTTCTCCTTTTTCCAGGGGTTGTCATTCAGGGTCGCCGGGTTTCGTGGAGGCGGTGTGTTCTTTAAGAATTTCATTCAGTTTTTCTCCCCACCGTGCCTCCCCCTTCTCTTTTTCAATACTGATCTGGATGGTCGGGGGAAGACCTCTGCCGTGGTAATGCTGCTTTGCGGGGGGGAGCAGTCGCGCATAAGTAATCAGCAGGGCGGAGCCGTCTGGCAGTTCGACAAATTTCTGTGTTTCTCCCTTGCCGAAACTTGTTTCTCCGAGGGAGACCGCTTTGCGGTTCTGCACGAGTGCAGCGGTGAAGACCTCCGCTGCACTGGCGGTGTGTCGATCCTGCAGGAGAATCAGCAATGGAAAGGTGAATGGCGCCTGTACATCGCTGGTACGGCGAATGGTCTGTTTCCCTTCGCCCCGCCCTTTCTTGATAGTGACGATCTCTGTCCCCCTGTGGAGAAAGAGTGAGGCGGAGAGAATGGCTCCCTCAAGACTGCCGCCCGGGTTACCGCGCAAATCAAGAATCAGTGGCAGACCAGGGTCAAAATCCTTGAGGAGGCGTTGCAGTTCGTGCGGCGTATCATTTGTGAAGCTGTGGATACGACAGGCAGAGCTGGCGCCGAGATCTTCCCGCCAGACCGAGCTGGAGTGGGTGCCGGTGCGCGGGACAATCAGTCGGCGCGGGGCCTTATTGCCGGTCTGGATGGTGAGGGCGACACTGGTCTTTTCCTGGCCGCGAATCTCCATGCCGACCAGGTGCAGGTCCCGTCGTGCCACAGGACGGTTTTCGATGGCGAGAAGAGTGTCACCCTCAAGGATTCCGGCCTGCTTTGCCCCGCCGTCGTGGAATGGGTGGCAGATGAAGGTGCCGTCTTCCAGCTGTTGAATATCCATCTGTACGCCAGCGTAGTCGTTGTTCATTGAGTCGCGGAAGGCACGGTACTCTTCTCGGGTGAAGGCGTGGGCCCACGGGTCATACTGGTGCATCCAGTCGGTGAGCATTCGGGTGGCGATGGAGTTGCTGTCTCTTTTCCGCGGTGCGTGCAGGTCCTCGGCGAGGAAAAGGGTGGTCCCGTCGGCAATACGCTGCAGCTGTCTCCGTGAGAGTATCGATGCCGGTGTATCCGCTGCGGCAGTTCCGGAGCAGAGGAGAGCAAAGGCCAGAGTGAGGGCAGGGAGTCGTCTACGGTGTGAAAATTTCCCCATCAGAGGGTTCCTAGAAGTTCCGCCTCTTTCATCAGCTCAGTGAGTTGAGACTCAAGGCTTTTTATTTCCGCCTCCTGTCTGACAAGATCTCCTTCAGGGGCGCTGCTCTGCTGAAAACGGCTTTGCAGGGCGGCGAGCTTTTTCTCCAGTTCTGCACGGGTTTTCTCGGCCTTTGAGGACTGTAACTTCATCCTGTTGAGGCTGCGCTGCACTTCCTTGATGTCGCGGCTGGCCCTATTCACCTTCTGCTGCAGTTTACTCACCCTGAGCCTCTCAGAAAAAACATCCTTTTCGAGGGAAACTGTCTTCCCCCCCTCAACAGCGGTATCTTCTTCAACGCTTTGAAGTTGTGCATTCTTCTGGTCAATTCGCTGCTGATAGAGATCAGGACTGTAGCCGAAGAGACCGCCCTGACGCGGATCAGGGTTGCGGGTACAACCGAAAAGGAGCAGGCAGACAAGGATTACGCTGCTGGTGAGAAGTGTTTTTTTCATGGCGAGTCCTGTGGAAGTCTTTAATAAATCAAAATTATTACGACTTTTAAAAAATACCTGTAAAGTTGTGAACAGTGCAAGCATTTTGTAAATATTTGCACTCAATCGGGTCTCATTGGCAACTGGAGAAGGGTGCAGGAATTTTTCCATATCTCTGCGGCGAGGGCTTCTTTTTCCACTCCGCGCAGTTTTGCGAGACAGGAGAGGACTTCTGCAAGCAGGGCGGGGTGGTTGTCATGTCCCTGGTGTCCACAGAGGGGCATGTCCGGGGCGTCGGTTTCAAGGACAATCTTTTCCAGCGGAAAGGTGGTTGCGATGTGACGCAGGCGCCGCGCCCGCGGCCAGGTGATCGCGCCGCCGAAACCGGCGAAGAAACCGAGTCCGGCGTACTGCTCGGCCTGTTGCAGGCTGCCGGAGAAGGCGTGAACAATGCCACCGGCGGGGAGTCTTTTACGTCTGAGCAGGGCGAGCACCGCGTCATGTGCTTTACGAACGTGGAGGAGGACAGGCAGGCGGTGGCGTTTGGCGAGGTCAAGCTGGGCTTCGAAGATTCGGCGCTGCTGCTCTTCATCAAACTCCGGCGGCCAGAAGTCGAGCCCGATTTCGCCGATGGCGACAATCTTTGCGGGGACCTGGCGCCTCTGTTCCCTGAGCAGGGTTTCAAGGACTGCAATCTCCGCATCGCCTGTGTTTTTGCAAAACAGAGGATGAATACCGGGGGCGGCAGAGAGTGCCGGAGAATGATTGACGACCCGCAGCAGGTTCTCCCAGCCAGCGACCTCTACTCCGGGAATAATAAAACGGCAGACTCCTTTTTTGCCAGCATCGGCCAGTACGGTATCAAGCTGTGAGACAAAAGGGGGAACGTCAAGGTGGCAGTGGGTGTCGATGAGGGCAGGGGGCATGGAGTGCTCTTTATGGGGAAAACAAAAAGACATTTAAGAATAAAAAGTTAATCGAAATTAAAGCGGGAAGAAAGGGAAAAGCAAAAGACGGTAAGGCATTTTTTTTACCGCGAAGAACGCGAAGAACGCGAAAAAGATTTGAGAAGAAAGATTGAGTTGAATGAAAGCGGGAAGGATGGAAGAAAGGGGGCAGGGAAAGGCAAAAAGCAGAAAGACAAAGACTGGATAGCCGGCGAAACACGCAAAATCTTTTTGGTATATGGAAACTACAACGAAAAAAGGATGCTCTCCCGCAGAGGGGAGGCATCCTTTTTTTTATTTATCTGTGGGGTACGAGTCAGCGCCCGTCGACAGCCACCACAGCGTTTTTCTCTACCCAGCCCTTTGTGCCGCCGGAGTCTTCTACATAGCAGAAATCTCCGTGCTGTTTCAGGGGAAGAACCTTTCGACCCTCACGAAGTCCCTGCACCTCATCCGATCCCTTGATAGGAGAAAGCCATAGTTTTGCGGAATCAGAGATCACGATCATGGCGTCCATGGTTTGCCACTGCAGGGCGATGGCGGTTGTCGAGGCCGCCACGACCAGACCACAGAGGGTGGAGATCGTGATCGCCACCTTTTTATCGACACTGCGCAGCAGAAGCAGCAGCTGCAGTGTCGCGTAACAGAGCAGAGCGCCGAGCAGCAGCTCTGACCAGTGGTTGAGATTGAGCAGGGAGGTAAAGCGATGCTGCCAGCTTTGTGCTTCCTCTTCAAAGAGGCCGTTGGCCTTACGAATCCGATCAAGGGCACTGATGATTTCCGCATCCCCTGGTGCAAGTGATTCTGCACGGGAGTAGTTGAGAATAGCCAGACCACGTTGTCCATTTTCCTCAAAGGCGCGGGCGAGATTATAGAACAGGGCAGGACTGCTGCCCTGTTCTTCTCTCAACTGATTATACTGCTCAATCGCCCTGCTGTAATTTCCCGCAATGACATTGGTGTTGGCCTTATCGAAGAGGGTGGCGGCAGAGGATAAAAAGGCCTGAAAGACTATTGCTGTAAAAAATATAATGGATATTAAAATATTTTTATTCATTTTATAACCTCCAATGCTTTTCGGATCATTGGATAGAGCTGGTCCATCTCGAAGTCAGTCGGAACTTCGCCACCATAAGCAGCATTCTCAGCCATTTGGAAAACCTCCAGCAGCACCGAATCTTTCGGCAGAATCTCGCGAAGATTACTGGAGCTTACCGCTGAAGCGTGAACGCCGCAGCTCCCGGCCAGGCGATTCTGAATTGCCACTCGACAGGTGTTGAGGAAAAGGTGACCGTCCCCGGCCTGCTGTGCCTTGTCGACACTGGCGAGGTCTCCAGCGAGGCGGCTGGTGAGCTGCCTCTGCACGCTGCGTCTGGCGGTACGCTGTGAGGTGTGGACATGGCGCAAAATAAAGGCAGCGAGTGCGGCGAGGAGAGCAGCAAAACAGGAGAGGATAAACCACGGACGGCGTGGTATTGGCCGCAGATCAGTGGTGGTGCTGCCGAGATCAACCTTTAACGGCAGGGGCTGGTCTGCGGAAACAGCTGCGGTCGCCTGGCCAGCCGTGCTCTCTTGAGGTTCGGGCTGTGGAGTATAACCTGCACCGGTTACGGTGAGGGGGATTGGTGACGAGCTTTTGGTTACATAGATTTTCTTCTGCGGGTCAAAGTAGTTGAAACTGACCGCCGGAAGTTCGGTGACGCTGCTGTTCTTGATTATTATCCCCTGGTCAAAGGTCTTTTCTCCGGCGTTCCAGCCGACAGGGGTAAACTTCTCTGCAGGTGGATAGGTTTTTATAGCCTGGTTCTCAGCCATCTTCGGCATGGTGATTGATTTGAAGTTTCCCGTTCCGCTGACCTCAACGCTGAGGGTGAGTGGATCGCCAGCTTCCACCCTGTGGCTGCTGACTGATGTATTGAGGGTAAAGGAGCCCACTGCACCAGTGAAATCAGCGGGGCGTCCCTCTTCCGGCAGGGGCTCTACTGTGAAAGTCGCACTCTTTTCCAGGGCTAAATCTTTGCGTATCATGGGGGTGAAATTGTCTGCAAAGGGGTTGCCAAAGGCTCTGTGGGACATCATCTCTGCAAGAATTTCTTCCGGGGTTGCATTGAAGATGTCTCTTTGACTCCGCGGCTGTTGACCGGAAGAGTCTGGCACCCGAACCGTTGCCTGCCCGGTTATGTCAAGCTGATGTTTGCCGGGCTTGATACCTGAGAGTGTGGTCTGCCAGGTAAGAGTGTGCCATATTTTCCCGTTGATCTCCTCTTTGTCCTCTTTTGCCCCTTTTTTATCAAGGGCAGGGATGGCGAGGTCTTCCGCAGCCACCTGGGGCATGCTGAGACTCTGAAAATCAACCTCCGGGTTGAGGCACAGTTTGATCTCTATCGGAATGTTCTCACCTTCGTAGATATTCTGCTTCGTCTTTATGGTAAAAAAAGCACTCTCAGACTCCTGCATCGCTTTTTCTGGTTTCACCTGCTGCGGGGCCGATTGACCGATTATTCCCTGACGGAGCTGCATGCCTGGCAGCTGGATGGTGGTTCCACCCGTATTGGCCGCATTTTTTGCTGTTTTTACCGGGGCAACCACTTCAAATTTAACCGGTGTGGAGGCGTAGGTCTTGTCTGTGGTGATGAGGCGGATGGGGGGGATGGTATACTTTCCCTCATGCTCGGCGGTGACCCGGAAGATGAAAATAGTGGAGATATCCTTTTGATTTCCAGCAATGCTCGAAATTCTGTAAGAGCGATTCTCAATTTTTGACGCATAGCTGAGGTGCACTCCTTTCGCCTCCGGCTTTTCCAGCCTGCCCTCCCTGTTGATGGTTACGGTGAGCTGCCCGGTCTGATTGAGTGGCAGCTTGTCGGTATTCAACACGGCTGTGATCACCGGTGCGGCGACCACGGTGGAAACCGCACCCGACACGAGAAGAAGGGCGAGCAGAAACGAGAGTACGAGGTTCTTTCTACATAGGGTTTTCATGGTTCTCTCTTCAATCTAAAACGGTTTAGGGGGGCTTTGTGGTTACCAGTCCTTTTGGGTTTCAGTTTCATCGGTGGGAGGTTCTGGGATAAAGCGCAGTGAGTCGGAATCTCCCGTCATGGTTTTGAGCATGCGCAGTGCCTCATTGCTGGTCATCTTCCCTGCCGCGTGGCGCTTTTTTGTCTCAGCGGAAGCAGCCTGTGCCTGCTGTGCGGCGGCAAGAGCAGCGGACTGGCCGCCGGAGGGGGAGGCTGCGGATCCGGCACTTTTCTGGTTTTCTCCGGTTCTGGTGAGATCTCCGCTGCCTGCAGGCTGCGGGCTGCTTTTCTCGCCCGATTGCATTTGCTGTGCCTTTTGTTCTTGCTGAATGTCTTCGGTATCCGGTGACTTTTGCGATTGAGACTGAGATGTATCGGGCTGGCTGACCTTCATTTTGCCTTTATTATCTTTTTGACTTTTCTGGTCTTCTGACCCTTTTTGGTCTTTTAATGTCTTATCGTTACTTTCTGATTTTACGTTATTCTGTTGTTCACCGCCTGATTCCTTTGGGGTGCTGCTGCCAGTAGAATTCTGTTGTTGCTGCTGCGGATTGTTTTCCTTTTCGTTTTTATCCTGTTTTTTCTGCTGTTGATCCTGCTTCCGTTTTTCCTGCTGTTTTTTCAGCTTTTTGAGTTCTTTCTGTACGTCTTGCAAATTCTCCAGCGCAGCTCTGTCCTGCGGGGTGAGATTCACCGCTGCCTGGAACGAATCTACGGCCTGCTGCCACTCGTTTATCGCCTTATCGGGATTATTCTGCACGAGTTTCGACCCTTTACTGTAGAAGGCGTTCCCCCGGTTAAAATAGGCCTTTTGCTGTAGAGAGAGGTCATCACTTTTCAGGGTTTTGCTGAAGGCGTCGATGGCTTCGTCATACTGTTTGTTTTTACAGCATGCAACCCCGAGGTTGAACTGCACCCGTGCGTCTTCAGGCTGTTTTTCAAGCTGCTTTGCGTAGAGTTCGGCGGCGGTGCTGTAGTCCCCATTATTATAGGCAATATCGGCTTCGGAGGCTCTTGATGAAACCGGAAGTGCCAGCAAAATGGCCAGCACTAAAGCTCCGGCACTGGCCCTGTGACGTTTTGCCAGTCCAGCAATGCTGCTGGCCATCACTGCCTTCTCGCGGCGGCGGTCGTTAATGAAAAACTCAACGAGCAACAGGAGAAGTGCCCCGGCAAGCGGCCACTGAAACTGCTCCTTCAAGACCTTGTGACGACGACCGGAGAGCTCTTCTTTTGGTACGAGGGAGAGTTTGTTTTTGTAGATCGTCTCCAGTCCCTCACCGGCTTTACCGAGCGGGGCATAGCTGCCGCCGGTGGTCCCAGCGATTTTAATAAGGGTTTTCGCGTCGAGCTGTGAACGTACCGGGTTGCCGGAGGCGTCCCTGACGACCCCCTTTCCATTGGCCAGCGGGATCAGTTCGCCGCTGCGGGTGCCGACGCCAACGGTATAGATGGTTACTCCTGCCTTCGCTGCCTGTTCAGCTGCGGCAATGGCATCTCCTTCGAGGTTTTCACCGTCGGTGAGAAGGATGAGGATTTTGTGACTGGACTTTTGACCAAGGATCTCTGTCGCAGAGTGTATAACTTCGCTGAGGCTGGTTCCGCCCCGGGGAATGATCTTCGTGTCAATGCTCTCAAGGCTCTGGTTGAAGGCGTTGTAATCCAGAGTGAGCGGGCACATCAGGTAAGAGCTGCCGGCAAAGGGCAGCAGACCGATCCGGTCTCCCTGGAGTTTGTTGACAAAGTCATATATTCCCATTTTCGCTCGCGCAAGACGGTTTGGTTTGATGTCCTCGGCCTGCATGGAACGCGAGGTGTCGAGGGCAAAGAGGAGGTCGATGCCGCGTCGTTTTACCTCTTCCCAGTGGTAACCGTACTGCGGTCGAGCGAGGGCTGTGAAGCAGAGGAAAAGGGTGAGAACGAGGAGAAGGCTTTTCCACAGCCGCCTGCGTCGGGAAATGTTGCGGGTGAGATGGGCGGCGAGCTCCGGTGATGCAAACTTCTGCATGGCGCTGCGACGGCGCTTCTCTGCGAGGTAGAGGGCCTCGGCGAGAAACAGGCTGGCGGCCAGGCCGACTGCCAGCCACACGGGATGGGCGAATTGTATGTTCATGGTCAGTTTCTGTATTCAGGGAGCATCGAATAAGCAGTGTTTTGCTTCTCTTCTTCGGTACAGTCAAAAATTTATCTTCGGAGGTAAGCGCTGGACTCCGATATCAATAATACCGGTGATGAACGGTAATCCGGTATACGTCCCTTCACGAAATTCTTTTCAAAAAACACGAGAATAATTTCTAAAGTTTTAATATGCCTGCGGTAAATTTTCTTCTGTCTCTCGAATATGAGTGAAACACAAGGTTTTTAAAGGTGTCATTCAGTTTATACTCAGGGGACTCTGCGTCGGCTGAGATATGTTTCTGCCGTGAAAGCAAGAAAAAAGAGCACCAAAACCCAGGGGAAAAGTTCGCGGTAGTTTTCAAATTTTTTGATCTTGCGGGTGGTGGTCTCCATCTTGTTTATCTCCCCGTAGATATTCTCCAGGGAGGCAGTATTGGTGGCGCGGAAATAGGAGGCTCCGGTCAGTTTTGCTACCTGCTTCAGTGTATTTTCGTCGATATCCACCTTCATCCAGGTCAGTTCAACCCGTCCAAAGGCGTCTCTCATTGGGATGGGTGCTTCGCCGCGGGTGCCAGCACCAATGGTATAGACTTTGATTCCAAGGGCTTCTGCTGCCTCGGCGGCGGTGAGCGGCGAGATACTGCCACTGTTGCTCATGCCGTCGGTGAGAAGTATAAGGATGCGGGATTTGGCTTTCTGTTCACGCAGCCGGTTGACTCCGGTGCCGATGGCGGAACCGATGGCCGTGCCGTCACCGGCCATGCCGATTTCGAGGGCATCCATTCGTTTCAGCAGCCAGTCGTGATCAAGGGTAAGCGGGCTGACGAGGAAGGGCTGGGCACCGAAGGCGATAAGGCCGATGCGGTCGTTAGGGCGTTCATCTATAAAATTCTGTACTACCTTTTTCACTACGGCGAGACGGTTTACCGCCTTGTCGTCAAGATGGAAGTCCATGGCCTCCATGGAACCGGAGACATCTACCGCCAGCATTATGTCGATGCCGCTCGCTTCCACCTCAGTAGTCGAGTTGCCGTACTGCGGACGGGCGAGGGCAACAATGAGCAGGGCGAGGCTGAGCATGCGCAGGAGGAAGGTTATACTCCCCGCACTCGCCTTTCTCGGTGTCCCGAGGGAGCGGACGAGTGATATGGAAGAGAAGAGCAGTGCCGGGGCCGGACCACGTCTGGCGTAAAAAAGTGCGAGGGGCAAAAGCAACAGCAGAAGCCAGAGAAAAGTGGCATGAAGAAAGCGGAAATCCGTGAAGAATTCACTCATTGCTGACCTCCTTTCTCTTCCGGCCGGGAGTGTTTTATGAGGATGCGGATGGCCTTCTCCATCTCGTCCAGCTCTTCCTCTTTCGGTTGATAGCGGGCAAATTTGGCGAGGTCGGCCTGTTCGAGACAGCGGCGCAACTCAGTTTGAACATCCTGCAGAGGCGAGAGGGTTTCCAGCTCAGGGCTGCGCAAAAACTCACCGGTGGTCTGGCGGGTGGTGTGAAGAGAGAACCGGCGTTCAATATAACTGCGCAGCAGGTTGTTTGCCTCTTCGACCCAGCGAATGTTACTCCCTTTGCGCAGTGGACGGAGAGCTTCAAATCGGCGGAGATACTCTTCCTGCAGGGTTGCTGCTTTGTGACGGTGCAGGCGGCGGTAAAGGTAAAACAGGGCGGCAATGGTTGCGGCGGCGCAGAGGACGATGACGATTATCTCCAGCGAGGAAAAGAGAGTGTCGGGGATGACTATCGGTCCGTGGATGTCGTGGGGCAGGGGAGCGGGCTGGTTCATGCGCTCCTCCTCTGTCGGTTGCTGAAGAAGTGCATCAGCTCTGGCAGGTAGCTGCGGTCGGTTGCAAGGTCGAGCAGATCGATACCGGTTCCGCGGATGGTCCGTAAAAGGATGTCGCGTCGTCCTTCGGCCTGGCGGGTAAACTCTTCCCGCACCGTGCTGCTGGAGGTATTGAGTTCCACCTGCTCGCCGCTTTCAGCGTCTTCAAGGGTTAGCCGGCCGATGTCCGGCAGATGGTATTCCCTCGGATCACTCACCTTGAGGGTTATAAGGTCGTGGTGGCGGGCGGTGGCCTGCAGGGTGGCGCGCATGGCGTGCAGTTCCTGCTTGAAATTGCCCGGCAGGCAGAAATCGGAGATGAGGAAGACGACACTGCGCCGTTTACGCACTCCGGCCATAAACTCCAGAGCCTTGTTAATGTCGGTCTGTCTTCCCTGCGGCTTGAAATAGAGTATTTCTCGGATAATGCGCAAAATATGGCGGCGGCCCTTCTGAGGGGCGATGTAGAGTTCTACCTCCCCGGTAAAAAGAATCAGTCCCACCTTGTCGTTATTGCGTACGGCGGAGAAGGCCAGTACCGAGCCGAGTTCGGCCATGAGTTCGCGCTTCGAGCAGTTGGTGGAGCCGAATTCGCCGGAGCCGCTGATGTCGATGAGCAGCATGATGGTAAGCTCCCGCTCCTCAGTGAATTTTTTGATATGAGGGATACCGCTGCGGGCGGTAACGTTCCAGTCAATGGTCCGGATGTCGTCGCCGGGCACATATTCCCGAACCTCCTCGAAGTTCATTCCCCGTCCCTTGAAGACGGAGTGGTAGCTCCCCGCAAGGCTGTCGGTGACCAGGCGGCTGGTGTGCACCTCAATCCGGCGCACCTTGTTGAGCATCTCGCGGGTAAGTTCGTTTTCCATGGGGCTTCTCTTCATGGTCGACTCAGGGAACCGGTACGGTATCGACGATTTTACGGATGATATCTTCGCTGGAAATACCTTCCGCCTCTGCCTCGTAGCTGATGCGGATACGGTGGCGCATGACATTCATCGCCGAAGACTTGACGTCATCAGGCGTGACGTAGCCGCGGCCGGCGAGGAAGGCTGCGCATTTGGCCACTGATTTCATGCTCAGAGTGGCCCGGGGTGAAGCACCGGTCTCAATATAATTGGAGAGACTGAGGTGACAGCTCTCCGGATCGCGGGTGGCATAAACAAGGCTGACGATATAATCCTTGATTTTATCATCCATATAAATGGAGTCCGCCACCCGCCTGGCGTTAAGGATCTCCTCCGGTGAAGCCACGGGGACAATTTTTTTCTCCTTGCTGCTGTACTCGTAGTTATCGAGAATCTTCCGCTCCTCCGCTCTGCTCGGATAACCGACCACTACCTTGAGCATGAAACGGTCTACCTGTGCCTCCGGCAGCGGGTAGGTCCCCTCCTGTTCAATGGGGTTCTGTGTGGCCAGTACGAGAAAGAGTTTTGGCAGGAGGTAGCTCTCCTCGCCGATGGTCACCTGTTTCTCCTGCATTGCCTCCAGCAGGGCAGACTGGACCTTGGCCGGGGCCCGGTTGATTTCATCGGCGAGCACGAGGGAGGCGAAAATCGGGCCCCGGCGGGTCTCGAAGGTGGTCTCCTGCGGGTTGTAGATCTGGGTGCCGATGATGTCGGCCGGGAGCATGTCCGGGGTGAACTGAATGCGTCTGAAATCGGTGCGAATAGCCTCACTGAGGCTCTTCACAGCAAGGGTTTTGGCCAGCCCCGGCAGGCCTTCAAGCAGAATGTGTCCACCAGAGAGCAGACCGATGAGGAGACTGTCGATGAGATTGTCCTGCCCTATGATGGTGCGGGAGAGTTCGTTGCGCAGGGGGGCAACCCAGCCTGAAGCGGCCTTCACTGTCTCGGTGATCTGCTGGATAGAAATATAACCCTTGTTCTGTTGAGGAAGTTCTGTTGTCATGTCGGGATTCCTTCTGATTAATATCGGAGTATAGCGTTTACCTCCGAGGATAAGTTTTTGACTGTAACGAAGAAGATGAGTGATTATTCGATGTTTTCTTCAGGGTGTGCTGAGAGCTCGAATTCTCTTCTACCTGCCAACTCTACCAGCTCTTTCTTGCAGCAGCCTTTCAAGAGGATTACAAGGTTGTAATGGTTGCCGGAAGGAAAAGTTTAAACCGAACCAGGAGGGGCGGAAGAGGGTAAATTCCCATGCACTTTGAAGAGTGCTCTGGTAGGCTGTCCGCATCTTTTTTCCTCCTTTCCTCCTGAAAAAATGGAATACGTTTCATGACCCATCTCTACGTTAAAGAGTACACCCGACACCTTCTCGCTCACCCCCTTGCTGTCGCCTGCCGTGAGAGTGTGCTGCGTGATAAGTTCCCTGCCATTATCGATGACCTCAAGTTTCTCGGACGTCAGGGTATCTCCACCACCTTTTTTCACAACCTGCCTCCCCGTTCCTCTAATCAGAAGCTGGTTGATGATCTGGCGCGGCATCTGACGGGGACGCAGTTTGTCCGCATTGCCTCCGACGTCGATTTTTACGAGGCGGTTCTCAACAGTGACGGGGTGAAGTTCAAACTGATCTTTCTTGAGCGGCGTCCTCTGCTGGATCAGAAAGGTGAACGGATCAACACCCTCACCACGGAGCGTTATAGTTCCCTGCCCATTGAAGTGAACGATGTGGTACAGAATGTGAACTTTCAGGGGGCACTGAGCCAGATCTGTGAGAAGATTGAGTCTGGTGCCTGTGAGCGGATTCACATTGTGCCCGCCGGGAAGGCAACCCTTCGCGAGGAACTCTTCTCCGTTGAAGGGGCGGGCACGATGATTGCCAACAACTTTACCGAGGTGTTCCGTGCCGTGGACGGGGCGGTGGAGGTGAAGATAGTCGAGCGAATTCTCGACATGTATAAAAGGTCAGGGTATCTCAAACCACGGCCGAAGGGGTATGTTACAGCCAACCGCGATCATTTTTTTGTCACTCTTATTGACGGTATCATCGTTGGCTGCGTGGAACAGAAGGATATCAATGAACAGACAGTGGAACTGGGCGCGCTGGCCATCTCCACACGTTTCCGCAATCAGCGTATTGGTGTTTATACGGTGAATGCTTTCATTGAAGAGATGACGACGCGCGGTTTTACAACTTTCATTTCCCTTACCCGTAATCCCCGTTTGCAGAGTTTATTGTCGAAAATGGGTTTTACCCGGGAAAAGAGCAGGCGTTATGCCGCGCGGGAGGCGATCAGCCCCGGCGTGCCTGTCTACTACAAACAAAATTGAAAATCCTGCATGCAGGGAGGGTTATATGAAAGCACAACAAATAGGGGCTGCTCTGATGCAGCTTTTTGATATCCGCCAACCGGTGTTCCTGTGGGGACCTCCGGGGGTGGGCAAGAGCCAGGTTGTGGCGCAGACGGCGGAGAAGCTGGGACTCTCGCTTATCGACATCCGTGCCATTCTCCTTGACCCGGTAGACCTGCGTGGCCTGCCGAAGATTTCAGAGGATGGCCGCGCCGAGTGGTGCATCCCCTCCTTTTTGCCCACTGAAGGGAAGGGCATTCTTTTTCTTGATGAGCTCAACGCTGCGCCACCGCTGGTGCAGGCCTCCTGTTACCAGCTGGTTCTTGATCGACGGCTCGGTGAGTATGAACTGCCTGACGGGTGGTCGATCATCGCCGCCGGAAACCGCGAGACCGACCGCGCTGTTACTCACCGCATGCCTTCCGCGCTGGCGAATCGTTTTGTGCATATCGATTTCACCGTTGATCTTGAGGAGTGGCTGCAGTGGGCGGACGGGGCAAAGATAGCCCCGGAGATTATCTCTTTTCTCCGCTTTCGCCCGGCTCTTCTGCATGACTTTGAGCCGGAACGCAGCAGCAAGGCCTTCCCGTCACCGCGAAGCTGGGAGTTTGCCTCTAAAATAATAAAGACATCAAAAGATAAAAAATATCAGAAAGGCAAAGAAGGAGAAGAAATATTAAAAGAGCTTCTCGTTGGTACTGTAGGTGTCGGGGCGGCGGGAGAGCTGGAGGGCTTCATTGCCATCTGGCAGGATCTTCCCGAGGTGGCAGACATCCTCAATAATCCGGAAGGGGTCTCTATCGCTGAGGATCCCGCAGTGCTTTACGCGATTTGTGAGATGGTTGGCCGGTCGGCCAGTGAAGAGAACGGTGCACGCCTGCTTACTTTTGCCTCACGACTGCCCACCGAGTTTTCCGTCCTGCTGGTACGGGAGGCGGTACGTCACTGCCGGCCCCTCGCCGGGCTGGACGCCTTTGCTGACTGGGCAGCCAGTAACGCCAGCGTGCTGGTATGAGCGGCGATGCCCATCAGCGCCTGCTGAAGGCTCGGACTACACTGATCTTGCAGCACCCCTTTTTTGCCACCCTTGCTCTGCGCTTGAAACTGCTGGAGGATGAGGGGTGTGCCGATGCCTGGACCGACGGTGAGGTTCTTGGCTACAACCCTGGTTATATCCTCACCCTGAAAGATGATGAACTGCTCGGGCTCATGGCCCATCTGGTGATGCACCCCGCCTGCGGCCATCATCGGCGCCGCGGGGGGCGGGATGTACAGTTATGGAATATAGCCTGTGACTATGCCATCAACTGGCTGCTGCTCGATGCCGGTTTCACTCTGCCGCCAGACTTCCTTCTCATTGAGGGGTTTCGGGAGATGAGCGCCGAAGCGGTTTACAGCCGCCTCTTTGAGACCAGTGACGGCATCCGCGAGCGGGGTGGAGACGAAGACGGTCCCGGTAAAGGCAGGCAGAGCGGAGAAAACGCCCCGGCGGCGGGGGAGGTGCGCGATGCACCAATGCAGAGTCAGGGGGCAGATCTCGGGGCTGAAGGGGTTGACTGGGAGCGAACCTTTATCAATGCTGCCAACACGGCGCGGGAGATTGGCCATCTTCCCCGGGGTGTGGAACAACTGGTTGCCCGGCGTCTCAACCCGCGCCTCGACTGGCGGCAGATTCTGTCCCGGTTTATCGAGCGCTCGGCGCGATTTGACTACAGCTGGATGACGCCCAACCGCCGCTACATCCATCAGGGCTACTACTTTCCTTCTCTGATCAACAGTGAGCTGCACCAGATAGCGGTGGCAGTGGATACCTCTGGTTCTATTTCGCGGACAGAGATGGATCAGTTTGCCGCAGAGTTGTCCGCTATCATGGAGCAATATCCCGCGATTCTGCATCTCTTCTACTGTGATATGCAGGTGAGGCGTTATGAGCAAGTAGAACGGTCTGAGCTGCCGCTGCGGCTTGAGCCGGTCGGTGGGGGCGGCACTGATTTCCGCCCGGTGTTCCGGCGGATTGAACAGGAGGGGCTGCAGCCCGCCTGCCTTATCTATCTGACTGATCTGCGCTGTCATCTTTTTCCCGCTGTGGAGCCGGACTACCCGGTGCTGTGGGCGCAGATCGGCGATGAGGAGCACCAAAGCCCTCCTTTTGGTGATCTGCTTCGGGTGACAGGGCTGGCGCGTGGTGTGCACGAAGGGGATGGCGTATATAAATAAAGGGAGCCGCCGCTGGCAGGATACGGCAGACCTCTTTCTGGAGAGAAGTGAAGATGAAGATTATCTGGAATATTAAAAAGAAGCAGGGGAATCATCGTCCGATCCTCAGCTATACTATTACTCTTGAGGTGCATGAAATGGAACTGGACATGGAGCCGTTGACTCTCACCAGTACCATTGCCGTGGTTCCCCATGCGGAACGTGGCTGGTGTTTGCCGGGGGAGGATGAGCGCAGTGAAGACTGGCAGCCGGCGGAGTTTCACCGTCTGGCGGTGCCGTGGTTTCGAGTGGGTGTAGATTCTGGCTTCCTGCGTCTGCCGTTTCGTGAGTCCAGCGAGTATCCGGAAGTGGAAGAGTCTTTTCGTCGTTTGCGTGATGAGTATGAGAAGCTGGTGTGTGAAGCGTTGCGCTGGGGTTCCCTGGATGTGAACGCTTCGCTGCAGGCGTCTGAAGAGACGAAGGAGAAGATTGCAGGCACGCTGGCGGCGAAAAAGATGCTGCAGCTGGCGGGCTGAGTTGTGTCTTCTGTCTTTTGGAGCGGAGTATATATTTTGGATGTCTGGCAAAATAAATAAAAAAAGATGTTGACTCGTCTTCGGGATCTTTGTATATAGACCGCTCTCGGGTCGTTAACTCAGCTGGTAGAGTATCTGACTTTTAATCAGAGAGTCGCGCGTTCGAATCGCGCACGACCCACCAGGAAATTTGTTTTTGTCCCTATCGTCTAGTCAGGTCCAGGACATCGGCCTTTCACGCCGACAACACCGGTTCAAATCCGGTTGGGGACGCCATATTAAAGGTACTTGGTGATTTATCGCCAAGTACCTTTTCTTATTTAGTTTTGGTAGTAATCACAGAGCAAGTCCTGTACACTGTTTTGTGACAGGTGGTGTCTGCAGTGCAGCACCGATTGAGATCTGTCTTCAGAAAATTTGCATATAAACCGCTTTCGGGTCGTTAACTCAGCTGGTAGAGTATCTGACTCTTAATCAGAACGTCGCGCGTTCGAGCCGCGCACGACCCACCAGGGTTTTTGTTTTTGTCCCTATCGTCTAGTCAGGTCCAGGACATCGGCCTTTCACGCCGACAACACCGGTTCAAATCCGGTTGGGGACGCCATATTAAGGGTATCCGGTGAGAAGTCACCAGATACCCTTTTTTTGTTTATAGTCAGCGACTACAGGAAGTTTTGTGCGTTGTTTTGACGATAGGCGGTGAATTACATTGCAGCAACGCAGCCTGGTAAGAGCTGTCAATGGTGAGAGTTGTGCTGGTGACGTTGTTATAATGGCAGATCAGGAAGATGTATAAAGAGCAGCGTGACGGAGAATCTCTGTTACGCTTTTTTTGAGCATGACTCTCTCCAGTTGGGGAAGTGATATGGAGATGGGAGGAGAACACGGGGGCGGGGTAAAATCCTGACCTGCAGAAGGCGGGGCACTTTCAACTTCACCAGAGAGTCTGTCAGTCCTGGCGATAAGGGCATTTCCTGCCACGAGCAGAACCATCAGCGCGAGATAGATAATCAGCAGGGCGCTGCCGGGGTCAACATGATGTAAGTGTTTTTTCATTAGATTTTCCTGTATTCATTTTCAATAATCTCCATTTGAGCAGAAAAGAGTGACCAACCCTGATTGGACTCGACGCGGTAGCGAAACGCGCAGATCCAGTGTACTCTAAGCAGGAGAGTTTGTGGAAAAAGAGACTTTCCGTACGTCGTAAATCTGAAAATACTTGAATTCCTGAGGAGGCAACTGCTGCCATGGCTTGTTATATCATTGCCCTTGTTGAAGATGACGATCTTCTTCGTGACAACTACACTCATGCCCTCCAGCGTGAGGGATATGAAGTACACAGCTATGGCTCCCGTCCCGAGGCAACGGCAGCCTTCCAGAAGGATCTGCCCGACCTTGCCGTGCTCGATGTGATGCTGGAAGATGAGATGGAGGGCGGTTTTACCCTCTGTTCGCAGCTCCGCCAGCTCTCACCGACCATCCCCATTATCTTTCTTACTGCTCGAGATTCAGACCTTGACCGAGTCAGTGGACTGCGCCTCGGTGCCTGGGATTACCTGTCGAAAAATACCACAACACTCGACTTTCTGCCGGTGCGTATCTCAGCTCTGTTCAAGATCGTCGAGTCGCTGGCAGCCAACGTACAGCCAGCGGAGGAAGAAGTCTTCACGGTGGGGGAACTTACCTTCTACCACGAACAGAAGAGGGTCTTCTGGCAGGAAACGCTGATCGACCTTACCCTCACCGAGTTTTGGCTGGTGTACGCCCTCGTTGAACATCCCGGTCATGTCAAATCCCATGACGAGCTGATGGCTGCCGCCCAGCTGGTGGTTACCAGTAACGCCATCACCGCACACATTCGCCGTATCCGTGACAAGTTCTGTGAAATAGACCAGAATTTCAATGCCATACGTACCGAATACGGTCTGGGTTACCGCTGGCGCACCAACTGAGGTCTCTTCCCATGCGTCTGCGTGTTACCCTTCGCCTGAAACTGGCGCTGGTCACCCTCCTGTTGCTCTTTATACCGATCATAGGTGTACAGATTAGTGAACAGATCAAGCGAGATTTACTTCGTTCTCAGGAGGAGACACTCCTCTTCTCCGCTCGCGCTGTGGCTACAGTACTCGCGTCGCAGCCAAAACTCTTCATCAAGGAGCGGTTTCACCCGCCGGAGGACAGCAGCGAGGTGCTCTATCTGCCACCGTTGACATCTTCCATGTATCTCAACGGGCAGCTCGACGACTGGCCGGATGTGGATGATGATGCATCTCCCTCTATGGGAAAGGGTCATATCCTCTTTTCCTCAGAGGCCTGGGATCCGAAATCCTTCAGCCTGCGCCATATGACCGGTGTACGGGGAGATTATATCTATGCCGCTTTTATTGTTGATGACGACAAGGTTGTCTACCGTCGCGATGGTGACAACCGGCTGGATCGCTCCGACCATGTTGAACTGCGCATTGAAGACAAGGAGGGCAGCCAGCGTCTCTACCGCATCAGCCCCAGTCATCCCGGGTGGGTGAACGGTTATCTTATTCCACGCGGACGCAGCAGCCGGGCGATTCGTGAACCGCGTCTGCAGGCGGTATGGGAACTGCGCGAGGGTGGTTATGTGGTTGAGCTGCGACTGCCTCGGGAGATGGTGGGAAACAAGCTTGCCTTCGCCGTCGGAGATGTGGACGATGAGAAGAAAAGAACGGTAAAATATGTCCTTGGTACAAATAGACAGCATAAAAGTAATAAAGATAAAAATATTAATAATGTCAAAAAGGTAAAAAGGGCAGATGCTGAAATCAGCTGGATCATCAGTCCGTCTGAAACCATCGAATCAATTCTTAAGACCCTTGATCGTCCCAACTCCCGCGTTTCCATCGTTGATGCCAACCAGCGGGTGCGCGCCACCTACGGTGAACTGGTGAGTACACCGTCGCCGGAGGCACCGTCACTCCGCCGGCAGCTGCTGGCGCCGATCTACAAACTTTTCACCACCTCTTTCTCCAATGCCAATCCTGAAGGACCGGCCGCACTCTCCACCCTTGATCTTGACGGAGTTCGACAGGCACTTGCCGGTGAGCCAGCCCTCACCCGTTATATTCCGGCAGGTGAAGGGGAGAAGAATCGGCTGGAGGTGATGGTTGCCATTGTGCCGTTGAATAATGGTGATACCACCGTTGGAGCAGTGGTGGTGGAACAGACTACCAACTCAATTCTCGCCCTGCAGAACAAGGTTATTGAAGAGTCAATAACCCTTGCTGTGCTGCTCTTCGGCGGAGCGGGACTGGCACTGATCTTTTTTGCCTTCCGCCTCTCCTCGCGTATTCGCCGGGTGGGACGTGATGCCGCCGGTGCCATCACCAGCAGTGGCCAGATCCTCAGTATCGTTCCCCTGCGTTCCGGGGATGAGCTCGGCGACCTTTCCAGGACCCTTGCCGACATGCTTGAACAGCTGCGCAGCCAGTCCAACTTTCGCGAACGGATGGCAGACAACCTTGAGCATGAGATGCGTACTCCCCTCGCGGGAATCTCCGCCTCTCTACAGAACCTCGCTGGAGAGCTCACTACTCTTCCGGAGACAAAATCGCGTTATATAACTATGGCGCTGACCGATATAAAACGACTGGAGGCACTACTGGCGCAGATTCGCGATGCCACCAGCCTTCAGGAGATGCTCAGCCGAGATCAGAGAGAGGTCTTTGAGCTGGATATCGCCATTGAGATGTGGCTGGAACACAGTTGGAAACCGGCCTTTTCCGGAGTTGATTTCATCTATTACCGACCGGAGGGTGAGGTGCCTTTCAATGGTGATCCGCAGCGTATCCATCAGGTGCTCGACAAGCTGGTGGAGAACGCCGTCTCCTTCCACTGCATGAATTCGTCCATTGAGCTGGAACTGCAGCGCGGCTTCTCCTCAGTGATCATTATTATTGGCAATCAGGGCCCGGGAATTCCACGGGAGATGCAGGGCCAGATTTTCAATTCCATGGTTTCCAAGCGTGATCCCGGGGGTAAAAAAACAGGGGGGGCCCATCTCGGCCTGGGCCTCTATATAGTACGAACGATTGTTGAATCCTATGGTGGCACCATTACGGTGGACTCCTCAGAAGAGCTGCGCTCTACACGTTTTCGGGTGGAGCTGCCATTGCAGGGGAAAAAGGGAGAGTTGAAGAATGGATAACCGTGAAGTTGACCTGGCAAGGAGATTCCTCGAAGAGACCGACTGCAACATCTTTCTCACCGGCAGGGCGGGGACGGGCAAAACCACCTTTCTCCACACTCTGAAAGGGAGTTGCCCCAAGCGCATGGTGGTGGCTGCGCCCACTGGAGTGGCAGCAATCAATGCCGGCGGTGTTACCCTGCACTCTTTCTTTCAGCGTCCCTTTGGCCCCTGGATACCCGGTCAGGCGCAGGAGCGGCATAACCTGCGCAAAGAAAAGGTAGCCATGCTGCGTAACCTTGATCTCCTGGTAATTGATGAGATCTCCATGGTGCGTGTGGACCTGCTCGACTCCATCGATTTTGTTCTCCGCCGCTACCGCAACAACGAGCTCCCCTTCGGCGGGGTGCAGCTGCTGATGATTGGCGACCTCTATCAGCTGCCGCCGGTGGTTAAGGAGAACGACTGGACGCTGCTCGGTCAGCACTATGCAACGCCGTGGTTCTTTTCCTCACAGGCGCTGCAGCGCGGGCCTCTGGTGACGGTGGAGTTGACGAAGGTCTATCGGCAGAGTGACAGCACTTTTGTCGATCTGCTCAACCAGATACGTGATAACCGCGTTGGGCCTGCGGTTCTTGAACATCTCAACAGTCGCTACGTGGAAGATACCAGTGAGGTTGAAAGGGAAGGAACTATTACCCTCTGCACCCACAACAACCAGGCGGATGTCATCAATCGCCAGCGGCTGGAGGAGCTTCCCGGACGGGCTCGCAGTTTCAGCGCCAGTGTGGATGGAGACTTCCCCGAGTCTACCTGGCCGACCATGGAGCGGCTCTCACTGAAGGTGGGTGCTCAGGTTATGTTTGTCCACAACGATCCGGGGCCCGACAAGCGCTTCTACAACGGCCGCATCGGTACGGTCATTCGCCTGGAGGAGGATTCCGTTTCCGTTCTCTGTGAGGGCGATGAGGAGGCGATTGAGGTGGAGGCAATCAGCTGGGAGAATATGGAGTACAGCCTCAATGAGGAAATGGAGCTGGAGCAGGAGAAGATTGGCTCCTTCACCCAGATTCCCCTGAAGCAGGCGTGGGCAATCACTATCCACAAGAGCCAGGGGTTAACCTTTGATCGGCTGATTGTCGATGCTGAGGCGGCCTTTGCCCACGGACAGACTTATGTGGCGTTGAGCCGCTGCCGCAGTTTCGAGGGGCTAACCCTGAGGAGTCGTATCGGCGGACGTGCCATTCAGACCGATCAGCAGGTGGCTCTCTTCAGTGAGATGGCACGCAGGAATCCCCCGGGAGAAGAGCAACTGGTTACGGCCCGTCTCGCCTATCAGCAGAAACTTCTGCTGCAGTGTTTCAATTTTACCCGGCTGGGTCACTGCTTCGGCCGTTTTCTCGGCACCCTGCGGGGCAACGCCTCGGTGGTGCAGGTCGGTGGCGCAGGTGATCTTGAGGAGCTGCAGCGGCAGGCGCAGGATAAGATCTTTGCCGTTGCGGAGAATTTTCAGAATCAGCTTCGCAAAAAGTTTAATCCGCAGATTGCTCCGGTGGAGGATCCGGCGGTGATTGAGCGGTTCACCAGGGCGTCGGCGTGGTTCCAGAAGCAGATGACGGAGCTGATCCAGCCCATGCTTGCTCATATTATATTTGAAACCGACAACAAACAGATTAGTACCCGACTTCGCAGGCTTTATAAGGAGCTGGCAGGGGAGGCCGCGGTGAAACAGGCGGCGGTCTCCTGCTGTGCGGAGGAGTTCAGCGTCGGCACGTATCTGCGTGCCATTGGTGCTGCCACCATCGAGGAGCTGAACGCACCGAAGGGCAGTGGCAAGTCTGGCAGTGAGGTGCCGCTTTACCGTGAGGAGGATATTGCCAACCCGGAGTTTTTTGAACGGCTGCGGCAGTGGCGGACAGAGAAGGCGGCGGAGGAGAATGTCCCCGCCTATCGTGTGCTGGCACAGAAACCACTGGTACAGCTTGCAGTTCATCTGCCGGTGAGCAATAAGGGGTTGTTGAAAATTCACGGCATTGGGCCGAAACTGGCGGAGCGGTATGGTGAAGAGCTGCTGCAGATGATAAAAGAGTATCGTCTCGCCGAGGGCATAACTGAGATTGCCCTGCCTGAACTCAGTCCGGAGCAGATTGCCGAGCGGGGGGAACGGCAGGAGAAGAAACCGGCGGAGGAAAAAGATGGTCGCCCGACCCGCGAGATTACCCTTGGATATTTCCGCAGGGGGGAAGACGCCGAGGCTATTGCTGCCACCCGGGGACTGAAGCAGAGTACTATCGAGAGTCACCTTGCCGAACTCATCAGGCTGGGTGAAATCAACCTGGACGAGGTTTTGCCGGAGCCCGACATTGCCCCCATGCTGGAAGCTCTTGAACCGCTGAAGGATCACCCCTGGGCGGAGATCAAACAGAGCCTGACCAGGACTCTGGGAAGTGAGGTGAGTTACGGTGAGGTGAAATGCCTGCTGGCCCATCTCAATCGCGGACAGGAGTAATTTCGTTTTTTCAGCAGATTGAGTAACATTTTAGAGAAGAAAACATCGAAGAATCGTTCATCTTTTTCGTTACAGTCAAAAATTTATCCTTTGACAAAGCGAGGAACGAGACGTCGAGATATCAAATATATGCCTGTGGTAAATTTCCTCCTGTGCCTCGAATATGCACGAAATGCAGGGTTCTTCAAGGTCCCCGGAAATCAACAGATCATCACAAGAGGTTAATATAATGAGCATCGTCTATTTCGCCAAAGCCGGTACCCGTAACGCCCGGGGAAACAAATTAAGTAAAATTGACAAACTTTGCGACGCCGTCGGTGTCGGCGGGGTGGTAGCAGAAGGGGAACAGGTCGCCGTCAAGCTGCACTTTGGGGAGATGGGAAACGATACACATCTCAGCCCTGTACTGGTGCGCAGGGTGGTGGATAAAATCAAGGCCGCCGGTGGCAAACCTTTCCTTACTGACACCTGCACCCTCTACAACGGTCAGCGTCATTGTGCGGTGGATCATCTGCACACAGCATACATCCACGGCTTTACCCCTTATGTTGTTGATGCGCCGGTGATTATAGCTGATGGTCTCAACGGGGAGAGTGATGTTCGTGTGAAGATCAACTGCAAACATTTCAAAGAGGCCCGCATCGCCTCGGCCATCGCCCAGGCTCCGTCCATGGTGGTGCTCTCCCACTTTAAAGGGCACGAGATGGCGGGTTTTGGCGGGGCGATCAAGAACCTCGCCATGGGCTGCGCCTCACCTGCCGGCAAGCAGGAACAGCACGGTACAAAGGTACAGTGGAAAGGCGATGACTGTGTTCATTGTCTGGAGTGTATTTCCGCCTGCCCGCAGGGAGCGCTGAGCAGCGATGAACAGAAAAACATTACTGTGGACGGGGAAAAGTGCGTCGGCTGTTTTGAGTGTATCACTGTCTGTCGTGCCGATCCGAAAGCACTTTCCATCAACTGGACGACGGAGATTCCCGCCTTCATGGAGCGGCTGACCGAATATGCCTGGGGCGCTGTAAAGGAGAAGCCAGGAAAGGTTGTATTTCTGAACTTTGTCATGAATGTCACTCCGGACTGCGATTGCGTCGGCTGGAGTGATCAGTCGATGGTCAGTGACATCGGCATTCTTGCCTCCACCGATCCGGTGGCGCTGGACCAGGCGTGTTTCGACCTTGTTTCACAGGCGACCTGTCTCAATCATGAAATGGTGAAAGCGGCTGGAAAAGAAAAGGATTTCGATAAATTCACCGCCCGCTGGGGTTACACCCGCGGAGAGATTCAGCTCTGTTACGGCGAGGAGATTGGTCTCGGCAGTCGTCAATATGAGTTGAAAAAAGTCTGATTTCGGGGGGAATGAGAGGGGTGGCGGTTCTCATCTTCCTCTGAAATTCTTTACCATCAGGGCAAAGAGTGATATAAAAAGACCTTCAAATTAAGGGCTTCGGCCTGCTGCAGTATTTTCATATTTTCCACAGGAGTTGAGGTATGGGTTTGCTCAAAGGGTCAGCAAGTTTCGTCCGCTTTTCAGTGGAGGGGGAGCTTCCCGATAGTTCACTGGAGTATCTGCTGGACAGGATAATTACCTATAGTTTTGAGGATATTGACGACAATTATGAGGAGTATTCCCTCGGCTGGGTGTCGGTACAGAATATGTTTGATTCACAGTTTAAGAATAGCTCCTGGGTGGCGGGAGATTACATCACTCTCAGCCTGCGCATGGATGAGCGCAAGGTCTCTGCAGCGATCCTCAAGAAATGCATTATCAAAGAAGAGGAGCGGGTGCGTCTCGAGAAGCAGTTGCCCAAACTCTCCCGCTCAACCAGAGTGGAAATAAAGGAGCGGGTGCGCTCAGAGCTGGTGCGCAAGGCAATCCCGATTCCAGCCGTCTATGAACTGGCGTGGAACCTGACTGAGGGTGTGGTCCTTTTTTTCTCCACCAACAAAAAGGCTCAGGCTCTGCTCGAAGATCACTTTCGGGAGACCTTTGGCCTGCTGGTCAAACAGCAGATCCCCTATTCTACAGCGGAGGCGCTGCTCGACGAGGCGCAGATTATCAAACTTGAGAACGCCTCACCGGATCTTTTTGTGTGAGTCGGAACCGACAGCAGCTGATAAGAGAGAAAAATAATGGATTTAGTTGATTTAATAGCAGAAAAACGATGGCTTGGACAAGAGTTTCTTACCTGGCTCTGGTTCAAGAGTGACGAGCGTGGCGGCTCTATCGCCCTGCCGGATCGTGGCGATATCAGTGTCGTTTTTGAAAAACACATGTCTCTGGAATCGGGGGAGGGGGAGTCGCTGGAGAGGATTACCTGTTCCGGACAGCAGTCGGAGCTGCGCGAAGCCCGTACTGGTCTGGCCATGGGAAAAAAGCTGGAGAGCGCACGTCTTTCCTTTGGTTTTAACGACTACGAATTTTCCGTCACCCTCTCCGGTTCTTTGATGGAGTATCGCAGTGTCGCCCTGCCGAGGACTGAAGGGACCGAGGTTGACGGCAGCAATCCCGAAGAGGTGGAAGGGATGGTGCTGGAGAGGATCTTCCTTCTTGAAGAGTTGACGAAAACGGTCAATCAGTGCTTCCGTATGTTCCTTGATATTCGCCTTGGTGATGAATGGCGGGATGAATTGATTAAGATAAGGGAGTGGGTGGAGAAAAACGCCGAGGTGGTTACGTTTGACTGAAGGGAACCTTGAAGTTAGAACCACTGTAATTGAGAAATAAAGCCGCGGAAGAGTTTGAAGAGAGGAGAAGGAAATGGAATTTGAAACTGTCATTGGTCTGGAAATCCACGCCCAGCTGAAAACCAAAACGAAAATTTTCTGCGGCTGTTCCAACGAATTCGGCGCTGCCCCCAACACCCACACCTGTCCGATCTGCCTCGGCATGCCGGGCGTGCTGCCGGTGCTGAACAGGAAGGTGGTGGAGTTCGCAATTCGTTTCGGGCTTGCCACCGGGTCGAAAATCAACCAGTTCAACCAGTTTGCCCGGAAGAATTACTTCTACCCGGACCTGCCCAAGGGGTATCAAACCTCACAGTTCGACAAGCCGATTGTCGGCAAAGGTTTTCTCGATATTGAGGTGGATGGTGAGATCAGGCGTATTGGTATCACCCGTGCCCACATGGAAGAGGATGCAGGCAAGCTTGTGCACGATTCCGTTGAGCCGGTCAGCCATGTGGATCTTAACCGTACAGGTACGCCGCTCCTTGAAATTGTTTCTGAACCGGATATGCGCAGTCCGCAGGAGGCAGTGGCCTATCTCAAGAAGCTGCACGCCATTGTCCGCTATCTTAACATCTGCGACGGCAACATGCAGGAGGGATCGTTTCGCTGCGACGCGAACATCTCCCTGCGACCGGTGGGACAGAAGGAGCTGGGAACTCGCACCGAGTTGAAAAATATGAACTCCTTTCGCCACGTTGAGGCGGCGCTGGAGTATGAGCAGCGGCGTCAGCGCGACCTGTTGCTCGACGGCGGGAAGATCGTCCAGGAAACCCTGCTGTGGGACCCGGACAAGCAGGTCTCCGCATCGATGCGCGGTAAGGAAGATGCCCACGATTATCGTTATTTTCCCTGTCCGGATCTTGTGCCTGTGGAGATTAGTGATGAATGGATTGAGGAGGTCCGTGCCGGTCTTCCCGAGCTGCCGGATGCCAGGAAAGCCCGTTTCATGAGTGAGTATGAGTTGTCTGAATATGATGCTGGCTGGCTTACTGGCGACCGTCCTGTGGCGGATTATTTTGAGGCAGTGGTGAAAGGCGGAGCGCAGGCGAAAAGGGCGGCCAACTGGATCATGTCCGAACTCTCCCGCGAACTCGGCAGTGAGGATATTGAAAGCTGCAGGGTGAGCCCGGGCGGTCTTGCCGAACTGCTGGCGATGATTGAGAAGAACACCATCAGCGGCAAGATTGCCAAGAGTGTCTTCGTGGAAATGATGGAGAGCGGGAAGGATGCCGTCACCATCGTCAAGGAGAAGGGCCTGGAGCAGAACTCTGATGCGGGGGAACTGCAGGCTGTTATCGAGAAGATCGTCGCTGCCAACCCCGAACAGGCCGAGGAGTTCCGGAGTGGCAAGGCAAAGATGATGGGATACTTTGTCGGCCAGCTGATGAAGGAGACAAAAGGAAAAGCGAACCCGAAGATGGCCAATGAGCTGTTTGCGAAGGTTATTAATAAAGGGTGAAAAAGCATAAGGGGGCCTTGAATAATCGCCCATCTTCCTGGTACAGTCAAAATTTATCCTCAGAAGTAAGTGCTATACTTCGATATCAAGGTTACACCTGCGGCAAATTTCCTTCTGCGCCTCGAAGATGAACGAAATACAAGCTGTTTCAAGGTTTCCATAAAAACAGTATGGCTGCCTTTCTGACGTGAAACCATGGAAAAAACTGATTGGCAAAACAAGGGCAAAGGACATCGCGGCCGGTTGCGGGATCGTTTCCTTGAAAACGGTCTGGAGGGGTTCACCGATGCAGAGGTGCTGGAGCTGCTGCTCACCTTCGGTACCCCGCGCAGTGATTGCAAGGAGCCTGCCCGGGAGCTGTTGAAAGAGCTGGGCGGCTTCTCCTCCGTGCTTGATGCACCCTCATCGGTTTTGGAGAAGGTGAAGGGGGTGGGACCGAAGAACAGTTTCGCCCTGCGTTTCATTCACGCTGTTGCCTCCCACTACCTCAAGGACCGGGTGCTCGGCCGGAAGTATCTGCAGAGCTCCGCCGCCGTCATCGACTATCTCTCTCACGAGATGCGTGGTCTCAAACGGGAGGTCTTCAAGGTTATTTTTCTCGATACCGCCCACGCCATCATCGATGCCGAGACCATGGGAGAGGGGACTCTCAACCGCAACGCCGTTTACCCCCGTGAGGTGATTAAACTGGCGCTGGACCGTCACGCGGCTGCCATCATTCTTGCCCACAACCATCCCTCCGGTTCCCTGCAGCCTTCAACGCAGGATATCAAGCTGACAAAAACGATGCACTTTCTCTGTTCCTGTATGGAGCTGCAGCTGCTCGACCACATCATCATCGGTGACGGCAGTTACAGTTTTGCCGACAATGGACTGATGCAGAAGGTGCAGGCCAGCTCCAGTGCTGTCATGGATCAGTTTTCCGACGGGTGACCATGCTCTATATCCATATCCCTTTCTGTGAAAAGAAGTGCGGCTACTGCGCCTTTGCTTCGGTGGCCGGGGCGCGTGAGCTGTACCGTCCCTACTGCACAGCCCTGCTGGAGGAGCTGAGCCGCCTGCCCCGCAGGCAACTCTCCACGCTCTTTTTCGGCGGTGGGACTCCCACTTCGCTCCCGGCAGATCTTCTCTGTGAACTGCTTGATTTTATCACGCAGCACTTTTCCTTTGCTGAAGGGGCAGAGGTTTCCATGGAGGCTAACCCCGGTACCGTCTCTTTTGAATCCCTGCGGCGTCTGCGAATGGCGGGAGTCAACCGTATTTCCTTCGGCGTACAGTCCTTTGACAACGACGAGCTGCGTGCCCTGGGCCGTATCCATAATGCGGAGGAGGCCCGCGAGGCCATTAGAATGGCCCGGGACGCGGGTTTCGATAATCTCAGCCTTGATCTGATGTATGGTCTTCCTGACCAGGATGCGCAGGCCTTCGGTTTCTCTCTTCGCTGTGCCCTTGAACTTTATCCCCGGCATATTTCTCTCTATCAGCTCACCCCGGAGGAGGGAACTCCGCTGTTCACAGCCCTTGAGCAGGGACAACTGACCCTGCCAGGTGAGGAGGAGATTCTTCGTATGGATTACCTTGTCAACAGAGTGACGGCAGAAGCTGGTTTTGAACACTACGAGACCTCCAACTATGCCCTTCCGGGATACCGCTGCCGGCACAATATCCGTTACTGGCGCAATGAGTGCTGGTTTGCTGCAGGGGCGGCGGCGGTGAGTTATTTGCAGGGGTGCCGGGAACGGCGCGAGGAGAATCCGCGGCGCTATATCGAGAAAATTACAGCGGGGAAGGATGCAGTGGTGGAGCGGGAGAGCCTCGACCTCGAGGCTTCCTTTCGTGAGACGGTGATTATGGGACTGCGCATGATGGAAGGGGTGGAGTTGTTAGAACTTCAGCGCCGTTTCCATTTTGAGCCGCGTCAGTATTATGGCGGGGTCCTGCAGAAGCTGATGGAGCAGGGTCTTATCGAAATTACCCCGACCCATCTCAAGCTCAGTCCGGCCGGATACCCCCTTGCCAATATCGTGATGGCTGAACTGGTGTGAAACGCTGAAAGATCTGCGGAATTGAAATCGCCGCTCCTCCGTTTTTGCCCTTTCTCCTGGCTCCCATCTTCCGTCCTTCCTGTTTTAATTTGTGTGTTCCACGGTTTTTGAGAAGTTACAGTCGAGGAATGCAACCATCTGAAAATACGTTACATTATTTTCTGGTAAAAGATGCGGAACATATCTTTGGGCAGGGTTGATTCCCAGCCGCCGAGAGCGAAGGCGATGAGCCAGAGGAGCATAAACATAATAACTGCCCCGGCACCGAGATACCACCAGCGGATGGGGCTGTCTCCGAGGCGTACGGTGAGGCACTCCTCCTGCGGACAGACTGCGCGGCAACGCATGCAGCCGAGGCATTCGGTTGAGATCATCTTCTCGCGCACATCTACGTCAATTCCCGCCGGGCATGCCAGACGGCACTTGCCGCAGTGAATACACTGTTTCTCTTCGCGGTTGATATATACCGGGCTGAACTTGCTGAAGAGGCCCAGCAGGGCACCGTAGGGACAGAGATAGCGGCACCAGAAGCTGCGCAGTCCGATCCCGAGCACGAAGAGGCCGACGAGGACAAGCAGGGTGGTGGTGGAGGGGTGCAGGAAGAACTGGAGCATTTTGCCGTCTGCCACAAGATTGAAAGGGGAGCGCATTAAGCTGTGAATGTTGGCCAGGCTCATCCTGAAAACCACAATCCATATAAAGAAGGCGAGGATACTGTATTTTACAAGCTGCAGCAGATAATCAATCCAGCGGGGCGGAACTTTGCTCAGGTGAAGCTTACTGCCAATCCAGTTGAGCCAGCCGGAGATCAGCCCCACCGGGCAGATATACCCGCAGAAGGCCTTGCGGAAGAAAAATGAAATGGTGATGGCGATGAGAAAAAAAGAGAGCCCGGCGGGATGGATTACATCCCAGTGGTGGGTTTGAATCAGGTCGCGCAGACTTATCAGCGCGGAGATTGGCAGGAAGGCTTCCACCGAGTCCGGGCGCGGGGTGTAGATATCAGTCTGTCCGGATGCCCAGAGGGTGAACTGGTAGAAACGCCAGCCGATCCAGATTGAGTAGAGCAGAAAGATGCTCTGGATGGTGCGCTGAAAACGGACGGGAGTAATGGACCCTGGCAGGTGATGAGATAATTTCATGGGGACTCTGTTAAAGTGATTTTTATACACTGTACTTCGGTGGAATAACATTTTCCACAGCGGAAGCATTGATGTAAGTCAAGAAATTGCAGGATGATTCAAAACCTGTATATGTTACACGTGAAACGTTTGTTTGCAGTGGCTTCTCTGATACAAAAAAAGGGGCTCGTTCCGAAGAACGAGCCCCTTTCAAAGGAGAGAAAAGAAGAAGGAAAAAAGAAAAGAACTACAATTCCTGCTTTCACACCGGAGCTGCGTTTTCTCCGCTGTTATCTTACTAAGATATATAAAGACGTGGGGCTTGTCAACAGTGGATTTTAAAGTGGAAAGAATGTTGATAACTTGTGGAAAACTTGAAAAATGTGGGGAATGCAGGGGAGTGCAGAAGGTGTCGAGAGCGTTTTCTTTGCCGTAACAGGACATTAACTCAATGAAAAAGCGGGATAAAAAAAGAGAGGAAAATATTTTTCCAGAAAATGTTCTCCCAGGTTAAAATGTTGAAAACTTTTTTGCACGGTTTGTTGAAAAGCATCCATGTGGAAAGGCAGACTGCGGTTTTGGTATGCCCGTGCCAGCAGGCTTTTACCGTTCCTGCAGAGACCACAGAGAACGTTTAATATTACATAAAAATAAGCTGTTTCAAGGCACCCATAAATGAGCCTTCCCTGGCCAAATCCGGTGGAGTCTTTTTGTCACCCTTATTTCTTCAGGAGTATCTCATGATGCACATTCAACGCGGACTTCTCAGCACGGTCCTTCTTCTCGCCGGCCTCTTTTTCGGGGTGCATTCTGCAGGGGCAACCGAATTTCAGCAGTGGCTTGCCGGAATGTATCCGACAGCGGCGAAGCAGGGGGTGAGCCGCGCTGTCTGGGACGCCGCCTTTACCGGTGTTACCGAGCCGGACCTCGAGGTACTGGAGAAGGCGGCCTGGCAGCCGGAGTTTAAAACCGAGATCTGGGACTATCTTGACAGTCGAGCCAACAGCATCAAGGCCGAGGAAGGCAAACGGCAGTGGGCGCTGCATCGGGCCACTCTCAACGAGGTGAGCCGTCGTTTTGGCGTTGATCCTGCTATTTTGCTGGCCATCTGGTCGATGGAGACCAACTACGGCGCAGTGCTCGCGCAGCCTTCCCGCCTGCATTACGTGCCCCGGGCACTGGCAACGCTGGCCTGGAAGGACAGTAAACGGCGTAAATACGCCACCAGTCAGCTCATCGCCGCGTTGAAGATTCTTGCTGCGGGGGATGTGAAGAAAGAAAATTTTACCGGATCCTGGGCTGGAGCAATGGGGCAGACACAGTTTATCCCCACCAGTTATCTTGCTTACGGGGTTGACATGGATCACGATGGTCGTCGCGATATCTGGAACTCCATTCCGGATGCCCTCGGCACTGCTGCCAGTCTGTTGCAGCATAATAAATGGAGCAACGGCGGACCATGGGGTTTTGAGGCTGCAGCCGCGACGGGTAACAAGGTTGATTTTAAGAAATATGAAGGGGATACCATGACCCTCAAGGAGTGGAGTCGGCTCGGCATGCGGCGTCCGGACGGCAGTCAGTTTCCGTTTCAGGGAGAGCGTGCCGAATTGAAACTTCCTGCCGGTGCGCAGGGGCCTGCCTTTCTGCTGCTGAAAAACTTTTTCGTTATTAAACGTTACAACAACGCCGATGCCTATGCCCTCGCGGTGGGGCTGCTTGCCGACTACATCCGCGGTCGCGGCGGGGTTGCCGCACCGTGGCCGCGTCCGGCTGGTTCGCTGGGCTTTCAGCAGAAGCTGGAGCTGCAGCAGCTGCTCACCGAACTGGGTAATTACGATGGGAAAATTGATGGTTCCATTGGTTCCGGCAGTCGGCAGGCTATCCGTGATTTCCAGGGACAACACGGTCTGCTGCAGGACGGCGAGCCCACCGCTACCTTGCTGGGGCAGTTGAAGAAGGCGATGAAGCAGGGCAATGCCGGTCGTATTTCTGTGAAGCATCTTGAGGTCCGGTCGAAGTCCGTCCCGAAGATTCTGGAGGTGAGGTAATGGGTGCGGCGCAGGAGTTTGCCGCCCGGTGGGGCGAACCAAAGATTAAGGTGAAGTTTCTCCACCGGGGTGTTGAGCATGGGACACCGGAGGAAACAAAGCTGTTGTTGCGTCAATTTCCTGGCTCACGACCGCAGTGGGGCGACTGTTACTTCGACTTTGATGTCAACTGCAGTGACTATGACTGGCTGGTGGTTTACCACGACCTGCCGAAGCACCTGCACGGAGAGAAGCGCAGCGAAGAACATCTGTCCTGCGCGAAAGAGCGCACCATGCTGGTAACCCTGGAGCCGTCCTCGATTACCGTCTACGGCACCGACTATCTGCGTCAGTATGGTTCCATCCTCACCTTTCAGGAGCCGTGGGCAGTGCGCCATCCCAACGTTATTTTCCATCATCCCGGTCTCACCTGGTACTACGGCATGCCGGTGGAGGGTGCGGATTTCCGCAGCTGGGATGACATCTATGAAATGGAGGTGCCGGAGAAGACGAAGCTGATCTCCACCGTCTGCTCAGACCGCTCTTCCGGAGGGACCACCATCCATGCAGCGCGCACCCGTTTTACCTGGCAGCTCAAGGATGAGATGCCGGAGCTGGATATCTACGGCCACGGGGTTAATCCGATGAACGACAAAGCAGATATTCTTGACCCCTACCAGTATCATATCGCTGTAGAGAACCATATCTATCCGCGTCATCTCACCGAAAAATTGCCCGATGCTCTGCTTGGTTTTACCCTGCCTTTTTATTATGGGGCACCGGATGCGGCGGAGATCTTCCCGCCGGAGAGTTTTGTACCGGTGGATATCACCGACTATGATCGGGCGCGGGACATCATTTGTTCTACCATCGCCGCCGGGGAGTGGCGTGATCGCCTGCCTTATATTATAGAGGCGCGGCGGCGGGTGCTGGAGGAGGAGAATCTTTTTGCCCTGCTGGCGCACTCTATTGGCGAACAGGAGAAGAAGATACGCAGACAGACCATGGGCCGTTCCATCTGTAACCGGTCAACACTGCGGGTGAAAAATCCGCTTGCTGCTCTGCGCGGGGGAATGGAGAAGGCGTTAATCGGCGGCTGGCACTGGTGGCAGCAACGGCATTGACCGGGGAGAGCGGGGTTTTCAGCTGGAGAGAAATGTACTTACGAGACACGCTTCCACTTCTTCCACGCTGAGATTGGCGAGTTTTTCCTTTTGCAAAACAGCGAGCCCACTGTGGGTAATGCCGGTGGATTCCGGGGTGGCGTGGCCGCTGAAGAGGGCAAGGCCGCTTCCGCCGAGGTCGGCGGCGATATGGGTCGGGCCGGTGTCGTTGCCAACGATGAAGGCGGCCTGACGGATGAAGCCGGCGAGGAAGAAGTAGTCGTACCACCCTCCTTCCGGGGGGATGAGCATTCTGCCTGGCAGGGTGCGGCAGAGTTCAAGCTCGTCGGGACCGGGAACGGTGACCGGAGTGAGGCCGCGGGCGAGGAGTTTTTTCGCCAGTTCCGCAAAGTATGGCCAGCGTTTCAGGGGATGGGCGGCGGAGGCACCGGGGATGAGCAGTACATAGCCCGCCTTCAATCCTTCACGGTGGAGGATATCATCGACCTCCTCCGCCATCCAGCTCACATCCGGATGCAGGGTATGTTCCGCCGCAATGTCGGCAGCCTGCAGGGCGTCGTGGAAATGATCCAGGGCCGAGGTGTCTTTTGGCCGTTGGCGGAAGAGGGCACAGCCCGGAGCGTTGCCAAACCACTCCCGCCCGGGAGAGAGCCAGCGGTAGTAGAACTTCGTGCGGCCAGCCTGCTGGAGATCATAGATTCGGTCAAATTTTCTGCTGTGAAAAAAACGCCGCAGCCGCCACATTGCTGGCAGATTCCAGCGGGGCGGGCGGGAGTCGCACACCACTTCATCCACCCACGGACAACGCTCCATGATGGTGCGGAAGCGGGGCATGGTCAGTACCGTGATCTGCTCCTGCGGGTGGTGCAGGCGGATGTCGTGGATTGCACCCTCTGCCTGGATCACGTCCCCGAGGGCGCTCAATTTAATAATCAGAAGACTCACATATACTCCTCGTAACTCTTTTCTTCCACCAGCTCAGAGCCGAGCAGGGCATTGATCTGGTATTTTATCTGCGAGCGGCGGTCGTTGGTCTGATAGACGCTGCGTGCCAGTTCGATAAAGCGCTGCTCGAAGTTCTTTTTCTTTTCGCAGAGGCGGAGTTCGTCCTCAATATCCCACAACGCCTCATTCACCTGCCGCAGTTCCCCGCGCAGAGCATCCAGTTCTGCTGATGTCGGGCACTTCTCCTTCAATACCTTGTTGAGTATCTCGAATTCCCGCTCAATATTAACGAGTTTTTCCGGGCTGGTGATGCGGTCTTTTTTGATAAGCAGGATGGAGAGCTTGTCGAGTAGTTCTCCTTCTGAAACGGGGACGAGCAGGGCCATGGGAACCTCCTGAAAGTGGTACGGCGTGCGGAGCACGGCCGCAGAAATAATCTGCCGGAAAATACCATATCTCGGGTCTGGCGACAACCCGCCGCAGCATAGCTTCTGCTGGGGGTGATGGTGAAAAGCAGAAAAAATTTTATTATCCGGAAATATTCTATAAAAGAAGAAAATGTAACTGAGAGTAATTTATTTTTCATACCTGTGTCGTAATTCGCTGTTTTTCAAGTGCGGCGGAACGTGGTATGTTCCTTGTTTATTCGACCTGCTCCGCTGCCCCTTTCCACAGGTGATATATCATGAAAAAACTGCTTCTTATCCTGCTGCTCTTTGCCTTTTTTGTTGTGCCGGCGGGCGCAGAGACCCTGCGTCTCGCGCTGCTGCCCATCCCCGATGCCCTGCCTGTCCATGTGGCCGAGGAGCTGGGGCTTTTTACCCGGGAAGGGTTGAAAGTAGAGGTCCTGCCGGTGGGATCTGCCGTCTCCCGAGACCAGCTGATGCAGGCGCAGCGTATTGACGGCATGGTCAACGAAATCTCTGGAGCGGCGGCTCTCAACCGCAGCCAGACAACGGCGAAGATTGTCGGAGTGGCACGCTCCCCGCTGGGGCAATCACCTCTTTTCCGAATCCTCGTTGCACCGGGGAGCGGGGTGAAAACCGCTGCAGACCTGGCCGGTATTCCTATCGGTATCTCTCGCAATACGGTGATTGAATATATCAGCGATCGCATGCTCAGTGAGGCGGGAGTGAAAGTGCAGGATATCCGCTATGCCTCGGTACCGGTGCTGCCGGACCGCCTGCAGCTTCTGCTTTCTGGACAGCTGCAGGCTGCCACCATGCCTGATCCCCTCGGCTTTTCAGCGATGGAATCCGGTGCGGTGGAGATTGTCAACGATGCAGGGAATCCCCTTAGTCTCTCGGTGATCACCTTCAGTGACACCGCCATCCGTGAGAAAAAAACGGCGGTGGCGGGCTTTGTCCGCGCCTGGAATGAAGCCGCGAAGGCGATCAACACCGATCCGGAACGCTGGCGGCCACTCTTTCTGAAAAAGGCGCGGGTGCCGAAAAAAGTGGCACAGAGCTATCCCATTCCGCCCTTCCCGGTGGGAAAATTGCCGACAGAGATGCAGTGGAATGACGTTATGCAGTGGATGGTAGACAAGGGGCTGCTTAACAGGGCACTGCCGTATGAGAGCTCCGTCACTGCAGAATTTCAGTCCGTCGTGGAAAAATGATTCAGATTGATCTGCTTACTTTCGGTTATGAGGCTGGCCATCCGGGCGGTCAGCGGAGCGAAGCGGTGTATCAGGACTTTTCCCTGACCATCGGCAGGGGGGAGGCGTGGAGTATTATCGGCCCTTCCGGCTGCGGCAAGAGTACGCTTTTGCTGCTGCTTGCCGGACTGAACCGCCCACTCTCTGGACGCATTATTATCGACGGCGAAGATATTGTGCGCCCCCGTCCGCGGACAGGTCTGGTTCTGCAGGATCATGGTCTGCTCCCCTGGGCGACGGTGGGGGAGAATACCCGCCTCGGTTTGAAAATTCGCCATTTTTACGGGCCAGATGGGCGCCACAGTCCGTTGGAGATGGAGATTGATCCGATAAAGGGTGAGGCGCGGGTGCAGTACTGGCTGGAGTGGCTTGGTATCGCGGCCCTGCAGGAAAAATATCCCTCGCAGCTCTCCAGGGGCCAGCGCCAGAGGGCTGCCATCGCCCGCACCCTCGTGTTGGAGCCGGACCTCCTTCTGCTTGATGAACCCTTCTCAGCTCTCGACGCCCCTATCCGTGAGGAACTGCAGCGGGTGATGGCTGGTTTTCACGAGGAGTCCGGGCTTACTTCTATAACCGTCACCCATGATATTGAAGAGGCAACCCTCACCGGCGAGAAGATTCTCGTTCTGACTGCGGGGGAAAATCGCTCCGCCCATGTCTTGGAAAATGCGTTTGCCGGTGCCTTTGAACGCCGCAACGAGGCTCCTTTTCTTGAGCGCTGTGCCGAATTGCGGCTGCTGCTCGGCGGGGTTCCGGCGGAGGAGCGGGCGTGAGTCGAAGTAATACCCTGTCCACCCTCGGCGGGCTCTGCATGTTCCTTCTTCTCTGGGAACTGGCGGCGCTGCTGCTCAATCAGCCTATTCTGCCTGGACCGATTACCGTTGTGCCGCTTTTTCTCAAAGGAATGTGCGGTGATCTCGGACACCACTTTCTCGCCTCGGCGGGGCGGGTACTGGCGGCGATTTTTCTCGCCACCATCACAGCCACGCCCCTCGGACTTGCCCTCGGCCAGATGCCACGTCTCGACCGCCTGGTCAACCCGCTGATCGCCATCGTCTATCCCATCCCCAAGATCATCTTTCTGCCGGTGATTTATGTGCTGATGGGTATCAGTGACTTCTCCAAAATTTTTTTGATTGCGGTTATAATCTTCTTCCAGATTCTGGTGGTGGTGCGGGCGGAGGCGCGGGCTCTGCGGCCGGAGTTGATTCTCTCTGTGCGTTCCCTCGGTGCTGGAAGGCGGGCGCTCTTTCGCTACGTCTATCTGCCTGCGTCATTGCCGGCGGTGCTCACTGCGCTGCGGGTATCGGTGGGAACGGCGGTGGCAGTGCTCTTTATTGCCGAGCAGTCGCTTACCCAGTGGGGGCTTGGCTACTATATCGTTATAGAGACCTGGCAGGTGCTGATGTATGACGAGATGTATACCGGCATTATGGGCATGGCCCTGCTCGGTGTGCTCCTCTATTTTGCTCTCTACGCAGTGGAGCTGCGGGTGCGGCCGGAAGGCTGCCAGGATTGAAGGTACCTATAAAAGATGGAAGGCAGGGGAAGGGAGGCAGGAGAAAGGGAAAAGCAGAAGACGGGAAGGTCTTTTTTTACCGCGAAAAAGGCGAAGGAACGCGAAGAAAGGCAAAAAAGATTTGAGAACAAAGATTGAGTTGAATTAAAGCGGGCAGGACGGAAGGAGGGAGGGAGAGGGGAGGTCGGGAAAAGGAAAAGGTCTTTGTAGAGACGACCAATGTGGGCGTCTCCAGCACAACGGGCGTCTCCTCCCACAACAGACGTCTCTGCAATGGAATCAATTTATCATCCTGTTTGTCCCTCTGTATCCTTCACGGTAAATTCCCTTCTGCATCTCGACGATGAACGAAATGCAGGGTTCTTCAAGGTACCCTGAAGCAAAACAAAAAACGGAACAAAGGAAATTATAAAGAATGGGAATTGCTACAGACATTATCATGCTCACCGTTGCAGCTTTTTTCTGCGGCGTATTATTCCAGCGGATCGGTCAGCCAGTGATCCTCGGTTATATCGTCGCCGGGGTGATTCTCGGTCCGAACACTCCGGGATTCATCGTCAGCAATATCCATGATATTGAGCTGTTGGCAGAGATCGGCGTGGCACTGCTGCTCTTTGCCCTCGGGCTTGAGTTCTCATTGAAGGACCTGAAGCCGGTGAAGAAGGTTGCGCTGCTCGGAACTCCACTGCAGATGCTGCTGACCATTGGCCTTGGCTATGGCATCGGGCGGGAACTTCTCGGGCTGGACTGGAACGCCTCCCTCTGGCTTGGTGGCCTGATCTCTCTCTCCTCTACCATGGTATTGTTGAAGACGCTGATGAATCAGGGATGGATGGGGACGCTTTCCAGCCGGGTGATGATCGGCATGCTCATCGTCCAGGATCTCGCCGTGGTCCCGCTGATGATCATTCTTCCCCAGCTCAGCAGCTCCGAAGGTGGGTTGCTGCCCGCAGTCGGCATGGCGGCGCTGAAGGCCGCTGGCTTTATCGCCGCCATGGTTCTCCTTGGCACCAGGCTGCTGCCGCTGGTGTTGAAATATATTGCCCGTCTTGGCTCCCGCGAACTCTTTCTGCTCGCCATCACCGCCATTGGCCTCGGGGTCGGTTTTTTCACCTGGAGAATTGGCCTCAGTTTCGCGTTCGGGGCGTTTGCCGCTGGGATGGTGCTCTCCGAATCGGATTATGGTTACCAGGCTCTGAGTGATATTATTCCCCTGCGGGATATCTTCGGCATGCTCTTCTTTTCTTCGGTAGGGATGCTTTTCAGTCCGGTTTTCCTGGTTGACCACTGGCGGGAGGTGTTGCTGCTGGTGCTCACTGTCAGCCTCGGTAAAGGCCTGATCTTTGCCGCTGTCGTACGGCTCTTCAGATACACCCATGTTATCCCTCTGGCGGTGGGGCTCGGGTTGTTTCAGATCGGGGAATTCAGTTTCGTCCTCGCTCAAATCGGGGTCTCCTGTGGTGCCATTGACGCAGATTTTTACTCCCTGATTCTCACCGCCACCATCATCACCATGATACTCACTCCGATTGCCTCCGGTCAGACCGCCCGGCTCTATGCCCTGAAAAAGCACTTTTACAAGGGAGAAAAACTGGAAACAGCGGGTCTGCCCGAGGAGGGCCTGAAGGATCATATCGTTATCGCCGGTGCAGGTAAAATAGGTTTTCAGATAGCTCTCGGCATGCAACAGCTCGGGCGTTCTTTTGTCGTTATTGAGTTTGACCAGCGCTGTTTTGAACGGGCGAAGGCTGCGGGGATGCCATCTGTCTATGGTGATGCATCGCAGGAGGTGGTTCTAAATTCGGCGGAGATCTCCAGGGCCTCTCTTCTGGTGATTGCCATTCCGGGGATTGCCACCGTTCAGTCGATTGTTGACCATGTGCATAAGGTTCAGCCGGAGATTGAGATCATCGCCAGGGTTTCCGGGGCGGGGTCGATGAAGTTGCTGGAAGAGATCGGGGTGAAAAAGCTGGTGTTGCCGGAGTATGAGGCAAGTCTTGCTCTACTCCGTCTCACTTTGATGACCCTCGGGTTGAGCCCGGCTGAGACTCACCGGCGGGTGGAAGGGGTTCGCCTCAGACTCTATGCTGACCTGCTTGAGAACACTACAGACTACACCCTGCTTACTTCTTTTCGCGGGGCCGAGCAGGAGTTTGACCTGCAGTGGGTGCAGCTGGATCCCTCCAGCGTTTTATGCGGTCTCTCTATTATTGAGAGTGATATCCGCAACAGCACCGGGGTTTCCGTGGTGGGGATCATTCGTGATGGAAAACTGAATGCCAACCCTTCACCTGCGGGACTGCTGATGGCTGGCGACCAGATCGCGGTGATTGGCGATGAGGCAGGGCGACGGGTTTTTTGTAAGTTGAGCGCGCACCACTGATTATGCCGGTTTTATAAACACATACCTCTGTAACATTTCAAAAACACGTGGAAAAAACGAAATAAAACGGAAAAAAAGGAAAGAAGAAAGACGGGAGGGCGGGGAAAGATAAAGGCGGTTAAACAGCTTTTTTTAACCGCGAAAAACGCGAAGGAACGCGAAGGAAGGCAAAAGCCTTTGAGAATAAAGATTTTTTAAATTAAAGAGGGAAGGACGGAAGAAGAGAAGAAGGAAGGCAGGAGGCCCGGAAAAGCAAGGGTCTTTGTAGAGGTGACCAATTTGGGCGTCTTCAGCACAACGGGCGTTTCATACCACAACCAGCGTCTTTACAATGGAGAGGAGCTGGAATCAATTTTATCATCCTGTTTGTCCATTCGTGATCGCCCCCCCCAAAAATGCCCATGCAGCCGCGTTCTTTGTAACGAAGAAAATGGGCGAAAGGCTGATTACTCAAGGTGCCCTTTACTCTTCGCGAGCCTTTTCGCCCTTTGTGGTAAAACAGCTTTGTTTGCCAGCGAAATATGCTAACTTTTCAAGAAAGGAACTTCATGTCGAATAGTAACCGTTTCTCCTCAGGTTTCGGGTTTGTCCTTGCCAGCGTTGGTTCGGCTGTGGGCATGGCCAATATCTGGGCCTTTCCCATCCGTGTCGGGCAGAACGGCGGGGCGGTCTTTATCCTCATCTATCTCTTTTTCATCGCCTTCTTTTCCTGGGTTGGGCTCTCCTCCGAGTTTGCCATCGGCCGCCGGGTGAAAACCGGTGTCCTCTCAGCCTTCTCCATCTCCTGGGGAGACTCGGGCAAAGGGAAGGCAGGCCGTATCGTCGGCTGGATTCCACTGCTCGCCTCCATGCTGCTGGCCACGGGTTATGCTGTGGTGGTCGGCTGGGTGCTGCGCACCTTTGGCGGCGTCGTCAGTGGTGATCTCTATGCCGTGGGCGCAGCGGATTTTTTTGGTTCTGGCACCGGTGGCTTAAGTACCGTCAGTTCCCATATGTTTGTCCTCGCGGCCACCCTTGCCACCCTGCTGCTTGGGGCACGCTCCATCGACTGGAGCAACCGGGTGATGATGCCGATCTTCTTTCTTCTCTTCCTCATGCTGGCTGTACGGGTGGCCTTTCTGCCCGGAGCCATTGAGGGTTACAAACACCTCTTTATTCCCCAGTGGGAGTATCTTTTCCGTTTTAATACCTGGGTTTACGCCATGGGGCAGGCGCTTTTCTCACTGAGCCTCATCTCCGGGGCGCTGGTGGTTTACGGTTCTTATCTCGGAGAAGGCGAGGATATCGTCAAGTCGGCGCGGCTGGTGGCGTTTTTCGACACCGTGGCGGCGCTGGTGGCGGCGCTGGTCATCATCCCCGCAGGTGCGGCCTTTGGTGTCCCCTATGAAACGGGGGGACCGGGACTGATGTTTGTGGTGCTGCCGGAGGTTTTTGATTTGATGCCTTTCGGTCATCTGCTTGCCGCATTCTTCTTCTTTTCGGTGATTCTCGCAGGTGTGAGTTCTCTGCAGTCGATGGTGGAAGGGGTGGTTGGTTCCATTGAGCCGCATACCAGATGGACACGACTTTATGTGGTGGCAGCGGCCTGGGTAATACTGGCCGGTGCGGGCCTTTTCCTTGAAGATGCTTCTCTTCTTGGTCCCTGTCTGGATTTTGCTTCCATCTACGCTCTGCCGGTGGCCGGAGCGCTTGGTGCCTTCTCCTGGTACTGGATGCAATCGCCGAAAGAGTTTCTAAAGGAGGTGAACGCAGGGGCATCACGCCAGCAGAACAACACATTTATCTTCTGCGGGCGCTATATCTATGTGCCGCTGGTCTTTGTCATATCTACCCTTGGGTTTTTCTATGTCTTTTGACAGCATTCGGGGAAGAGAATGAATGTGGGCAGGGTGGCGTTTATGCCCCGTGCCTGGCTGCGTAACAGCCATCTGCAGACTCTTCTCCCCTCGTTCTTTCGCCGGGTGGAGGGAATGGCGGCCCCTCGGCGAGAACGGCTGGAGCTGCCGGATGGCGATTTCCTTGACCTCGACTGGCTCGGAAGTGGCGGGCGTGATCTTGTCATCCTTTCCCACGGTCTTGAGGGAAACAGCAGCCGCCCTTATATCCTCGGAATGGCGCGGGCTCTCTCCCCTTTCGGCATCGACTCGCTGGCGTGGAATTACCGCAGCTGCAGTGGCGAACCGAACCGTCTGCCGCGTCTCTACAGTCAGGATGATACTGGCGACCTGCATTGCGTTGTACAGCATGGGATCGCCGCTGGATATGAGCGTATTCTGCTCATCGGTTTCAGTATGGGTGGCAATGTAAGTCTGCTCTATTCCGGTCGTCTCGGGTTGGACCTGCTGCCCCAGATCGCAGGGGTTGTGGGTATTTCCGCCACGGTTGATCTCGCCGATGCCGCCGCGCAGATGGCGCGGCCGGCCAATCGCCTCTACATGAAACATTTCCTCCTCCAGCTCCACCGACGGATACGCAGCAAAATGATACGTTTTCCTGAGTGTTTTGATGACAGTGGATACAGCAGGATTCATGACTTTAAAGCTTTTGACGACCGCTACACTGCTCCATTGCATGGCTTTCGTGATGCCCGTCACTATTGGCGCGAATGCAGCTCTGCCTCGCTGCTTGGCAATATAAAATCGCCGTGCCTGCTGCTTAACGCCGCCGATGATCCCTTTCTCGGACCGCGTTGCTACCCCGCGGAGGCAGGCCGTATCAGGGTGAAAATCCCGCGTTTTGGCGGCCATCTTGGCTTTATGATTGATGGTATTAACGGGACGTACTGGTCGGAGGTGCAAACGGTGGCTTTTGTTCGGGAGGTGCTGCGGTAGAAAGGAGGGGAAAATCTCGCATGGAAGAAAAAACCGGTACGGCGGGCAGCCGTGCCGGTTTTTTTTATCCCTGCTTACAGCATGCGCAGAACGCTGAGGGCGCAAACTATGAGGACCAGTGGAACATAGATATAACGGCCGATGGTAACGAAGCCGGTCCCCTGGATGCGGGCGGCTCCGGTGTTGATCTCATCCAGTAAATGGTCCTGTTTCTGCAGGAAAAACCATGAGATGGCACCGAGCACTGCACCTGCTGGAATAATATAGATGGTCACCACGTCCATCCACGGGCCGAGGTTGTCACTGTGTTCGATGAAGACCCCTGCGCCGAGGCAGATCAGACCCATGCCGATGAGGATGGGCAGGCGGGGAATCTGAAAGCGGTTGATGAGCGATTCCGCCACGGCTTCATACATGTTCTGCAGGGAGCTGATGGCAGCAAAGAGAACGGAGATGAAGAAGAAGGCGGCGAGCAGTCGGCCGAAGGGGATTTGCGCCAGCACCTCTGGCAGGGTGATAAACATCAGTCCGGGGCCGCCGTCGGTATACTCAACGCCGAAGGCCGCTCCGGCGGGGATGATGACCAGCGCCGCTATCATGGCTGCGATAGTGTCGAAGATGGCGGTGGAGTGCGCCGCCTTGATGATATCCACATCATTTTGCAGATAACGTCCGTAGGCGATCATTCCCGAACCGGTGATGGAGAGAGAGAAGAGTGCCTGCCCCATGGCGAAAATCCACGTATTAGCCTTGAACAGGTATTCCCAGTGGGGAATGAAGAGGTGTTTGTAGCCCTCAATGGCTCCGGGCAGAAAGGCTACCCGCAGAGCGAGGAAGAGGAAGAGGATGAAAAAGACCGGCATCATGATCTTGTTGCTGCGCTCAATACTTTTTGCCCCGAGAAAGAGAGTGAGCAGCGTGATAATGACCACTGCCGTATGCCAGCCGATGCTGCCGAAGTGCTGCCCGGCGGCGGCATTGAAGAATTTTCCGGCATCCATGACCCCGTTTGCACCTGAGGTGAAGAGGTCGCCGGTGATGACGCCGCCGAAGGTGCGCAGCACCCAGCCGGTGATTACCGCGTAACCGATGGCGATGGTCAGTGAACCGGCGAGGGGCAGCCAGGCGAGGAGATAGCCGAGGCGGTCGTGGCCAATATCTTTCCAGGTGTTTTCGTAGGAACCGAGGGTTCCGGTGCCGGTACGGCGTCCGATGGCGAACTCGGCGGAGAGACCGACGTGACTGAAAAGGGCGATGAAGAAAAGATAGATGAGGATAAAGACGGCTCCGCCGTTTTTCCCTGCCTGGAGAGGAAAGGCCCAGATGTTGGCCATGCCGACGGCGGAGCCGACACAGGCAAGGATGAAGCCGAAGCGTGACTGAAAGGTTTCTCGAGCGGCCATGGTGTTCTCCTTTCTATGAAAAAATGAGTGGGTGTGAAAAAATAGACCACCAATATAGCAGGTTTTTTCGGCGGGGAAGAGAAAAAGAGCACGTGGCTCTCCAGGGGGTGTGTTGCTTTCGGAAGTGGGTGTTGCAGCTGTTTTTCTACAGGCTTGCCTGAAAAGGTCTCAGTGACTATAAATGGCAGTAAACAATTTCTGAAAACTCGATGAGGACGTCGCCATGAAACCAACTAAACACGATCTGCAGAGCAAAGAAACCCTCCAGCTTATTCGTACCGCCGCCGCCGAGGCAGACGGCCAGCTCTCCGTCATGGTGCGCCACTCCGCCCGCTGCTACCCGGAAAGACCCGAGATGGAGGCGTTCATGACTCTTACCGAAGAAGGCAAAGATTTTGCCTGTGACCTCGGCCGGGCTCTGCCGCAAAACATGAAACCGCGCATCGCGGCGAGCTATATAACCCGCTGCATGGAGACTGCCGATCTTATCTCCAAGGGATTTGCCATGAGCAACGCGGTCTTTCCCCGGCACACCGAGGTGGAGAAGGCGGTGACCCCTTTTTATATGCGGGATATTCCGACGGCGGTTCGTCGTCAGCGGGAGGTGGGGCATGATGTTTATCTGCGCATGTGGCTTGACGGAGAAGCCAGTGAAGACGAGGTCCTCTCCTCTACGGTGGTGGCCGATACTATCTGCAACTGGATGGCGGCTCAACTGGATCTCCTTGCTCCGGGGGAGATCAGTATCGGTGTCACCCATGACTGGAACCTTTTCCCTGTGAAGGAGCACAAGCTGCATCAGCCCCATGAAGAGGTCGGGCAGGTGGGTTATCTGGAGGGGCTTGTTGTCTATCGTCGCCAGGGAGAGCTGGTGTTGCGGGGGCTTGTCGGTGATGCGGTGGTGCTTTGAGAAAAAGTGCACTCTGATTAAAACGGGAAGAGCGGAAAAGGGGAGACAGGATAAAGGGAAAAGCAAAAAGCGGTAAGACAGTTTTTTTACCGCGAAGAACGCGAAGGAAACCAAAGCATTTGAGATGATGGAATTAAAAAACATGGGAGAATCCGGTTTGAATCTTGAACCGATTGGAGTAATTCACTCCTGCTTCAAAGAGAAGTTTGGCATTCCCCGTCAGCCGGGGCTCGTAGAGCACTCTACCGCCACAATTGAGCTGTTCCCCCCTTTTAATCGAGAGGAGATGGTTCGCGGACTGGAGGGATTCTCTCATATCCAGGTGCTTTTTCTTTTCCATCGGGCAGTGGCGGAAGGGTGGAGGCCGACCGTGCGTCCACCTCGTCTTGGCGGAAGGGCGCGGGTGGGAGTCTTTGCCTGCCGTTCTCCCCATCGCCCCAACCATATCGGCCTCTCGGCAGTACGGCTGGGTGCTGTCAGGACGACCGGCGGAGTCTGTCTGGACGTCAGCGGGGTGGATTTCCTTGATGAAACACCGGTTCTCGATATCAAGCCCTATGTGCCGTACAGCGATTCGATTCAGGATGCCTCAGACGGGTTTACCGGCACAGAGGATGTTGGGGGCGGAGAGGGTGGAATGATTTTTTTCAGCGCGCAGGCAGCGGCTTTTTGCCGCAACTATGAGGAGAAAAAGAGTCGACCACTGCACCTGCTGATAACGGAGATGCTGGAGCGGGATCCCAGGCCAAGATCGCAGCGGGAACGAAAAACGGAATTTGGCATGCTTCTGTGGGATGTCAATATCCGCTGGCGAATGGAGGAGGGGAGTGTGGTGGTGGAGAGGATAGAGTCAGTGGTGTGAGGTTTTATACCCTTTACATTTTGTATTGACCAGAGAACGCAACTGCATAGACATCTTTTTTGGCGATTACGAATGAGTACTAATTCGTGTTTATCCGTGGTTCCTTTTGCAATTTGTAACCACGAATGGACACGAATTTTCACTAATACCAATTATATTTTTTACTAATCAGAGAACACGACTGCGTGGAAACCTTGTCTGTTGCTGAAAAGGAATATCTTTCAGACCGAATTCAACCACAAGGGCATTCTCATCTGGTTTTTCCCGTAATCCATGGCCCAGCGTGTTCAGCACCGCCATGGCGCAGCATCGCACAATCTGATAAACCTCATCTTTCAGTACTAATTCGTGTTTATCCGTGTCCATTCGTGGTTTCTTTTGCAGTTTGTAACTACGAACAGGCACAAATTTTCACTAATACCAATTACATTTTTTACTAATCAGAGAGCACGATTGCGTGGAAATCTTTTTTGGCGAGTACGAATGGATAAACAGGATACAAAACGGGGTATAACTTAATAGGAATGGTATTATTTACCGACGTTGGCGTTGTAGTCAAGCAGAACACAATGAACCGGTTTCCCCATGATCCAGACAGCTGTTTCGATATTGTACTTCAAACTGCCGCCGTCTATGGTGGCCTCCGGAGAGGTGACTCGGCTGGCACCGGGGCATTCCACGGTCTGGATCTTGTTATTATAATACAGAAGCTGGGTGGAGAGAGTCTGATCACCGTCGAGTTTGTTAACAATCACATCACCGATGAGTGTCAATCTCTCGGTATTGCTGTTGTAGCGTCCTCTTTTGGCGACGATCCGGGTTATGCTGTCTTTTTTGTCGAGGAGGGTGGCGTTTACAGTGTCCATCAGCAGCGTGTCCGGGTCTTCGCCGGTACGTGCGCTGTCCGCCAGAATGACGGAAGTGGTAAGCCCGTTTTTATACTGGGTGATGCGGATAGTGTTGAGATTGAAGTTGCGCTGGGGATTGTTTCCAGTGAAATCCTGGTCGAAACCACCGCGCGGGGCGAGAACGTTGCCGAGAGGAATGGCCCAGAGGGGATAGGTTATTACGAGGAGAGCCGGTACCATCCACACGGCATTGCTTCGAAAGTTCAGCTTGTTGAAAAAACGATTAATGGCATCCATAAATCAATGAAGGTAGCGGGCGAGCAGTAATTCCCTGGCGCCGTGGGCTTCGACAAGCAGGTCACAGAGGTTACGCACTGCACCTTTACCCCCGTTGCAGGGAGTGACGAAATGGACAACGTCCTTTACTTCGTCAACGGCATTGGCGGGGGCGGCAGCGAGGCCAACTCGGCAGAGCAGTTTGAGATCAAGCCAGTCATCCCCCATATAGGCAACCTGCTTTTCGCTGAATCCGCTCTCCCCCAGGATTTCTAGAAAAGCGGCCATCTTGTCCCGTGCGCCCTGACGGGCGTACTTTATCTTCAGTTCAGAGATACGACGGGCAACTACCACAGATTCGCGGGCGGTGATTACTCCAGTCTCAATACCGACTTCTCGCAACAGTGCCAGACCGAAACCGTCCTGGGTGTTGAAGGCCTTGGACTCCACGCCGTCACCGCTGTAGAGCAGACTGCCGTCAGTGAGGACACCATCTACATCAAGCAACAAAAGACGAATTTCTTTTGCCCGGCTGAGAAGATCGGGGGGGAAAATCATTGCACCGCCTTGCGGATGGCGAGAAGTTTCACCAGCAACTTTTCCACCTCATCAAGGGGAATGGAGTTAGGGCCATCGCAGAGGGCATGTTTCGGATCGGGATGAATCTCCATGAACACGGCGTCGACTCCGGCAGCCACAGCGGCCTTTGCCAGCGGCTCAATAAATTCCCGCTGTCCACTGGAGCAGCCTCCGGCACCGCCGGGAAGTTGCACGCTGTGGGTGGCGTCAAACACAACCGGACAACCCAGCCCGCGCATGACCGGCAGGGAGCGCATATCCACCACAAGGTTGTTGTAGCCAAAGCTGGCACCGCGCTCCACCAGCATGATGTCCTTTGCCCCCGAGTCACGCAACTTGCCCACTACATTTACCATGTCCCAGGGAGAGACGAACTGCCCCTTCTTTACATTTATCGTTTTCCCGGTCTTCGCCGCGGCCACAAGCAGATCGGTTTGGCGGCAAAGAAAAGCGGGGATCTGGATGATGTCCAAAACCTCTCCGGCGGGGGCAGCCTGGGTATAATCGTGAATATCTGAAATGATCGGAACCTGCAGCTCATCGCGGATCTCACCGAGAATCTTCAGTCCCTTTTTTAAACCAGGGCCTCGGTAGGAGGTAATGGAGGTACGGTTGGCCTTGTCATAGGAAGCCTTGAAGACGTAGGAGATCCCCAGCCGACGGGTGATCTCCACCATCTTGCGGCCAACGGTGAGTGCAATATCCTTTGACTCAAGGGCGCAGGGACCACCGATGAGCAACAGCGGCTGGCCGTCACCTGCACCAATTTTTCCTGCAGGCCCGTTGACCTCAGCATATATCCCCATTATTCACCCTTTTTGTTCTTCAGCGCTGCTGCGATGAATTCACGGAACAACGGATGCGGTCTCATCGGTTTAGACTGAAATTCGGGGTGAAACTGGCACCCGACAAACCAGGGATGGTCTTCGATTTCAATAATCTCCACCAGTGAATTGTCCGGAGAGGTGCCGGAGACAATCATGCCCTTTTCTTTCAGGCGATCAAGGTAATCGTTGTTGAATTCAAAACGATGGCGATGGCGTTCGTTGATCTCCTGGCAGCGATAGGCGTTCCAGGCGTGGGTGCCTTCCTTGAGTACGCAGGGATAGGAGCCAAGACGCAGGGTCCCTCCAAGATCGGACTCCTTGTCGCGTCTTTGTACCTCTTTGTTGCGATAGTCATACCACTCTGTAATCAGGTAGATAACCGGATCCGGCGTATCCTCTTCCATCTCCACGGAGTTGGCGCGGGGCAGACCGAGCATGTGGCGGCTGAACTCAACCACGGCAAGCTGCATGCCGAGGCAGATACCGAAGAAGGGAATTTTTTTCTCCCGGGCGTAGGCAATCGCCTTGATCTTGCCCTCCACCCCGCGCTGGCCGAATCCGCCGGGAACGAGAATGCCGTCGCAGCCTTCGAGCAGAGAAGGGGGGTTTTTTGATTCCAGATCCTCTGCGCTGATGTATTTGAGATTAACCTTTGTCCTGCCAGCGAGACCGCCGTGAATCAAGGCCTCATGGAGACTTTTATAACTCTCGGTGAGGTCAACGTATTTACCAGTGATGCCGATGGTGACCTCATGCTGCGGATGCTGGATGTTTTCAACGAGCTGCTCCCAGGGTTTCACATTGGCGTGGGCGGCCCAGATGCCGAGAAGGTCAAGAACTTTGTCGTCCAGTCCCTCCCGATGGAGTAAAAGGGGCAGTTCGTAGATGGTTTTTGCGTCCAGAGCAGTCATTACCTGACTCTTCGGCAGGTTGCAGAAGAGGCCAATCTTCTCTTTGATACTGTCATCAAGGGGAATTTCGGAACGGCAGAGCAGAATATCCGGCTGGATGCCAGCGGCCCTCAGTTCACGAACAGAGTGCTGAGTAGGTTTGGTCTTTACTTCTCCGGCGGTTTTGAGATAGGGAACAAGGGTAAGGTGGATGAAAAGTGTGTATTCGCGGCCGAGGTCGTTACGCAACTGGCGGATCGCTTCAATAAAGGGCAGACCTTCGATGTCGCCGATGGTGCCGCCGATCTCAATGATGGCAATGTCCACTGTACCGTCGAGCTGCAACACCGCATTTTTGATTTCATCAGTTATGTGTGGAATCACCTGCACCGTGCCGCCGTGATATTCTCCGCGCCGTTCTTTGGTGATAACGGAATAGTAAATCCGTCCTGAGGTGTAATTGTTTTTCTGCGCCATTACAGCGTTGGTGAAACGCTCGTAATGGCCCATGTCAAGGTCCGTTTCCGCACCGTCTTCCGTGACGTAAACCTCGCCATGCTGGAAGGGGTTCATCGTTCCTGGATCGACGTTGATGTAGGGATCGAGTTTTTGGAAGGTGATGATGAAGCCCCTGCTTTCAAGCAGGGAGCCGAGTGCCGCCGAGGCGAGCCCTTTCCCAAGGGAAGAGAGAACACCGCCGGTGACGAAAATAAACTTGGTCCGTTGTTTTGTCGTAGGCTTTTTCATGGAGGTTCAATATATCATGGAGGTCTACTTTTGCCACATGTAATTTTGCCCGGGATCTTGAAAAGAAGGATGGCGGGTGAGGCTTGTCAGTGCAGATAAGAATGAATATTCTTCTATGAAGCTTCCTGCGAAAAAACAATATCATGGAGGAATTATGATCACTCTTGTCCCTGCCGTTTTGCTGGCAATTTTGTTCGCCCCTGTCCTTTGCTGTGCGGCCTCAGGATCAGGCAGGGCTACCAGGCGGACTGCCCTTTTTGGTGGAGGTTGTTTCTGGTGCATGGAACCGCCCTTCAAGGCCCTGGACGGGGTTGTGCACGTTACAGCCGGCTACAGCGGGGGGGCCGAGCCTGATCCAGCCTGGGAGCAGGTCTCCCAGGGATTGACCGGGCATATTGAGGCCGTGCAGGTGGTGTATGATCCGTCAAAGATAAGCTATAATACGCTGCTGGATACCTACTGGCGGAGCATTGACCCCACTGATTCTGATGGCCAGTTTGCCGACCGCGGGGCGCAGTATTGCACGGCTGTTTTTTACGGCAGTGAAGAAGAAAAGCGGGAGGCGGAGGCCTCAAAGCGGGCTCTTGATGCCTCCCATGTCTTTGATTCTCCGGTGGTGACCCGTATTCTTCCGGCAAAAGAGTTTTATCCCGCAGAGGAGTATCATCAGGACTACCACAACAAGAACGTGCTGCACTATAACTCCTACAAGGCTGGCTCCGGGCGTGAGGGTTTTCTGCAGAAGATGTGGGGCGGGGATCAAAAGGGAAAATACCTTCGTCCAGACGAGGCGGAACTGCGTCGCAGGCTGACCCCGATACAGTATGAGGTGACCATGGAAGAGGGTACGGAACCAGCCTTTAAAAATGAGTACTGGGACAACACGCAGAAGGGAATCTATGTTGATATCACTTCCGGCGAGCCACTTTTCAGCTCTGCTGACAAATTCGATGCCGGTTGTGGCTGGCCGAGTTTCACCCGGCCGTTGAAGACGGATTCCGTTTCCGAACACATCGATTCCCGTTTCGGCATGGTGCGTACCGAGGTGCGCAGTGCCGCAGCGGATGTCCACCTCGGCCATGTCTTTCCCGATGGCCCCGCTCCGGGGGGGCTGCGATACTGTATAAATTCTGCGGCTTTGGAGTTTATCCCTGCAGAGGAGATGACAGCGCGGGGATACGGTGCGCTGTTGCCGCAACGTGATGAAAAAAAGAAGTAGATTGCTGACTTCCTGCAACCAAAAAAGACCGTCCGAAATCTTCGGACGGTCTTTTTTTTTACTGTAACGAAGAAGATGAGCGAAAGACTGGTTATACCATTTACATTTTGTATTAACCAGAGAACGCAACTGCATAGACATCTTTTTTGGCGATGACGAATGAGTAATAATTCGTGTTTATCCGTGTCTATCCGTGGTTTCTTCTGCAGTTTGCAACCACGAATGGACACGAATTTTCACGAACAGGGACAACACATTAAACAAAAACGTTTGTATCCGAAGTTAAGCCGTACAGTGCACCAGGATTATTGATCAACTTTGAGAGTCATTCGAAAGTCGGGATTGAGTGTTTTGTGCTTTAAATTTCCGTGCTTTCTGTGTCTTCCGTGGTTTACCAGGAGCATTATTATGAACAAGATTGGCTACCACGGAAAACATCAATTACCTCAAAGCAGGCAACAGACCGAATTCAACCACAAGGGCATTCTCTTATGGTTGAATTCGGTAATAATTCGTGTTTATTCGTGTTTATTCGTGGTTCCGTCTTTTGCTTTTTCCCGTCTCCCGTCTCCTTTCTCCCTGTCTTTCAATTCTCACCCTTTATAATCGACATCCCCGGGATAAGGGTCTGGGTTGAGGTGACTCCGGGCCACTGACGGATGGTTTCCTGGGTAAACTGAGAGATCAGCTCGGCATCGGAGCTGAGCAGATCGCGATGAAGGGTTATTCGGATCAGCAGATCGAAACTGCCATGGACCGTGTGGATCTCACGAATCTCGTCGAGTTCTTTCATCCTGCGCAGGAGCTCATCCTCTTCCTTCCCTTCGATATTGAGCAGCATGAAAACGGTGATCTCCCGTTTCATCTCGGGGTAATCCTGTTCACTGCGGTTCATCATATCCATGCGGAAGGCCTCCATGTCGGTGGGGATGAGTTTGTCGAATTTGATGCCATATTTGCGTGTCCTGCCGAGCTGCCACTGGTGGGTTGAGATGTAAAGACAGAGGTCCGCAGAGGTTCGCTGGGGAAAGGCCTCCAACAGACCGCTGCGCTCAACAAGTGTATTCAGCGGCAGGTAGATGGTGTCGTACCAGTCGCGGGCCGCCTCCTCAATATTGCTGGCCCATTTTTCGTTGGAGATTAGATGTTTCTGATGCTCGGCAATCTGCCAGTCGAAGCGGGCAAACTGGTCCGGTTCCGTGAGGATAATGGCCTCCGGCAGGCGGTATTTCTCTTTGAATTCACTTTTTTCACGGTAAAGAATACTCTCCAGAGAGTTGTCAGAGGGCAACAGTTCGACGATGCGTGAGAGTATCTCCCTGCATCCCAGTTCCCGCGCGGCCTGGTAGCGATGGTGCCCGTCGAGGATATAGAAGTCATCCTTGATTTGATAGAGGGCAATGGGGGGAAGGGTGCGCCCGTTACGCATGGTGCGTAAGATTGCCTCCAGCCGTTCACTGCGGTGTTGTGAGTAACGGCGCACCTTAAACTCACGGTCAAAGTCGTGATAGCGGCCGACGCTGCCGACGATTCGCTCCAGGGGAACCATCAGTGTGCCGCGTTCCACCGCGTCCCAGGCGCCCTCCTGCTGCTGGCGGAGATTGAAGCTGCTTTCCGGTGTTTCCTTTTTCTTTTTGCCGGTGAAAAAGGAGGAGAGCTTTTCAAGGATCGATTTCGAGGACATGAGAGCCAAAACAGTTAATGATGGTGGTTGAACCGAGAGTGGTAATACGTTCGGTGTCGGATGTGAAATGCCTGTGGATGTGGCCGTGGAGCAGGTATTTCGGGCGATAACGGTGGATAAATTTCACGAAGCAGGAGAAGCCGCGGTGGGGCTGGTCCTCCCGGTCGCCGAAACCACGCGGCGGGGCGTGGGTGATGACGATATCGGGTGCACCCCGGCGCCAGAAAAGAAAACGCATACTGCGAATAAAGCGGGTCATCTCCTTCTCGGAATACTGATTGACTCCGTGATTGTACCAGCGGGATCCGGAGAACCCGGCGATGCGCAGCCCGTCGAGGGTCACCATGCGCCGGTGCAGGGGGGTACAGCCTACTGGAGGGGTGTTTTTATGGCGGTTGTCGTGGTTGCCGAGGACGTAGAAAAGCGGGGCGTCGTAAAGGTTCCGCAGGGAGATGAGATATTCCGGGGGCAGATCACCGCAGGCGATTATGGCCTCGAAGCTGCCGCGGCGGACGCAGGGTGCTTTGAGGAGGTTTTTTTCGACGATATCTGAGACCACCAACAGTTTCATGCGGGCTCTTTCTGGTTGAAGGGGTGGGATGTCTGTTTGTTTCCCCGGGAGGACTCAGTAGAAGAGAGCCTCTTTGCAGCTGATCAGTCGACAGGTATATCTCAAAACGGTGATACTGCTGTTTTGAGATATACCTGTCGACTGACAAATGAAGGAGAGGCAGTTGTTGCCCATCCTCCTGGTTGCAGTCAAAAATTTATCCTCCGACAAAGCGAGGAACGAGACGTCGAGGTAAGCGCTGGACTCCGATATCAAGAATCTACTTGTGGTAAATTTCCTTCTGTGCCTCGAATATGAGCGAAATACACGCTGTTTCAAGGTACCCTTTTATCTGCCGTTAAGAAGATCTTCGAGGCGTCTGCCCTCTACGGTGGCGTTGAAAATGGAATCGAGCATTCCCTGAACCTTATCGTTATTTTCCTCGCTGATAAGAAAGCCCGGCAATGGTTTTCCGGCACGCACGCGCATCTGCGCCTTGCGGATTTCTCCGGGGTATTGGTCATTTATTATTTCGCCTATTCTGCGAAATTCCCGCAACTCGGCGAGGGCGCCGAGAACATCGTAGAGGTTTCCCCAATACTCTTTCTGGTCGAGGTGCTCAAGGAGCTGGATGGTGCAGGTTGCCGCCTCAAAATAGAAGTCGGGAACAATCGCCGGTTGTTTCCCATTGCAGACCACTGAAGAGATGAACATGCGGCAGGCAAAGGGGCGTACCGGGTAGAGAGTGCACAGGTTGTCCTGCAGGAAGGGACAGGGCGCGGTGGAGGGCTCCGGGTCGTCAGGAACGTCGCGCTCACCGAGGCAGGCGTCTGCAAATTCGTTGGCGGTGCTCGCCGGTCCGGAGATGGCGGGTTGTTCTGAAAGCGTTTTGCCGAGTGTCAGGGCGAACTCTGCGGTAAGGTCATTCTCCTGGACGTAACGCAGTATTGCTTCTCCTTCGAGAGCCGTGACGGTGATGTTACGGGTACAGCAGGTGTCACAACCGCTGCGACAGGCTGGTTTCAACTCTTTGCAGGTGTTGCTCCATTCGGCAAATGTCTTCATTATTGCCGCAGCTGTTTTTCCTTTCATGGTTCCTGTCCTTGTTCTGGCATACGAATAAAAAAACCGGTGCCGCCCTCGTGGGAAGCGGAGCGACACCGGCGTTGTGTGCGGCGTAAAGCCGAAAACTGAATTGCCCTGATTTTACTCTTCTGCATCCTGAAGGTGGTTTATAGTCCCCCTCAGGGCTTTGTTCTCAAGTATGAGCTGGTTGGTCAGCTTGAGCAGATCGCTGGTGCCCTGATGCATCTCAATGAGAGCCTGGTTCATCTCCTCGGGGCTGGCGGGAGTTGTTTTTACCACGACGTTCTGTTTTACGGCAGAGACCTTGTCTCCAGTCTTCTCAGTAGTAGTTGTTTTGGTGATGGTCTGCACGACAGAGTGACCGTCCTTTACCTTGAGCACCTTATTCTCATCCACAACGACTTCAACGGCTTTGTTGTCTGAGGTGCTTGTTGCATTGACACTCGGGCAGGGTTTGGTTGACTCAGAGGGACAGGCAGGGCCGCTCTGTACGGTCTGTACCGTGTCGATTTCAGAGGCAGTGTGTTCCTTCTTGAGATTTTCTGTGATGCGTTTTTCTCCTTCTGCGGCCAGCATGGCCATAACCTGTCTGGGGCTGATCCTGACCATTTTGCTACACTCCGCATCAGCACGGGCATTGGCGAGAGCCTCGGGTGTGGGGGCCGGAGCGGTAACTGCCGGGATGTCGGCCATGGCAGCAGGGACCTTCGCAGCAGGTGGCTCGGCGAGAGTCTCGGGAGCAGGGGCCGGAGCGGTAACTGCCGGGGTGTCGGCCATGGCGGCAGGAACCTTCGGAGCAGGTGTCTCCCCGGGTGCGGAGTCCTGGACGGGCACTACCGGAGCGGCCTGCGGCTGGATTTCTTCAGAAGCGGTCTGGGATTCAACGACAACAACTGCAGCTTCCTGCGCGGCAGGGCTGGCAACCTCTTTGTCCGGATCCACGGTGATAACGTCAACAACATCAACAGCTTCAGGGGCCTGTTGAACAGCTTCCTCTACGGCAACTGCGTCGGCGACTGCATCCTGGATTTCATCAGTCACCGGCAAAGTTTCTTCGGCCCCGGTCTGTTGCACGGCAGTTTGTTGTACTGCAGTCTGTTCCGTGCTCTGAACGTGTTGTTTCGCTTCCTCCGTTTTACATCCGTAAGCGGTGAGCAGATAAACGGCAATAATGGTCATAACGGCATACTTCATGGCTTCTCCTTCTTTAACGTGAGAGTAAAAAAACTTGAAAACTATGAGGAACCCCGTATGCTTCCGCCTCAAAAAAGGAAGAAATTCGCTGTTGGGAACATCGAAGAACCAGTGTTTCGCCCATCTTCTTCGTTACAGTCAGAAAAATATCCTCGGAGGTAAACGCCAGACTCCGATATCAACCATGGCTGCGGAAAATTTCCTTCTGTGCCTCGAATGTGAACGAAATACAAGGTCATTCAAGGGACCCTGTTGCTTAAGGGACCTCTAAAACTAAAACATAAAAACTCTGGGAAAAACCAGGGCAAAAAAAGGCAATACGACAAAACGTCCCCTGGCTGACTGTTTGGCGACGGACAGATCACCTGCTGAAGTGTTCTGCTAATCTCAGTTCTGGCAGATGATACCATATTCCCTGGTGAATTTTTATCTTTTTCCAGAAAAATAAAACAACTTCTGCGGGTTAAAATTGAAAAGCGCAGACTCAGGTATTATTGTAAAAGGAGTTCAGCCGATTTATTGTATCGGCTTATCGGGGCTCGGGTGTTCCGTGTCTCAAAATATTACTAACAAGGAGAAGGCAAATGGCTGTAAGAATTGACGAAGAAGAATGTATGGGATGTGAATCATGTGTAGAAATCTGCCCGGCAGTATTTGGTTTCAACGAAGATGAAACCAAAGCCTTTGTTATCGAAGGTGCCGATTTTGAAGCCAATGCTGACTGTATTGAAGAGTCTATTGGCGCCTGCCCCGCAGCCTGTATCAGTAACGACTGAGCAGGGACACCTGTTCGGGAAAAGAGGTGGTCGCTGAAAAGCGTCCGCCTCTTTTTTTTATCCTGTCAGCGCTCCCGGCGGTGTTTTACCGGAGGAATCTTCAGTTGTTCTCGATACTTGGCCACCGTGCGCCGTGCTATCTTGATGTCGCTTTCTGCCAGTCTTGAGGTAATGGCAGAGTCAGAGAGAGGCGTCTTTTTGTCCTCCTCGGACACGATGCGGCGGATGATGGTCTTGATGGATTCGGCCGCCATGGTACTGCCGTCCTCTTTCTGGATGGCGGTGGAGAAGAAGTATTTCAGTTCGAAGATACCCTGAGAGCAGTGAACATATTTGTTGGATGTTACCCGGCTGACGGTGGATTCGTGAACGTCGATATCCTGTGCTACATCCTTGAGAATCAGCGGCTTGAGATGTTCGGGGCCCTTCTCAAAAAAGTCCTGTTGAAAATTGAGAATTGAGTTCATCACCCGGTAGATGGTCTGTTGCCGCTGGTAGAGTGACTTGATGAACCAGTTGGCATCTTTGAGCTTGTCATGGAGGTAGTGGCGTTTGTCTTTGTCGATGTTCCTGCCTTCTTTAAGCATCTCCTGCAAATCGGTGGAGAGCTTGAGACGGGGAAGATCGTCCTCGTTCAGATGAACAAGATACTCGCCATCAACTTTTTGCACATAGACATCGGGGACGATATAGTTGGTGCTGTCGTTGTTCCATGGCAGGCCGGGCCAGGGGGTCAGCTCCTCAACGATAAAGTCGATGGCCCGCTCAATTTCCGGTTTCTTGCGTCCGGTTTGTCTGGAAAGTTCTTTGTAGTTGCGGGTCTCCAGCAACGGCAGGTGGTCGCGGACAATTTCTGCGGCGAGGGTGTCACTTTTGCCCATCTGTTCCAGCTGGAGGTAGAGTGATTCGCTGACGTTACGCGCGGCGATACCGGGAGGGTCGAGAAGCTGAATGACGTCACAGAGTACATATTCTGCCTCATCCGGCTGGCAGTTACAGTCAGCGATGATCTCGTCCAGCTCTACCTCCAGAAAACCGTAACGGTTGAGGTTGCCGATGATAAACATGGCAATCTCCTTCTCTTTTTCGTCCAAATCCTGATGGGCAAGCTGCCAGGCAAGGTGGGCTGAGAGGCCCGGTTCTTCGGAGATGAAGTCAAACTGAGAGGGAGCATCCGCAGGCGGGGTCTCTCGGGAAAAAGAGAGATTGGAGTCGAAGCTGTTTTCATACTCCTCCCAGTTGGTCTCGGGGATGGTTCCTTCAGTGGCGTTGAGCTTTTCGGTAACCTCGGATTCCTGTGCGGGACCGGTATCCTCGCGGGTTGAGGAGAGGGCTGCGGTGTTTTCAGGCTCGAGAACTGAGACATCTTCCTCCAGCCCGGGATTCTGCTCAAGCTCTGCCTGGAGGGCGTCAGACAGCTCTGTTCGGTTGAGTTGCAGCAACTGGATTGCCTGCCGGAGCTGCTGGGTCATGACCAGCTTTTGCTGGAGCTTGAGCTGTTGCCTGAGTTCGAGAGCCATGTGGTTGGAGTTTTTCCTTTATGCCGTTTTATGGGCACCTTGAATAACCAGTCTTTCGCCCATTTCTTTCGTTACAGGCAAAAATTTATCCTCGGGATATCATATATATACCTGCGGTAAATTTTATCCTGTGCCTCGAATATGAACAAAACACAAGATTATTCAAGGTGTCCTTACATGTGGAAGTTTTCGCCGAGATAACCTTTTCTCGCTGCTTCGCTCTCAATAACATCTTCGGCGACACCGCTGGTGAGGACCTGTCCCGCACTCATAATGTAGGCAAAATCGCATACCTCGAGGGTCTCCCGCACGTTGTGGTCGGAGATGAGGATACCGAGGCCCTTCCCTTTGAGTTCGCGGATCAGTTTCTGCAGATCATTTACCGCCAGTGGATCGATACCGGCAAAGGGTTCGTCAAGGAGGATAAACCGCGGCCGGGTGGCAAGGGCACGCATAATCTCCACCCGCCGTCGCTCTCCGCCGGAAAGGGCATGGCCCTTGTTGTGGCGCAGATGTTCAATCTTGAGCTCGGCGAGCAGGGTGTTGATGCGCAGATCAATTTCCCGTTTCGACAAACCGAGGGGTTCAAGAATAATGCGAACATTGTCTTCTACTGTCAGTTTTTTGAAGACTGACGGCTCTTGAGCGAGATAGGAGATGCCCCGTCGTGCCCGTTGATGGATAGGCAGCCAGGTAATCTCTTCTCCGCTGAGGAAGATATTACCGCCGTCGGGGCGGATAAAGCCGGCGATGGAGTAGAAAGTAGTGGTTTTCCCCGCACCGTTGTGGCCGAGCAGACCTACCACGACGCCGGTATTAACCTGCAGGTTAACGCCGTTGACCACCGTGCGGGAACCGTAGCGCTTCACAAGATTACGAACTTCGAGAACGGCCATGATTATTTCTGGAAGATGGTCATGCCGACGCGACCGGCTTTCTTGCCACCGCTTTCCTCTTTTGTCCGGCCAGCAATGACCTGACTGCGGCCTTCATCGAGATAATAGATGATTTTGGAGCCGGCGACGCTGTTGTCTCCTTCATAAACACGGGCGTTATCGGAGAGGATCACCTGCCGTTCTTTCTCAATGTAGTCCATGCGGTTTGCGGTGCCGAGCCATTTGCCGCGGGTCACCTGCACCTTGCCGGTGCAGACCATTTTCTCCACCTGTTGTTTCTCGGTACTGGCAGCTGATTTACTTTTTTTTGTCTTCTCGTTGGCGGTGTAATAAACAATCATCTTGTTCGAACGGATGCGGATGTCGCCCTGGGTCGCGTCAACGTTGCCGGTGAAGGTGACGGAGCTGGATTTCTCCGCAGAGGTCATATTGTCAGCGTAGATGTTGATGGGGGCCTTCTCTCCTTTGGCCGTGGCAAAAGAGACGCTGCAGACCAGCAGGGCTCCAATGAGGGCCGCCTGCAGAAGGGGTTTTACTCTGGTTATAAGGGGTGGGGTGCTCATAGTTTTTCTCCTGAATTCAAGTTCAGTCCCGTACCTGGTTAAGAATTTGCATAGGGCATTACCAGCCGATATCCTATATCATGCGCTGAAAAATGTAAAGAGAACCGTGTTCGGGAAATTCCAACTGACAGCAGGGGATCTTTTGAATAATCTTGTATTTCGTTCATATTCGAGGCACAGGAGGTAATTTATTACAGCCATGATTGACATCTCGACGTCTTATATTGCGAGGATAAATTTTTGACTGTAACGAAGAAGATGGGCAAAAGACTGGTCTTGTTCGAACGTATTGAGGTTATGGGGAAATTCAAATTTTGTGTTGATTTCTGCACTGTTGTTGCAGGCAGGGCCCCCCAGGACTCTGTCTTGAGGGGCCCTGATAATATAAAAAGAACAGTAGAGGGATCGCTCCCAAATGGGGGGGAGACCTCTTCCCTGAAGATTGGGGACTTTACTAAAACTTTGCCAGTCTGTACAATACTTTGCATATAGAATTCGGCGGGTTTTGCTTTCTGCCGGGCGCCCAACAACGGGGAGATGATCTCAGGCAGTTCTTTTCCTCTCTGCAAATTCAACTGAAGAAACCTATATAATAATGAAAGAAAAAATCATGGGGGGGATCCAGAAGGCGCGAGTGTTGCTCGATGCCCTGCCGTATATGCAGAAGTTTCGCGGGAAGACCCTTGTTATTAAATATGGCGGTCACGCCATGGTGGATGATGAGCTCAAACGACAGTTTGCCCTGGATGTGATTCTGCTCAAACAAATCGGTATCAACCCGGTAATCGTCCACGGTGGCGGCCCGCAAATCAACCTCCTCCTCGACCGTCTGCAGATCAAACCCTCTTATATTGAAGGGATGCGGGTTACCGACGGGGAGACCATGGATGTGGTGGAGATGGTGCTGGTTGGCAAGGTAAATAAACAGATAGTTGGTTTGATTAACCATTGTGGTGGCATGGCCGTGGGCCTCTCCGGTCGTGATGGAGATCTTGTCTGCGCCGAGAAGCTCAGGGTGAGTCGCAGGAACGAGATTGTGCTGGAGAGTGCTCCGCCCGAGCTGATTGATGTGGGGCGGGTGGGGCAGGTGACAAAGATCAACACCGAGCTGCTCGATATCCTTATCGGGAGTGACTTCATCCCGGTAATTGCTCCCGTTGGCGTGGGGGATGACGGTGAGGCTTTTAATATCAATGCCGACCTTGTTGCGGGCGCGGTGGCGGGTGCTCTGAAAGCGGAGAAGCTGATGCTGCTCACAGATGTTCCGGGGGTGAAAGACCGAAAAGGTCAACTTCTTACCTCAATAACCTCGCAGCAGGCGGAAGAGCTGATTGCAGATGAAACCATTTCCGGCGGGATGATTCCCAAGGTACGCTGCTGTAAGGACGCACTTGAGGCCGGGGCAGTAAAAACCTATATTCTTGACGGCAGGGTGGAGCACTCCATCCTCCTGGAAATCCTGACCCCGGAGGGGGTTGGTACGGAGATACGCTGATGGAAAACGGACAGAGTAATGCAGAGTGGAAAAAAAGAGCAGATCAAGTCATCGTTGGCAGCTACAACCGCTATCCTGCGACAATCATAGAAGGGAAAGGATGTCGGGTGAAGGACGCCAATGGGAAAAGTTATCTCGATTTCCTCGCCGGTATCGCCGTGACCGCCCTCGGGCACAGCCATCCTAAAGTGACAGCCGCCATTACGGAGCAGGCCGCGAAACTGGTGCATATCTCCAACCTCTGGTACACCACGCCGATGGTTGAGCTGGCAGAGCTTCTGGTCGCCAACTGTTTCGCCGATCGGGTTTTCTTCTGCAACAGCGGGGCGGAGGCCAACGAGGCGGCGATTAAGATGGCGCGCATTGCCAGTTCGGAAGGGCGCTATAAGATTATATCCCTCGAAGGTTCCTTTCACGGGCGGACCCTTGCCACCGTGGCAGCCACCGGGCAGCCGCGCTTCCACAAGGGCTTTGAACCGATGCCCGCCGGGTTTGTCTACGCACCCTTTGGTGACCTTGATGCCCTGGAGAAGATGGTGGACGACGAGACCTGCGCGATTATGTGTGAGGCCATTCAGGGGGAGAGCGGGGTCCGGCCGATGCCGCAGGAGTATATCGAAGGTATTCGCAAACTCTGTGATAAATATGAAATTTTTCTCATCTTTGACGAGGTGCAGACTGGCATGGGGCGTATTGGCCATCTCTTCGGGCATCAATATTTCGGGGTGACTCCGGACATAATCACTCTTGCCAAGGCGCTGGCCAATGGTCTGCCGGCGGGGGCCATGCTTACCACCGACAAGATCGCGGCGAAGATGGTTCCGGGAAGTCACGCCTCTACCTTCGGTGGTAATCCGGTTGTCTGTGCTGCCGGTTTAGTTGTGGTGAAGGAGCTGCTGTCCGAAGGTTTTCTTGAAGGTGTGCGGGATAAGGGTGCGTGGATGATGAAGCGGCTTGATGATTTTGTCCAGCGCTTCCCTGATCTGATTACCGGCTCAAGGGGTGCCGGTCTGCTGGTTGGTGCAACCTTGACAAAAAAAGGAATTGAGCATGGCAGCGAAATTGTCAACCGCATGTTTGAAAACGGTGTGCTGATCAATTTCGCTGGTGGAAGGGTACTCCGTTTTGCCCCGCCGCTGATCGTAACCCGGGATGAGATTGACGAGATGCTGAATGTTCTCGGCGGGGTGCTGGCACAGATCTAAAGTAAAAATCTTTGCAAAGGGCGCATCATTCAGGTAAAAATGGAAATTTCGCCCTGTGTCAGCTATCTTTAAAAATAACCGTAGAAAAGGAGTCTTGCCGTGACCACCCACCTTCGTTCCCTTGCGCAGTTTTCTCTGGAGGAGCTCTCTGTCCTCATTGAAAGGGCAATTGTCCTTAAGCATGAGAAACAGCAGGGACTTTGTCACACTGCCCTTGAAGGGAAAAGTGTTGCTCTGATTTTTGAAAAACCTTCCACCCGTACCCGCGTCTCTTTTGAGTCGGCGGTATATGGTCTTGGCGGACAGGCCCTCTTTCTTGCGGGCCGTGATACCCAGCTCTCCCGCTCGGAACCGCTGAAAGATACTGCGCGGGTGATGTCTCGCTATGTGGACGGAATGGTGGTGCGGACTCACGGCCAGGAGGTTATTGAAGAACTGGCGGATTACGCCACCGTCCCGGTGATTAATGCCCTGAGCGATCTGCACCACCCCTGCCAGATTCTCTCCGACCTGATGACTGTGCTGGAAAAAAAAGGCCAGCTGGACAAGCTCAAGGTGGCATGGATCGGCGACGGCAACAACATGGCAAATTCCTGGCTTGAGGCTGCGGGGATCCTCGGTTTCGAACTGGTGCTTGCCTGCCCGGACGGATATGATCCAGACGCAAAAATCCTCAAGTGGGCGAAGGAGCGCAACGATAAAATTATTCTGCAGCGCAACCCTGGAGTGGCGGTGGAAAATGCGGATGTTCTTAACGCCGATGTCTTCTCCTCTATGGGGGATGAGGGCCAGGAGAAGGAGCGGCTGAAGGCCTTTGCGGGCTATCAGTTGAACCAGGCGCTGCTGGAAATGGCTCATCCGGATGCTATTGTCCTGCACTGTCTGCCTGCTCACCGCGGGGAAGAGATCACCGAAGAAGTGCTGGAAGGGCCGCAGTCGGTGGTTTTCGATGAAGCTGAAAACAAAATGCATATGCACAAGGCGCTGCTTGAAGCGCTGGTTGGCGGTCAGGGGTTCTCCTGATGGGGACCTGAAAAACCTTGTATCTCGTTCATATTCGAAGCCCAGGAGGGAATTTACCGCAGGTATATGCTTGTATCGGAGTCTGGCGGTTACCTCGACGTCTCGTTCCTCGCTTTGTCGAAGGGTAACTTTTTGACTGTAGTGAAGAAGATGAGCGATTATTTGATGTTCTCTGATTTCAGTTCTGTACATTGAGGGCGTTTACATACCTGAGGTGGAGAGCTTCCCTTCAAGGTATTATTTATAGTTTGCAGTAATAAGGAAAACAGAAAAATGTCCGTAGAAAAAATCGTACTTGCCTACTCTGGAGGTCTTGATACCTCCGTTATTCTAAAATGGCTGGCAGAAGAATATAAATGCCCGGTGGTCGCCTACTCTGCTAATATCGGTCAGCAGGAGGACTGGGCAGCTGTCGAGAAGAAGGGGCTTGCCACCGGCGCAGAGAAGGTAATTATCTCTGATCTGCGTAAAGAATTTGTTGAGGATTACATCTTCCCCGCCTACCGCGCCAACGGCATCTACGAAGGTTCCTATCTTCTTGGAACCTCTCTCGCCCGTCCGCTGATTGCCCGCGAGCAGGTACGCATTGCCCATCAGGAGGGTGCCAATGCAGTCAGCCACGGTGCCACCGGCAAGGGTAACGATCAAGTGCGTTTCGAGCTGGGCTATATCAGCCTCGACCCGAATCTGGAGATCATCGCCCCGTGGCGAATCTGGGATCTCACCTCCCGTGCAAAACTGGTACAGTTCGCCGAGCAGCACCACATCCCTGTTCCTGTGACCAAAAAGAACCCGTACAGTTGTGATGAAAACCTTCTTCACATCAGTTATGAAGGTGGCCTGCTGGAGGATCCGTGGAATGAACCGGATGAGGATATGTTCAAATGGACGGTATCCCCGGAGAAGGCCCCGGACAAGGCGACCTATCTTGAGGTTGAGTTTAAAAATGGTGATCCCGTCGCCCTTGATGGCAAAAAAATGGAACCGCTGGCTCTCTTCACTCGCCTCAATGACCTCGCGGCCGCCAACGGCATTGGCCGCCTCGACCTCGTTGAAGACCGTTTTGTCGGGATGAAATCCCATGGTGTTTATGAGACCCCCGGCGGCACCCTGCTGCGTGAGTGCCATCGCACCCTTGAGACCATCTGCCTTGACCGTGAGGTTATGAAGATTCGCGACAGCCTCATTCCCCGCTACTCCGAGCTGGTATATAACGGCTTCTGGTTCTCCCCCGAGCGGGAACTGCTGCAAAAGACCATGGACGAAACGCAGAAGGTGGTGAACGGCGTTGTGCGCGTGAAGCTCTATAAAGGCAACTGCACTCCGGTTGGCCGCAAGTCTGCCGAGTCTCTCTACCGTGAGGATGTAGCGACATTTGAAGAGGATAACGTGTATGATCAGGGTGATGCCACCGGCTTTATTCGTCTCAACGGTCTGCGTTTGAAGATCAACGCAAAACTGAATCGCTACCAGCGCTGAGGACAGGGAATGCCACAGGAAAAGAAGAGAGGCTCAGAAAAGATGTGGGGCGGGCGGTTCAGTGAAACCACTGCCGCTTCCATGGAGGCCTACAGCGAGTCGATCAGCTATGATTCGCGTCTTTATAAGTACGACATCGCCGGCTCAAAAGCCCACGCCACCATGCTGGCTGCCAACGGTATTCTGAGTGATGAGGAGTTGCAGAAAATCATCACCGGTCTCAGTGAGATTGATGCGGAGATTGATGCCGGGACCTTTACGTTCAAGATGGAGCTGGAAGATGTCCACATGAACATTGAGAAGGCGCTGATTGATCGTATCGGTCCCGCCGGAGCACGGCTGCACAGCGGCCGTTCCCGCAATGACCAGGTGGCGGTGGATTTCAAAATGTATCTCCGTGACCAGTGCGATTTTATTGTCGAACTTCTTGATGGTGTCCGCGCCGCCTTTGTGAAACTGGCACGCTGGAATCTCGGCGCGGTAATGCCCGGTTATACCCACATGCAGCGGGCGCAGCCGGTGCTCATCTCTCATCACATGCTTGCCTATTTTGAGATGTTCAGTCGTGACAGGGGGAGGATGAAGGACTGCAGGCGGCGTCTCAACCTTTCACCCCTTGGCAGTGCAGCGATGGCTGGTACCGGCCTCCCCATTGACCGGGAGATGACCGCGAAGGCTCTGGGATTCGAAAGCTGGACGCGCAACTCCATGGACAGCAGCGGCGACCGCGACTATGCCCTTGAGTTTCTGTCCACCTGCACCATGATCCACCTGCACCTCTCCCGCCTTTCGGAAGAGCTGGTGTTGTGGTCTACGAGTGAGTTTGATTTCGTCGATCTCCCGGATAAATTCTGTACCGGCTCCTCCATCATGCCGCAGAAAAAAAACCCGGATATTGTCGAGCTGATGCGGGGCAAAACTGGACGGGTAGTAGGCAGTCTGATGACACTTATCACCATCATGAAAGGTTTGCCGCTTACCTACAACCGCGATCTGCAGGAAGATAAGGAACCGGTTTTTGATGCTGCCGATACGGTCAGTGCCGGGCTGTCCATCATTGCTGAGCTGCTTACCGACCTCAAGTTCAAGAAGAAGCGCATGGACGAGGCAACCCGCACCGGCTGCATGACCGCTACCGACCTTGCCGACTACCTTGTGCTGCACAATGTACCTTTCCGCGAAGCGCACGCCATTGTCGGCCACGCTGTTGCCTGGTGCCTGGATCATGGGAAAGAGCTGCCTGACCTCACCCTTGAGGAGATGGCTCAGTTCTCGCCCGTCATCGGGAAAGATGTTTATGAGGTTCTGAGTACAGAGGGTTCGATCAACAGCCGTATTTCCCGCGGTGGAACGAGCCTTGTTCGTGTAGAAGAGGCGGTTGCCACCGCTGAAAAAGAACTGGGAATACAAGCCTGAGAGGAATGGAATGAAACTTCAAACTGCTGCCTGCATTGTCGCAGGTGCCACGACCCTGCTGCTTTCCGGATGCGGCTATAAAGATGATCCGGTTCCGCCGCAGTCTGTTGTCCCCCTCGCGATTGAGAACCTGCGCTATGTCATTAATGACAAGGGTGCGGAGCTCTCCTGGAGCTATCCCTCAAAGACACTGAAGGGTGCTCCGCTGGAAGATATCTCCAGCTTTGAGCTTTTCAGTACGGGTGTCCCCATGGATGAATACTGCAAGACCTGTCCGATCCCCTTCGGCAAGCCGCAGGCCCTGCCCGGAGGAGCGGTGTATGATGGGAATCAGCTTCGGAGCGGTGCATATCAGGCCGGAGGTTTGACCTCTGGTTACCGCTACTTCTTCAAGATTCGCTCCAAAGACAGCTGGTTTGCTGAGAGCCCTGATTCCAACATCGTTACCTTTGTCTACTCCATCCCTCCGGCGGCGCCCTCCTCACTCAGGGCAGATACCGGTGATGGTGAGGTGAGTCTCCACTGGGCGGCAGTGAAAATTTTACAGGACGGTGCAAGACTTCCTGCACCAGTGCAATATCAGGTAATGCGCAGCACTGGCGGAGCCCTGTCTCCCATCGGCCAGCTGCAGGACGGGCTGAGCTGGAAAGACACTACAGTTAATAACGGCGGTAAATACAGATATGCCGTTCGGTCAGTGATCGATTTCGACGGCTCCCTTGTTCCGAGTCTGGACTCTGCCACGGTCAGCGTCAGTCCGGTTGACGCCACTGCACCAGAGGCCCCCTCTCATGTGCAGGTGGTGGCGATGACCCAGGGAGTCAAGGTCTTCTGGGTATCCTCGGATTCCTCTGACCTCGCCGGCTACCGCATCTACCGAAGTGGCACCGGCAAAAATTACAAGCTCGTCGGTAAGATGGATGCCACCGCGACCCTTTTCAACGACAGTGAGGCGGATGCCAATTCCTCCTGGTATTATGTTATCACCGCAGTGGATAAGATCGGGAATGAGAGCAACCGCTCGCAGGCCGGTCACACGCGGGACTGATTGCATGCTCAGTCTCCGGCATCTGCGGGAGGCCATTGATCTTCAGGGGACCTTGAAACAGCTTGTATTTCGTTTATATTCGAGGCACAGAAGGAAATTTACCGCAGGTATCAATTTGATATCGGAGTTCAGCGCTTACCTCGACGTCTCGTTCCTCGCTTTGTCGGATGATAAATTTTTGACTGTAACGAAGAAGATGGGCGAAAGACTGGTTATTTGATGTTCCCTTCAAGGAGTTTTATCCATGGCAATAGAATTTCCCCTGCCCTTTGAAAAAATGAGCGGTGCGGGCAACGACTTTATACTTATTGATAACCGCAACGGGGCTGTCCCTCTTGCGGAACAGGCTGCTTTTGCTCGCAAAGTGTGCCGGCGAATGTTCTCCCTCGGGGCGGACGGCCTGATTCTAATTGAGGATTGTGGCGAAGCAGACTTTCGCTGGCAGTTCTACAATGCGGATGGTTCGGTCGCTGAAATGTGCGGGAACGGTTCACGCTGTGCGGCCCGCTTTGCCTTCCGTAACGGGATTACCGGGCGGGACATGACCTTCTCTACCCTTGCCGGAATTATCTCAGCGAGGGTGGGTGAGGAGGAGGAGATCGTCAGTGTGAAGATGACCAACCCCTGTAATTTCCGTCTCGGGCTTTCAGTGACTCTTGATGAAAAAGAGTATCCCGTCTCCTTCGTTAACAGCGGGGTTCCCCATGCAGTGATCTTTGTGGAAGGTGAGGTTCCGGTAACCGTCTGGGGACGCAGTGTCCGTTATGACAAACAGTTTGAACCGGCAGGAACCAATGTCGATTTCGTCTGGCTGAAAGATGACGGCATCAAAGTGCGGACCTATGAGCGCGGGATCGAAGGTGAGACCATGGCTTGCGGTACCGGTGCTGTGGCAGCAGCTCTCTATGCGGCCATGCAGAAAGGATATGAATCACCTGTGGCGGTAGAGACCTTTGGTGGTGATACCAATACAGTCTATTTTGATCTTCAGGACGGCCCGGTGGCGAAGGATGTTTTTCTTCAGGGTCCCACGCGACTGGTCTGTACCGGACAACTAACACCCGAGGCTCTTATCTGAGTCCGGTCTGGAGGAGATATGGAAAAGTTCTGCGGTGCCCTTGTTGCCCTTGTTACCCCTTTTAAAAATGGTGAAATAGACGAACGGGGCTTGAAGGATCTTATTGAATTTCAGATTGCTGGCGGAACCCACGGTATTGTGCCGATGGGTACTACCGGAGAATCCGCCACCACCGATTTTGAGGAGCACAAGCGTGTCATTGAGCTGACCGTGAAGACCGTGGCGGGGCGGGTGCCGGTTATCGCCGGGACCGGAGCGAACAATACTCTTGAGGCCATCGAGTTGACCGAGAGTGCGAGGGAGAGCGGGGCGGACGCCGTGCTTTCTGTGGTTCCCTACTATAACAAGCCAAACCAGGAGGGGATGTATCTTCACTTCAGGGCGATTGCCGAGAAGGTTGATATTCCCATGTTTCTCTACAACGTTCCGGGACGGACGGTGGTTAATATCCTCCCCGAAACCACGGCACGACTGGCGCAGATCGATAACATCATTGGTATCAAGGAGGCCTGCGGAAGTCTTGAGCAGATCAGTGATGAAATCCGTAAATGTCCGCAGGATTTCATCGTCCTCTCTGGAGACGACTTTACCGCCATGCCTACTGTGATGATCGGCGGGCGGGGTGTTATCTCGGTTATCTCCAACGTTTATCCCAAAGGGATGTCACAGATGATGGAGATGGCACTGGCCGGAGACATTCCCGGGGCGCGTGAACTTCACTATAAAATGTATGACATGATGAAGATGATGTTCTCTTCTCCCAGCCCGGGGCCGTCGAAAAAGGTCCTGGAACTGATGGGCATGATCAGCGATGGTTCATCACGTCTGCCCATTCCGCCTGTGAATGACACCGCTGCGCTGGAAGAGGCAATGCGTGACCTGAAATTGATTTAAGGAGGCCATTGTGATAAAGGTGATTGTAGCCGGCGCCGCCGGGCGCATGGGGAAAATGCTTTGCAGGATGGTGACTGAACATCCACAACTCGAACTGGCTGGAGCGTTTGACGCCGTGGGAGGGCCCTCTGTCGGTCGAGACTCGGGAGAGCTGGCCCTTGGTATGCCCAACGGTATTATTATCGGTGAGGGGCTGGAATCAGAGATTGACCGCGGCGACGTGATCATCGATTTCACTTTTCACACAGCTACCCTTGAGTTTGCCCGTATTGCCGCAAAGCATGGAACAGCCATGGTTATCGGCACCACCGGGCTTACAGCGGAAGAGCTTGCCGAGCTGAAGAGCCTGGCGGAGAATTCCTTTCCCTGTGTGCATGCCCCGAATATGTCTGTCTGCGTCAATGTTCTCTTTCAGCTGGTGAAAAAAACGGCGGCGATACTTGGAAACGATTTTGATATTGAAATTATCGAAGCCCATCACAAAATGAAGAAAGACGCTCCTTCCGGCACTGCACTGAAACTCGGTGAAATGGCGGCGGAAGGTGTTGGCCGCGATTTCCTCAGCTCACTCGTAACTGAGCGAAGCGGTATCATCGGTGAGCGAAAGAAAGGTGAGATTGGCATCCAGAGTATTCGTGCGGCGGATATCGTCGGCGAACACACGGTGATGTTTGCTGGACCGGGGGAACGGATTGAATTGATTCATCGCGCCCACAGCCGCGAACATTTTGCCAAGGGTGCGGCCCGCGCAGCCGCCTGGGTGACGAAACAGGAAAAAGGAATGTACACGATGTTCGACGTCCTTGGACTGGAGAACTTCTGATGGAAACTTTAATGCCGGCGTGGATTGGTCTCGGTTCCAATATCGGCAGAGGCCGGGAACAGCTGGGTGCAGCCTGGCTGCGTCTCGGCGAGTTGCCGGGTATTCGTACTGTCAGGATCTCGCGCCCGTGGCACTCGTCACCGGTGGAGATGGTGAGTGACAACTGGTTCACCAACGCTGTCGGCTGTCTTGAAGTGTGTCTCTCCCCTGAGGAGCTGCTGGATGCGCTCAAGGCGATGGAGACCGATTTCGGGCGTATCCGTGCGGGGAAAGGAGTTGGGTGTCAGGACCGCCCCCTTGATCTGGACCTTCTCTACTACGGTGTGGAAGGTGCGCATATTGTTGACAGTTGTGATCTGGTGGTGCCCCATCCCCTCATCAGCAGGCGGCTCTTTGTCCTGCTGCCTCTGGCGGAGATTGAACCACTGCTGGTGGATCCAAAGACCCGGCGTACTGTTACGGAGATGGGAGAGGAGCTGCTCAAGCGGGAAACTGGCCAGCGGCTCGAAGTCTGCGACTGGAAAGAGTAAAGGAGAGAAAAATGGGGATTATTCGATTTCTCGCCATTGCAGGACTGATCTGGTTTGGCTGGCGAACCTTGAACAACTGGCTGAAGGAGCGCAACAGCTCCCTTGAGAAGGACAGGAACCCGTCCCTTCAGGCCGATGAATTCAGTGATATCCTCGAGGAAGATCCGGTTTGTGGAAAACTGGTGCCCCGGAGCCAGGCGGTGCGGCTGGAGATTTATGGCCGCGTATTTTATTTCTGTAGTAAAGAATGCTGTGAAACCTTCCGAAAGGAAAAAGGAGAAGAGTCATGAAATTTTTTATCGATACGGCCAATATTGATGAGATTCGCGAAGGCGTTGAGATGGGACTGGTCGATGGCGTGACCACCAATCCGACCCTCGTCTCAAGAGAGAATAAACCTTTTGAGGAGCTGATTCTTGAAATATGTGCTATCGTTGATGGGCCGGTGAGTGCTGAAGTCGTGAGCCTTGAGGCAGATGGCATGCTGAAAGAGGCGAAAAAGCTGGCGAAGATCGCAGATAATATCGTCATCAAGATTCCCATGATTACCGAGGGGATCAAGGCGGTGAAGAAGCTCACCGCCGAGGGTATCAACACCAACGTTACCCTTGTTTTCTCCGCCATGCAGGCACTTCTCGCGGCCAAAGCGGGCGCAACCTATGTATCTCCTTTTGTAGGGCGGCTGGATGATATCGGGGTGCAGAGTATGGACCTGATCAGTGATATTATCACCATTTATGATAACTATGGTTTCCAGAGTGAAATCATAGTCGCGTCTGTGCGCAGTCCGCAGCATGTTCTTGATTCAGCACTTCTTGGCGCAGACATTGCCACCATTCCACTAAAGGTCATTAAACAACTGGCACAACATCCTCTCACAGACAAAGGTATGACGCAGTTTCTTGCCGATTGGGAGAATAGAACCAAGTAAGGGCGAAGAAAAGCCCTGCGGAGAAAGCATTTGAACAGAAGCGGCTGGAAATTACAGAGGAATGTACACTGGCTGGCGGCTGCAATAGTTGTTTTGCTTGCCACTGTAATCGCGTGGCAGGAAGCTGAGGCGGGAATGTATACCTGCCAGGATTCTCGCGGCAGGATTTCCTATACTAATGTGCGCAGCAATGCTCAGTGTAAACCGATATTATTTAAAAATGACCTCGTTACCATGGAATTGTCGTCTAATAAACGGGGAACAGAGAACTATGACAGTGAGATCACAAGCATTGCCACGCGTTATGGGGTGGATCCTTCACTGATCAAGGCGATTATTCATGTTGAGTCTGGTTTCGACCATCGTGCGGTTTCAGGTATGGGAGCCAAGGGGCTGATGCAGCTCATGCCAGGAACAGCGCGGGATTTACAGGTCTATAATCCCTTTAATGCGAAGCAGAATATCGACGGCGGCACCCGTTATTTTCGCAAGATCATGGATGATTTTAACGGAGATGTGAAACTTGCTCTTGCCGCCTATAACGCGGGACCCTATCTGGTGAGCAAACTGCACAGGATTCCGGCGATTCCGGAAACCCGCAATTATGTGCGCCAGGTGATGCGCATGTACCATTTGTATAAGAGTGGGTCCCTGTAAGCTGAGGGTGTCTCTGCCGCTTTCCCCTTGACGCCGGCAGGCAAACCGGGGTATAAACAGCTTTTATGCCGAAGTGGTGAAACTGGTAGACGCACTGGACTCAAAATCCAGCGGGGGCAACTCCGTGTCGGTTCGATTCCGACCTTCGGCACCAATGCCAGGTACGCAGTAGATCATAGAAGTTCATTAAAGCCCCTGACCTTAACTGGTCAGGGGCTTTTTTTTGCCCATCAACAGTATCTTCTTTCTCGTTTCCAGGTCGGCGGAGTCTCTTTCCTGCAGTCTGCAAAACCTCTAAATTCAAGTGCCGCTCGAATCATGCAGCTGAGGATGAGAGGTATCGTCCAGATATTAAAATTTTTGAGGAGCGTTGGAAAACAGTGAATATCAGAGCTGTTTTTGGAAATTGTTGACGCTTGACTGTTGGGTACCTTGAATATGAACGAAAGACAAGATTATTCAAGGTACCCTGCAGTGAGAAAGTCGAGTATCAATACCTGAATTGGTATGATTGTCTCAAACCTCATTGTAATTAGGTCGAAGAGTAGCGGGTTGATCAATATTGCACGTGTCGTAGAGAGACTCTATCACCCTTTACGTTTCTTTATTTTTGTCAAAATTTCAAAAAAGAGAGGTGTGTTGTGGGAGAAGACAATTATTCTGAAGTGACAAGTAGATCCTGGTTTAGCCGCATAGGCGGGGCTTTCAAGGGTATCGTGATTGGCTTTGTGCTAATGGCGATGGCAGGTGGCCTGCTCTTTTGGAATGAAGGGCGGGCGGTTGAACGCTACAAAACTTTGAAAGAAGGAGGTGGAATGGTTCAAACGGTGTCTTTTGATACGGTTGACCCTGCCAACGAAGGACGATTAGTGCATGTTCCTGGACGGGTGGATACTGAGTCGACTCTTTTTGACCACGAACTCGGTGTCCAGGTTCAGGCTATAAGCCTGATTCGTGATGTGGAAATGTACCAGTGGCAAGAATCAAGCAGAAGCGAGACCAAAAAGCAATTTGGTGGCGGCGAGGAGACCGTTACGACCTTCAGTTACGCCAAAGAGTGGAGTAAGAGAGTTGCCAATTCGGCGAATTTCAAGAAGCCTGCAGGTCATACTAATCCGACTCAGATGACTTATGATTCTAAGACATTCATAGCTGATGATGTCCACCTGGGAGCCTTCCGGTTGCCGATTTCTTTGGTTGAAAAAATTGACAATGCATCGCCCCTTACGCTTGGCGCAGAGGTAAAATCTCCCGAGGGCACTCAACTAAAAATATTTCGCAACAATGACGGCTTCTATATTGGCGTTGACCCAAACGTCGCCCATATTGGAGATCTTCGCGTCCACTACCGGGTAATCCTGCCAGCTGATGTCACTCTGGTGGCCCGCCAGACTGGAGCGAGCTTTGAGCCCTATAAGACCTCAACCGGTGGGAGCATTGAACTTCTCCAAATGGGAATTCATACTGCTGAGACCATGTTTCAGCAAGCACAGCAAACAAATACAGTTATGACCTGGATATTGAGAGCAGTCGGGGCTCTTCTAATGGCTCTGGGAGTAAATATGATTCTTGCTCCTCTTGTCGTATTAGCCAGCATTGTGCCAGCCATCGGTTCCTTTACAGGTGCAGGCACAAAACTCATCTCAATGCTTGTCTCTGGGGTGTTTTCCCTTATTACCATCAGTATTGCCTGGTTTTTCTATCGGCCTTTGTTCGGTGGCACTCTTATTATGATTGCTCTTGGTATCGTAATCCTGCTTTGTATTAAATTTAAAAAAAACAAACCAGAAAAATTGCCACCGACGCTGGCTTAGTACAAGAGGTGCAACACCGTGATATAAAAACGACTGGGCTGTGCCAGTATGGTTACGTCACCACAACCTGACCGGGGGGTACCATGCACAGGAACCAGCACTCGTTACCAGCTGCACTCTTTTAGAAAGGTTCCAGATCATGGCCTTTCTTCAAAGAGGAAGGTCTCAGGCTGAGATTGCTGGTACACTGAATCGTTCTAAGAGTATAATTTCACGTGAAATTCGTCGTAACTCTTTTGAAGGGGAATATGATCCCTGCAATGCTCAGGTCACAGCGATGACCAGACGAAAATCTGCGGAGAAGGTCACAAAACAAAACCCTGAAGTATTGCAGGCTATACGAAAGTGGCTCCGACCGGGCTGGTCCACAGAGTTTATAAGCTATCGATTTTCTGTTGAATTACCTTTACAAAAACATGTTTGTCAGACAACGATTTATGACTGGATTTATAAAGACCGGCAAAAGGGAGGAAAACTCCACACGTATCTCCCACGGTATGGCAAACGTCGCTGGAAAGGCGGTAAACGTAAACGAGCCGGGGGTTCTCTTATTCCTGACCGCGTAGACATTGCAGAACGTCCTCAGATCGGGAATCAGAGGAAGCGACTTGGGCACTGGGAAGGAGATACTGTTTATGGGCAGAATGCGTCCCTTGTTACTCTTGTGGAGAGCGCATTTGCGGCTCACTCCAAAATCAATAAACGCCATTCCATCGATGTCTTTTTTGCAAAAAGATACGCAGGCTGGCAGAGAGGGACAAATGAAAATACTAATGGCAGACTCAAGAGACTCTGGCCCAAAAAAATTGCCATGGCGACTCTTTCTCAAGAGGAAAGAGACAACGGAGTCCTGGGAGCCTTGTCGGAGAAAGCTCTTTTGTCCCATTTCTGTGTTATTGGCGAAAAATTAATATTCGCAATATTAACTATATGGCTCCGCTTAATTTCTTGCCAATGCCTTGAACTGAACCAAAATAGCAATTCTCCGACACACTCCTGGTGTTGAAATTGACACCGAGAAAGGTCTTAAAAGGGCTAACCCCGCTGGAAGTTTTCACTGGCAAACGTG